>JBKJIA010000682.1:0-4194 GCA_046598735.1 Polyangiales bacterium
CAGTCGACGCATTTCGGAGGACGAGATTGCCGTCCCCCTGCATGTAGAGGCGATACCCTCCGTTCGGAGAGACCAGATACTCATTCACCAACATGGTGTCGTCGCATCCAGCAAGGACCTTTTCTTCGAACGTGCCCGCGTCGGTTTGCGTCTCCGAGCTCACAGACTCGGTGTCTAAGTTGTCCGCGGGGGCGGCGCAGCCGCACGCGAGCAGGAGCTTCGCCGAGAGGGTCGCGTCGAGTGTTCCGATTTTGATCCGCATTCCGGTCCTCCTTTATGGTCGTTAGAATCGACGATTCGTGTCGCGCAGCGCGTAGTGAGTCGTCCGAGCGCAGCGATATATGTGCGGCGACGTCGCCGTCCTTCACCTCGACTAGCTGGCCCTGATTCATCACGGAGCGTGCCGCCGCCCGTGCCGTTGCAGCTGGAGCAGCAGCTCGTGAGCATGTAACTAGGGTTCTTGCTGCACTCACCCTGCCTCGCCCAAGGGCATGGACGAACATCAACGGCAGCAAGTACCGCTTGCCCACGTGACCGTACCGGAGCTCGTGCGGAGCGTAAGGTTTCCATCGTCTCGCATCGTGAGCGAGCTCGTGCCCCGGCCGGCGGTTCCGGTGCTCCACTTCGAGCCGGTCGCGGCATACAGCACAGTGTTACCATCGCTTTGCACGGCCAAGTAGGTTGCGCCTGTACCGCTCGTCCCGGTCGACCACAGCGGGCCGCCGCCGCTCATGTATAGAACGAAGTTCCCATCTGATTGCATGATGGCCGCAAAGCGCCCGTCAGGCGACTTCAAGCACTCGCCCACATTGATCCGAGTGTTGGCCGCAGCCGTTGCGCCACGGCTGGTACACGACGGTAAGCTCGCGTTACTCGCGAAGTGCGGAGTGGGATGACTCCACACGAGATTCGTCTGCTTCTGCAGCATCTTGTTCGCGTCGCCCACGAGGCGCAGGTAGAAGTCAGAGCTTACTTTTGTTCCATCCGCGTCAAGTGTTAGAAAGTACTGGCCGACCGGAGCCATACTCGCGTCCTCGGCGGCCTTGGCGATCGCGGTTCCCTCGTCGAACTCGTCGAACATCGCGACATATGCGCTCGGAATCCCGACTTGGCGGATATTTGCGAACTGCCTCCACATGAAGTCGCCATGCAGACGCGGTATCTGATTTCTCGTTCCACCATTCCAGTTAGACCAGGCAAAGCCGGGAAAGGTGACTGGCTGATAGTCCTGCCCACGGCCCTGGCAGGTGTTCCAGTCGTCGGTGAGCTTAGTGCGCCAGTTGTCTGCTCCCGCAATGTTGGCAAACCTGCCGACGGCCCACGGCGACAGCATGTCGAACTTGGCGTAGACGTCAGAAAACCCTGGTTTGGAGTCGCCACTCGAGGTTCGCCAGCTAGCGGGGACGCCACCAATTACGTAGCAACCTTGCGCTTTAAACCACGCGATCACATCGAGGCACTGCGCGCGGTCACCGGGGCGATCCGTGAAACCGAATCCCCAGATGTTTACGACGGGCTTACCGTTGTGTCGTGCATAGGCGCTTGAGCTCGTGAGCTTGAGCGTGTTGACGATCGTGTTCTTCCAGTCAGACTTGATTTGCTCCTGGAACCCGCTCCAGCCGCTGACGTCATACATGATGTAGAACTTGCGGCCGTGGGTCTCAGAAGCCTTGCGGACGTTGTTCGAGAAGCGGTCGCGTGATGCCTTGGCGGTGGAGTCACTGAGCTCGGACCCGAAGCGCTGAACTGCACTGCCATCGATGCCGTAGGTTTTCATCCACTTAACCTGAGTGTCGACCGTGCTCTCCGTCCACGAAGAGAAGAGCTTTGCCGGTTGGCCGTTGCCGAGATTGCGATAACCGGTCTGAAAGGTCGTGCTGAACTCACGAACGTCCGGCCAAAGCTCGAAGGTCTGATTGCCCGGCGATGGGGTCGTACCTCTTGACCAGTGCACCCAACGATTTCGGGTCGAGCCATCTCCTGCGGCAGCAAACCACCCCTGGTAGCCCGCGTACACCTTACCGACCACATCGGAGGTTGCGAGCGCCTTGTCGTCGAAGTCTAAGCCTTCGGTGGTGCCTGCGTCCGGACCGCCGCCCAGTTCCGCCCCCTCTACCGGAGTGCAGCCCGAGAGGGACAGTAAGCCCCACATCGCAAGAAACCTTATGCTGCGAATGGGCCGAAGTAGAATGCGATGTACCATGAGCGCCTCGTCGAGCGGGTTGCGGTGGGGGGCACGGCGGCAAATCAACACCCGTCCTGCCCCGACGGCTCTATGTCCTAGCAGTTGGATTCCTTCGCCTGTTTGAAGGGTGGCGATCGCACCAACTACATGCAGGCCGGCACGGCGCAGTAGTCGTTATTGTTCGATGATGTTCCTGTGCAACCAGGTACGCGGTCGCCGGTGTTGAGCTGCATACAACGCAGCCCGGACACGCAGTCGGAGTCGCGGTCGCAATCTCCTTGGCACTCGCCATACCCTGTGCCCCCGTTGTCCCGATATACCGGCGGCTTGTTACAAGAGCCGCCGGTGGACGGGGCTTCGCAGCGGTCGACGCTGCCTCGCTCCTGGCAGACTAGGCCGGCCGCACACTGCGAGTTGCTGTCGCAATCTCCCTCACCCACTTTGCATGTGCAGGCGCTCGTGCAGTAGTTGGTGTCATTGGCAGGCACCGTGTGGCAGCCGGTACTGCCGCCGTTGCAGCTTGCGCAACAGTTGGTGAGCATGTAGCCGGGGTTCTTGGTGCACTCGCCATTGCGCGCCCATACGCTGCAAGAGCTGTTGCTATCACGGCATGAGGGGTCTCCGGTGGTTCCTCCGGTGGTTCCTCCGGTGGTTCCACCGCCAGAATCCAAGAACGCGTAGGCTTTGCTGAAGCCGGCGCGATCCAGTGAGGTAAGCTCAGTGCGCTGCGAGTTGCAGTAGTTCATGACTGAGTTGGGATCGTAGCCAGTAAGACGGATGCCTGCGCCCGAGAAGTCCTGCGAATCCTTACAGGTGCTGTCACTTCTGTTCTGCTCGTGTTCGAAGCCCAGCGTGTGCCCGAACTCGTGCGCAACAATGTACGTGTGATAGTTGGTGTTCTGTCCCGTCGGGTATCTGTTGCCGAGATACTCCGAGTCCAGGTGGATTCCGCTAGCGAGTGCATCGACTCGGCCCAGGCCGGCCCATCCACCGGTCGGCGTGTCGTCGCTGTACGTCACACGAACCATCCCCGCGCCACACGCCTCCTGCCAACGGAAGTCGATCACGCCCACGGACTGCCAGGTCTGGTTCATCGCCCAGACGAACTCTTGAATTCTGCCGCGCCATCTAGAGAGGAGCTGCGACTCATTGGAGACGACACTCCTCACCGAGGATGGCATTTGCGCTAGGGTGGGCGTGACGAAGCAGTAGGTGATGGTCTTTGTCTTCCACAGCAAGTCGTTTTGCACACCCTGGAGCAGCTTGTCGTCGCCGGGCTCTGAGTACATCTCCTCGTCTTCGTCTTCGCTTGATACTTGCGTTTCGACACACCCGCTGAAGCACATCGCTGCGAGAACCAGGCCCGCCGCGATCGGCCTAGCGGCCTTGGGCACCAAATCGCGTCTCTGGCTGACCGCGCTGATTTCTGAGGTCGTAGCCGAGCGCCCAGTAATCTGAGTATCTTCCTTCATGGTGTATCCTCTTCTGGCCCCGCCGCCGCCGCCGATGGCTTTCGGCGTCGTCTTCTGGCCCCGGTAGGTCTCGCAGCTTCTATGTCTGAGCCGTCTCCGATCCTTCAACCGAGGGTACGAAATGGCGACACCTGTGCCGCCGACCGACGACGGCGGCCTGCGGTTTAGCGTAACTCCGAGGTGAAAGTGGATGGACCTGTCAGCGACTGAGGGAGGTCGCGACAGAAAGCGTTTGAATGGTTGGGCTTTGGCGTGCCCTCGACTAGCATTGCGCTGTCGTGGGGGGGCTGCATGGTGGCACGGTTTGTAGGGCGTCGCGGAGCGGACATTCTCGGTAGGGTTGCGTTGCTTGCCACCTTGCTTGCTGGCCTGCTTGCTGTTGAGGTGGCGAGGGGGAGCCGGAGCGTGGCCCTTGCGCAAGCAGACGCGCGGCCGAGTGAGGCTCAGGCCCTGTTCATGGCGGGCCGTGTGGCCTTCGAAGAGGGACGATTCGATGCCGCAGTTGGGCACTTCGAAGCTTCTTATCAGCTGAGTCAG
>JBKJIA010000228.1:0-4297 GCA_046598735.1 Polyangiales bacterium
ATGTTGTCGACACTCAGATCGGCCATCTTGGTGCGCGTCGCTATCGAGGCACTGCCGATGTGCGGAGCCACCACCACGTTGGGCAAGGCCAGCAATGGATTGTTGAGCGGCACAGGCTCCTGCTCGAACACGTCGAGACCCGCTGCAGCCAGCCGACCTTCCTGCAATGCAACTGCGAGCGCCGTTTCGTCCACGATGCCGCCGCGTGCGGTGTTGACCAACACGGCGCCGGGTTTCATGCGCCGAATCGCCGCGTGGTCGATCAGGTTGCGCGTGTCTGGCGTCAGCGCGACGTGCAGACTCACGAAGTCGGACTCGGCGAGCAGGGTATCGAGCGACACCGCTTCAATGCCCTCGACTGTGCGACCTGAGCGTGTCCAAGACACGATGCGCATGCCAAAACCGCGCGCGCGTCGTGCGACCGCCTGGCCGATTTCGCCCAAGCCCACGATGCCGAGCGTAGCGCCCGACAAGTCACGGCCCACCAACATGTCCGGCTCCCATTTTCGTGCGGGCGTCCAGTGCCCGTCGCGCACAAAACGGTCTGCTTCCACGATGCGACGTGCGGCCGAGATCAAGAGTGCAAACGCCAGGTCGGCCGTGGTTTCCACGAGCACGCCGGGCGTGTAGCCGAGGGGGATCTTACGCGCCGTGAGCGCGGGAATGTCCACGTGATCGAGCCCTACCGAGCAACTCGCGACCGCGCGCAGCTCAGGGCACGATTCGATGAGCTTACTGTCCACCTTGTCGGTCAACAGACACAGTAAGCCCTGGCAGCCTTGCAAACGCTTACGCATGGCGTCTGGTGAAGGTTGGCCTTCCCCGGTCCACAGATCGACCTCGACCTCGCGTGCGAGCCGTTCGAGAGCGTTGCCTACAAGTTGTCGAGTCACGAAAACACGCATGGTCATGACTCATCTACTTTCCTTTGAACTGGGCAGGACGCTTCTGCATGAAGGCTTGGACCGCCTCGCCCAAATCATCTGAGTAAAGGAAGGTCGAGTTGTGCATGGCCACGTACTCGAGGCCTTCTGCAATAGTGTGCTCGGCGCTGTATTGCAGCACATTCTTGACGCCACGCAGCACGAGCGGCGAGTTCTCTGCCATCTCGCCCGCAAGCTTGTGCGCAGCAGCGATAGCGTCTTCGCGCGAATCGTAAAGGTCATTGACGAGTCCGATCTGACGGCAACGCTCGGCACCAATGTCTTTGCCCGTGTACGCGAGCTCGGCCACATGACCGTGACCTATCAAGCGCGGCAAGCGCTGTAAGGTACCCACGTCGGCCACCATGGCGAGCTTGATCTCTCGCACGCTCAGCACGAGGTCTTTGGACGCAACGCGCACGTCACAGGCCGAGATCAGATCGACACCGCCGCCCAAGCAATAACCTTGGATGGCCGCCACCACCGGCAACGGACACGCCGCAACGCTGCTGATACTGGCCTGCAAACGGCGAATCTCGCCGAGCAGACGCTTGCGCGTTTCGACCTGACCACCGCTCGGCGTGATCGTGCCCATCATCGCTTTCAGATCTAGGCCCACCGTAAAGGCCGGACCCTCTGCGCATAGAGCGACCGCGGCGAGCTCGTCATCGGCCGAGATTTCGGCCATCACTTCGGGCAGCTCCGACCAGAAGGCCGGTCCCATCGCGTTGCGCTTGTCCGGATTGCACAACCACACATGGGCTACACGCCCCTGTTTTTCCCAGCGAACTGCCAGCCTTTGGGCCATGGGCGTTCCTCCGTTTCCGCCAGCGGATATAGCGTGGGCCGCGCATGCAAGCTCGCGATGAAGCCGCGCCAGGAGTAGTGTCGCTGCCTTGAGCACAGAATCTGCCGAGCCTGCGAACGAACGTTCCATGCGCAAGGCACGCTTTGCGTTGGTCGTCACCTTGTGGGGTATTTTTTGCTCCAACATCACGCTTACTATTCTGACGACCGCGCTGCCCACCATCGCCAAGGATTTGGGCTCGCAGCGCGCGCTGACCAACTGGGTAAGCCTCGGACCTATGCTGGTCGTCGCGCTGCTCACACCTGCAGCCGGTCGCTTGTCAGACAACTTCGGTCGCAAACGTTTGTGGGTGGTGGGCTCGCTGCTCGCGCTCGCAGGAATGGCGGGCTCTGCCCTCGCGCCTTCGATCATTCCCTTGATCGCAGCCCGCGTGTTTACCGGCATGGGCACGGCACTGATGGTACCCGCGGGCCTAGCCATCTCGACCAGCCTCTATCCCGCCGACAAGCGTGCCACGCCCGTAGGCTACTGGACGAGCACGGTGGCGATTTCGCCGCTGCTAGGTCTTGTGATCGGCGGCAGTCTGCTCGAGGTAGTCTCTTGGCGCTGGTTGTTCGCAGGTCAGGTATTGCTCGGTCTACCGCCTTTAATTGCGGCCTTTGTCGGCTTTGAAGAACAACGCTTTCCTACGCACGGTCGTTTCGACTGGGAAGGTTCCTGTGCCGTCGGCTTCGCGTCTTTAGCCTTGATGCTCGCGGCGACCTGGCTCGGCACTTACGGTTTGGCCGATGGACACGTGCTCGGTGGTCTTACGGTTGCCGCGCTGGCTTGCGCGTGGGCCGTTTCCGCCGAGCGCCGCGCCGAAAACCCGGTGTTACCACCGTTCTTACTGTCTGATCTCAACGTAAGCTTGAGCTTGATTTGCCGCTTTACGCTCAACTTTTCGTACATGGGGGCATTTCTTGCGCTGCCTTACATGATGTCGGAGCTGTGGCACTTTTCGCCGTCGGTGGTGTCACTGCAGCTTTTCTGGCGCCCCCTGGCGATGGGCCTGACGGGTCCGTTCGCGGGTCGGCTGGCCTTACGGTTTGGGGCAGCGCGGCTGGTATTCTTCGGTGCCATCGCGATCCTCGTATCCACCGCGGCATTCATGGGGTTGGGTGCGGAACCTAATACGCTGATCTTGGTGCCAGGCCTTGCCATCGCAGGCGTGGGTTTGGGCTTGAGCTCGCCGGGTACGGTCGCGATCGTAACCTCGCGCGTCGGTCCTGAATTGTTGGGCACGGCATCGGGCCTGATGACGCTGAGCGCGACGATCGCCAACGCGTTGGGCATGGCAGTCATGTTTGCCGTGGTGGAGGCAGCGGGCGGCGTGCGCTCGGCGGCTGCGTTTCGCCTGAGTTTTGCGCTCGGCACATTGGTCGTCGCGGTCGGCGTGATCGCAGCCCTGCGGCTGGTGCGGCTTGAGCGTGCGGCCGGCGTGGGCGCGCGCGCGCCCGATGCTATGTGAGCGTCATGCCGATCCGCGAGAGCCTGGAAGCGGCTTTCACACCCTGGATGAATGAGTGGATTGGAGGACGGTAAGATGGAACTGACAGATCTTCGTTACGAAACCTCAGGTCATGTCGCTACGATCACGCTCGATCGCGAGTCGGCGCGCAATGCCTACAGCATGGAGATGATCGCCAGCATCGAGCGCGCGTTTGACGCAGCCGAACGCGACGACGACGTGCGCTGCGTGATCCTGACGGGCGCCGGCAAGTCTTTCAGCGCTGGTGGCGATGTGAAGGCCATGCTCGACAAAACCGGCATGTTCGCAGGCGAACCGTTCGCGCTGCGCGGACATTACCTCGATGGAATTCATCGTGTGCCCAGGCGCATCGCCCGCTTTGAAAAGCCGCTGATTGCGGCCGTCAATGGCGCAGCCATCGGGGCCGGACTCGATCTCGCGTGCATGGCGGACATTCGCATCGCCGCGCGCGAGGCCCAGTTCGGCTCTACTTTCGTCAAGCTCGGTTTGGTACCGGGCGACGGCGGCGCCTTCTTTTTGTCGCGCGTGATTGGCTTTCCGCGTGCGCTCGATCTGATGCTGACCGCACGCATTCTCGATTCGAAGGAAGCCGAGCAGATTGGCTTGGTGCAGCAAGTGGTCGAGTCCGCTGCGCTGCTGCAGACCGCGCGCGAAAAGGCGGCGCTTATCGCAAGCAACGCGCCCTTGGCAGTTCGCCTGACCAAAGTGGCAGCCTACCAAGCCCAACATCAGACCTTAGACCAGGCATTGAACGCAGCGGCCACCTACCAAGGCATCGCGCAGAATTCCCATGACCACATGGAAGGTGTCAAAGCCATGTTAGAGAAGCGTCCTGCCGTATTTGGATCTCGCTAACCTTATGTCTACGCCGTGCTCATTTAGGCGCGCCACGCTGCAAGATGTGGAAGGTATCCTGGCCCTGATAGAAGGTGCCTATCGTGGCGACAGCAGTCGCCAAGGCTGGACCACCGAAGCAGATATGATTGCGGGACAGCGCACGGATCTCGAAGAGATTACGGAGCTGATGACTAGTCC
>JBKJIA010000322.1:0-2727 GCA_046598735.1 Polyangiales bacterium
GTACTTTGGGAGTTCTTGTTTCCCCCAAGCAGCAAAAGCATCAGATTGCCCCACTGTCTTGGATATAAGAAAAATAAACCCGTAAACCACTTCCCCATTTGAACTCATACAACCCGATGTCGAATTTCCGCCATTGTGTACCACCTGATTTCCACCATTCTGTACCACTCAATTTCCATTAAAGTGTACCACCCAATTTCCTAGGAATGTGTACCACTTAAGCACGCTTTTATTCGGCCTTAACCTCCATGAGACAATTTCCTTACAACTAACAAGGAAGTGAGTCCATGGCCGCTAAGGAGCTAAACGTGAGAAAAGTTGACGAAATTAAACGCCTAAAAAAGATGGGCTTCGGTAAAAGAAAAATTGCTCGAACCCTGAATATCCACCGTGACACTGTCACCAAGTACTTTGAAGTGAACTCCACGCCAGACCATGACATTAAAGAAGGGTCATTACACCCCTCAGATGCATGGGCCGGCGTGATTGACTGGCAAGATATCCGTGAACAAATGGAAAGAGGAATCTCACTGAATGTGATTCATGATGAGATGTTAAAGAAAAATCTTATTTCCATTCAGTATCCCGCCTTCTGGAAACAACTTCAGAAGCGAGCACCTAGCTCTACAGCCACTATGGTTCGAGTCTTTGCTCCGGGATCAAGAATAGAGATTGATTACTGCGATGGAATCGACTTAATAAACTTAGGAACAGGCGAATCCATCAAGACGGAATTTTTTGTAGGTGTACTTTGTAGCAGTCGCTATACATTCGCAGAATTTACCATGTCCCAAAAGTCGGAGGACTTCCTTTCTTCACATGTTCGGATGTTCAATTTTTTTGGCGGCTGTTCCCAACTTCTATCCCCAGATAATTTAAAATCAGCTGTAACGAAGGCCCACAGGTATGATCCGGTAATTAATCCAGCCTACACCAGACTTGCTGCACATTACGGAGTGGCTGTTGTGCCAGCAAGAGTGAAAAGGCCACAGGATAAAGCGATTGTCGAGAGGACGATTCAGATTTTCCAACGATGGTTTTTTATCTGTGTCAGGAACCGAACGTTCACATCACTTCAGGAGCTTAATCAATGTCTGAGGGAATATCTGGAATTATTCAATAATCGCAAGCACCGCATCTTCGGAAAATCCCGTCGAGAAATGTTTGAGAATGAAAAATTACACCTCATTCCACTTCCAGCGAATGATTATCAAGTTAGCATTTACTCACGTGCCAAGCTGTCCCGAGATTGCCACCTCTCCTTTGAGCTAAACTATTATTCGGCCCCTTATAAACTGAGAGGATTGGAACTCGAAATCTGGGCGACTCCTACGAGTGTTGAAATTTATCATGACGGCGAAAGAGTTGCTTTCCATGGAAGATGCAAGACGACTCATAAATTTGTGACTGATCCGAAACATTATCCACCGGGGCAAGAAGCCTACGCAGATGAAGATATTCAAAAACTAAAATCTTGGGCAACATCAATTGGAGCGGCCACTTCTTCTCTTGTCGATGATCTTTTTTCTGGCCCATACCCTTTGAAGAACCTCCGTCGAGTTCAAGGCATCCTGGGTCTTTCAAAAAAACATTCTCGGGAGAAGCTGGAGATGGCGTCAGCGATAGCAAATAAATTCGATCAGAAGACGATCCAATATTTGGAACGAGTGATTAAGAATAATCAAAGCGATCTACAAAAAAAAGGAGCAGACAAAATAACCAGAGAAGATAATCCGAATCTGAGAGGAATCGATGAAATACTATTACAGTAAGAATGGAGGATAGAATGATTGAACAAACGAAACAAACGATGCTGGACCTTAAACTGTTCGGAGCATTGCAGACACTGGATCAAAGAATAAATGAGGCTTCAAGTCACGGCTGGGGTCACATGGAATTTATTTCTTCACTGATTACGGATGAAAAACTACACAGGGAAGTCAGTCGTGTACAGAGGAGAATCAGGGCGGCAAACTTCAGGACCGATGCGACTCTGGAAAGGCTTGATGTGACAGCAAAGAGAAGCATTACAAAAACGCTGGTGAGAGACCTAATGAGCTTGTCATATTTAAAATCGCCGAGGAATATTTTAATAACTGGCCCTACGGGAGTTGGTAAAACTTATCTTGCGACGGCCATTGGTGAATACTCTTGCAGGAATGGATTTGCTTGCATCTTTATAGGTGTCTCCGTTTTTATAGAGAAGCTTTTAATGACAAGGGCAGATGGAACTTATCTGAAGTATCGGGAACGTTTAATAAAAACAGACCTACTTATCATTGATGATATTGGTCTCAAAAAGATCCCTCACGAAATAGTGATGGACTTCCATGACATCCTAGAGGAGCGCCAGGGTAAAACCACATTAATTACGACTCAGTTACCTCTGAAGAACTGGAAAGAAATTATCGATGATGAACTTGCTCTGGATACCATTGTGGACAAGCTCGCGCACGGGACTCTGGACATTAAGCTGGAGGGTGAATCTTACAGGAAAACGAGAGTAAAAAAGGAGTAACTTGACTTTCAAAGTGTACCAGTGGAAATTACAAAACCAACTGGCCGAACCTAAGCTGAAATAAGTGGTACACTTTGATGGAAATTGGCCGGTACACAATCAGGAAATTCGACATCTTTGATAAGCACTCGCCTCCGAACTTCTTCGCGATCAGCTTCATATCTTCTATATTTTTGATTCTACCTGAACAAACTGGACACCATCCTCCC
>JBKJIA010000560.1:0-6619 GCA_046598735.1 Polyangiales bacterium
CTCCGCCGGCTCTGGCTTCGCCGCGTCGATCTTCGAGCTGCTCACTTTTTTTTCCGGGGCTCCAGCGCATGCCGCGCACTATGCCGCGAGTTGAGCTCAACTGCCACGAAACCATTGGGCGTTTTTCGTTGCTACATCCCGCGATAGGCTAGTCGAGCGCCCGCAGCGGCTCCTCGCTAAGCCGTCTTGGCCTGGTCGCGTAGCGCCTCCCAACTCTCTTCCTCCTGTGCCTCGAAGGAAGAAACGGGCGCCGGGGGTGGCGGCCGTGAACTCGCCCGTTGACTGACGCCAGGAGGTGGCGTGGCTTTCTTCTTCTGTTCCCACGCCAGATGGGCACGCGCATACAACTCCGCCACCTGATCATCGATCGCGCCGAGCGCCATGGCTCGTCGCAGCAAGCGGACCGTACGGTAACTATCGCCCAGGAGAAATGTGGCGCGAGCCAGCCAGACGCAAGGCTCCATATCGGATGGCGCGAGCATCATCGCTTCGATCAACGGGCGCTGCGCGCCAGCAAAGTCGCCCGCAGCGAATAGGCTGCGTCCCAACAGCAGCAGTAGATCCGGGTCGCGCGGATCCGTAGCCAACTCACGGCGTGCAAATTCGATAGCCTCCCTAGCGCGTCCCTCTTCGCCTCCTGGCAAGGAGAGCACGGTGCCGGAGTCGTGCCGTTGCTGCGGGGTGTCGTGTGCCCTCGACGACTGTGCAACGGCTTGACTCATAGGCAGGGCGGAAGCGGAGCGAAATGGATGGGCCACGACCAACTCCTTCTGCGACCCCAGCCCCCGATCATGCGAGCGGTGCTTGAGCGCGTACTGGTACGTGAGTCACTTCAGGACTCCGGATGATGAAGTGAAGTGTAAGAAAATAGGACGCGCGCGCGCACTTGTGCGCTTCAACGCAAACAGCAGGCACACTGCGTCCAGCACGCCACTTCCCCCGGCAGGTCGATCTAGCGCAGACTGCGAACAGCCAAACGTCAGGTCGCGCGACGGCCACGTTCTTGGGGCACATGGCGCGCAACGCGCAGGTGCTCGATATCGTGGACGTCTTTGATCCTGACCTGCCGGCCGGGCCGAATCTCGTGAAGCAAAGCCCGCTCGGAAGCGAGGAAGGTGAATGTGGGGCATCCATGGACCAAGACCAAGACTCCAGTGATCTCGTGCCGACTGTCGCTTCTCCTCTGGGGCTCGACACGGCCATCAAGCTTCGAGAAGGAATCCGTCAGGTGCAGATACGCTTTGTCTGGGCTGTGATCATCTGCAGCGCGGGCATCGCACTCTGTTATCCGCGCTTGGGCGACAGGCCTCGGACCCAGGCATTGCAGGATCTGGCCGAGCTGGACGAGCATCTCGATGTGCAGGCGCTCAGTCGTACGCTCGTCGCGAGTGCGGAGCAGCAGACCGCCACAGATCTGCAGGCGTTCGCACGCATTCTCGCCGTGCCCCGCTTGAACGCGGTGAGCGGTGGCCGTTCGGCCAATCTGTTCGCCGCCGATGCTCCCGATCTCTCGAGTTTGGAAACCATGGCGCGTGCAACCACGCCAGCCGCAGAAGTCATCCTGCACGGCCCGGCCATCGAGGCGCTGGCATCGAGTCTCCGTTGGCGACTGGAGCGTTCGCACAAGGATGAACCACTCACCCTTGTTCAGCTGCGTCGCTCACGCAGTGTCAGCCCACAGACGGTGGACCTGGAGGCGCGGGCCGCGCAAGCACGAATCGCCGCAGCGGAAGCGCTCGTCGCTTACGAGCAAGCGCGCGAGAAATACTTGGAGAAGCGAGACCTCAGCGACTTACTCATTCAAAGGGGCGCGTCGAGTAGAGCCAAGTTTAGCGCCGCGCGAGATCGCAGCGTGGCGTACGGACAGGTCGAAGAGACTACGCCCGCGATGCGGACCACTCGGGAAGAATACGAAAGGCTTGCCCGAGCCGCACGGACATCCGAGCTGAGCTCGTTCACGGGAACCTCCGCTGGCATCGGAGTGGTGGCAACACTCCAGACGGAAGGAGGCGGCAAAATTGAGTACGAGATCCCCCTCGCAAGCACCCGCCTCACGGCCACCACCTCCGTACCGCCGCCGCACGCGCTCGCGCGGTTACAACGCAATCGCTTGTG
Source organism: Polyangiales bacterium (assembly GCA_046598735.1). Taxonomy (GTDB): domain Bacteria; phylum Myxococcota_A; class Polyangia; order Polyangiales; family DASUME01; genus DASUME01. The sequence goes on from JBKJIA010000560.1 coordinate 2,116, forward strand.
GCGCAAGCTTAAGGCACTCAGTGTAGAGACTGCCACGGCGCAACTGCGACGAGAGCTCTCCTGGCATTTTCGGGATACTCAGGTGGCAGGCGTGCGCGTACACGGTGTGGCCGCGCTGCAAATCTTCCCTCTCATCCTTTGCTTTGTGATGTGGCACCTGACGAGACGCTGTCGCGCCGTCGCTCGCGTCTACAGTCCTTTCGGTTTCACAGGAACGGACCTGACCAATCCAGGAACCGGCAGGCTGTCCGTCGACGGCGCGCTGCTGATCGCGCCACCGGCGCTGGTCTTCATTCTGACGTGTTTGGCGCTGCTCCGCCTCGATGCGATACCGTGGATCGCAGCGCCCCTCTGCATCATGACGATCATTCAGAGCTCGATGGCCGTGCTGGCCTGGAGGGATCTTCATGGTTTGTGCGCTGGGGCGCGACATACGAATCTGGTCCCATCCCTACCTGAGCATCCAGTGCCGACCCAGTCCCGGCCGCGCGTGACACCGCCGCCGATTTCGCGAGCGCGGTCGTAGCCGAGTCTTAGAGGCCACTACTAACCAGGCCGAGCTCATGAACGCCCGCGAGCGTTATGATCGTCGCGAGGTGAAGGAATGTCTCGCGGGTCACATGGAGCGGTGAGCGTACTGCGGACGCGAGCAAGCCAGGGTTGTCCTGGACGCTCCGCCGCGGTTCGGAGGAGGAGCCGTTATGCCAAGCAAGTTACAACCCAGCGACACGGTCGACATCGGTGAAGTCGAGCACTCCAGCCTGTCCAATCCCGACAAACTTCGGGCGCTCCGCTCGCGCCGCTCGCCCTTCGCAGCCGTGCTCCTGCTGGCCGCTTCGGCCCTTGGCGGTTGTCTTGCACAGCCCGTCACCGAGGAAGGGACCGAAGAGGAGCTCAGTGAAAATGCCGTTGAGCAGGACGACGAGGAAGACAAACTCCTGCAAGGAGTGAACAACTCGGGGTTGTGGAAAACGAAGACGGTTACTTACTGTTTCCCTACGCCGACGCTTGCGCAGATGCCTACTTCCGTAAGAAATGTCGTACCGACTCAGACGGTGCTTTTACAGAGGTGGCGTAGCCGAATTCAGGAATTCGTATGGGCGATCAACCAGACCTGGCAGTCCGCTGGTGTGCTCAATCTCAAATGGCAAGAGGCCTGTGCGAGCGGGATGGTCAAGATCAGCTACAGCACGAACACACCGACGGGAGGCTACGCCGCCATGGGGCAGGCAGGAGGTCTTGGCGACGGTACGCACATGGATTCGGAGTTCCTTGGAAACACGTACCCAACCGGCAACGGCAACTATCATACGTACGTGGCTGCGCATGAATTTGGTCATACGCTGGGCTTTGCACACGAGCAAAACCGCACCGACAGCACGTGTCACGACTCACAGGACTTCAGTGGCGTGGGCATCCCGCTCTCGGCCTATGACCCCAACTCGGTCATGAACTACTGCAACTCCCAGCGCACCGCGCTTACCTCCCTCGACCGCGCCGGGTTTAAAAAGGCGTACGCTTTCCTCGGCACGGGTGGTGGTGACCTATGCCCCAACGATCCTAACAAGACCGCGCCGGGCACGTGCGGTTGCGGCGTTCGCGAGCCCGTTGACGTGGCTGGATACCGAGACGCAAGGGGCTTCGCGTGCGCGGACTGGGTGGGCTACGACTGCAAGCAAGCCGCGGAGCAGCACAGCTACACCGCCGCGCAAGAGAGCAGCATCCTCGCGAACTGCGCGCTCAGCTGCAAGGTCTGCACGACCGGCGGCACCACGTGCACCAACAGCAACGCCAACTGCGCGGCCTGGGCGAGCCAGGGTGAATGCAGCAAGAACCCGAACTACATGCTCACCAGTTGCTGCGCGAGCTGTCGATAGGTAGACCCGGGTAGTCGCGGGCTGTCCTAACGGCTACTGGAGGATCAGGGGTGGGATGTTCGGCGGTACCAGAAAGAATACTTCGCGCGTATCGAGCACACTGCCCTGCGACGTCACGACATCAATGGCTGCCTTGTAGAGCTGAGGCTCCGCAGTCGCCGGTACGCTGTCGTTCTGTTTGGCGATGACGTCGAAGCACACGGGTGTACCCGGCTTCACGGAGTCGAAGGTCTCATCGAAGCTGTCGCGGTTCCTATCGCTGGTGGCGAGACCACCCACGCAAACGCGGTTCGCGTCCGTGGGATCCGCGACACCTCCTACGCCATTGGCGTCGATGCGTTGGATGAACTGGGTGGCATCCACCCCGTCGTCCTCGAGGTCGCGCGCTTTGGTGGTGAGGGTGAGTGGTAACTGATCTGCCAGGGTGGTAAGAGCCGACACGACCTCGCGACCCGCCTCGTCACCTTCCAGGGCGTCGATGTTCGCGCTAGCAAAAAAGAGCGGATTGCCCTTCTGGTCGACCGAGCCCGTGCCCTTTGCGATCGCACGCCAGCTGGTGTTCCAACCGTCTGCGCCCAGAGTCCCAAGCTTGGTTGTCGGCCCCATCACGACCAGCTTGGCGCCGATCGCGTTCATGGCAGTAATGATCTTGGGTACGCCCGGATCGCAGAGATCGCCTTGGGAATAGACCTCATCACCGATCATCACGAGGATCGGTACGGCGTCGCTGCGCACGCACCCGTACCCGAGACGTCCCGCCGGGCATTGGGTGGCCATCAACGCGGGATACTTGCTCGTGTCACCCGTGGCCCAAAGCCACATCGCCAGACCGTAAGGTTCGCTCGGACCGCCATCGGCAGTGATGGTCGCGATGTCGAGTGCGACAGCCGCGCCGCTGGCCTGAGTACCCGACACGTGATGAATGCCTACGTCACCGGCCGCGAGCGTCTGATTGGGACACTGGTCGAACTCCCCCGCGCCCACGAACACGTCCGGAATGCTCTGGGTCACGCCGGGTAAGATCGTCGAGGTCAGGTTGGTGCGCACGCGATCGATCACCACATTCATGGATTTCGACGAATCCATCATGAAGTAGACGTCCGCCCGATTGATCTCGGGCTGGAATACCAAGGTGCCCTCCGGCGGGGTGGGTGGCTTTTCGAACGGCACGCGGAACACGAAGTTGCCGGCCTTCTCGGGTGTGCTGCCACCTTCTAGGGGATCCGTGCCCGCGGCGCTTTCGATCAGATCGTCGACCCCGTCGCCGTCGCTGTCTGCACGCGTCGGGTCGGTGCCTGCGGCATGCTCATCGGCGTCCGAAACGCCATCGTCGTCGCTGTCGGTGTCGAGGTAGTCGGGCACGCCGTCCCCGTCGCTGTCGCGCGGCGGCGTCTTAGGGTCGAGGTCTCCTAACTCGTCGGCGTTCAAGATGCCGTCGCCGTCGATGTCGTCGTCGTCCGCGTCGGAGACGCCGTCGCCGTCTGCGTCGCGACTGGACTCCTCAGCGTCGGGAATTCCGTCGCCGTCCGTGTCGAGCACGGTACCGGAATCGGCCGCTCCGGGCAGGTCGCCGCCATCTTGATGCGTGGAAGCGGGATTTGCGGAGCTGCTGCAGGCGGTCACTGCCAGCAGGGCAATAATGAACGGGCACCGGAGCATGGGGCTGGCCTCATCGGGTGAAGGAAGTGCAGAGTGGGTGCACTGACTCTCCGATAGTGGCTCAACTCTTCACGCAAGATAACCCTGCTGCTGGGTAGCAGACAAAAAAGTGGGAGGTGGCCGCGGCCGCTCCTGTGTGGGTCCGTCAGGCCGCCGCGCACACCTCCCTACGCTGGATACCAGTTACTGGGGCTTGATGGTCAAGGAAACCAATGCGTCCTTGCAACCCGAGCCGCCAACTCCGGAGGTTACCATCACACCCGTGTAGCCGGTCGAGGTGAGGCGTTTCCCAAAGAGGTAGCCGGTCTCATCGGGCTCTGGGCCGGAGTCACCGTTGATGAACCCGAACAGCGTGGTGCCGCTCGGAGCACCGAAGGCCGACTGGGGGACGTTGTCGTCGAAAGATTGTGAGAGCAGCAGCATGTCGCCGGCTTGGCCGTAAACCGACGGGAAATAGGACCCGGTAACCGCGTTGTTGTCGCATCCCTTGTGCGTCCAGGCGCGAACGGGATTGATCGTGGCAGCACCGCGCAACGCGGTCAGGATGGCCCAACCCGGATGTCCTGACGTGTCTTGATTCAGATCGACACGGTACGACGAAGGCTCGTTGTTTGCGGTCCTGTAGAAAACGGACTGGGCCAAGTCTTGGCCGTATTGGTAATAGGAACCGAAGTAGTTGCAGAATTTGCCATTGGCGCTCCAACTGGTGCAATCGGCGGCCGTGGCGCACTGGTAACTATTGTCGCGCTTATAACATTCGGCAGCCCTCGTCCATCCGTCGACCTTCATGGGTAGATAGTCGTCGGTGCGATGCAGAATCAGGACCATCAAGTCCCCATTCATGACCCCGGAAGGGCGAGCAATGGTTAGACCCTGTCCGTCGTAGTCGTAGACCTTTGTGGTCCCAATGTGGCTAATACCCGTTCCCGATGGCGGCACGGTCACTCCGCCGCCGCCGCCGCCATCGG
>JBKJIA010000669.1:0-4064 GCA_046598735.1 Polyangiales bacterium
TGATTTCCATCACTTGCCTCCAAGGTAGCCAGGGCTCCAAAAGTCAGGTCGCACGCGCGCGCCGCCAGCAAGCACGCGCGCAGCGGGCGGCGCGGGTTGTGGCTTTGCGTCCGAAAATACCGTGCCACTGCGCACGATCGAAAAATAGCCGGCGATCACTACCAAACCAAACCCGAGGTAGAGTGCGCTCTTGATCATGGTAAGGCCTCAAGGGTTGGCATTTTCACGCCGTTTCTGCTCAAATCCCGCGCGGCGCAACAAAGTAAGGCCAAAGGGCAGGGCGATCAGCAGGAACGCTCCGCAGCAGCACAGGGGGCTGCGCTCGCCTTCCACGATCCGTACGCGCATGGTGGGTGCCGGGGCAACCGGGTTCTCTGGCCATGCATCCCAGGCCGGGGAGAGCCGCACCGTATAACGGCCCGCACGTAGCTTGCCAAAGTAACCTGAGGCATCGGCGTCGCCCTCGCTCCAGCTTTCGCCATCGGTCACGCCTGCGTAGTGTTCGGCAAGAAGGTCAAGCTCCTGGACCTGTCCATCGGTCTCGTTGAGCAGGGAGGTGCCCAGGCTCGCCCAACCATTCTCTACGTTGGTTTCGATTTCTACCTTGAGCGTGGTCGGGGCTTGGCTGATGTCGAAGGGCGGAAGGAAGGTTACCGCGGGCCGTTGACCTAGACCTTGCGCAATCGCTGCGTCACTGGGTGGCATGTTGAGCTGAGTGTCCGCTACCACGCGCGTGTCACGACCGAGCTCGAACACAATGGCAACAAGCAGAAACAGAGCTGCCAGCACTGCAAAGACGATGGCCGGCAACGTGAGCTGATGCGGGTTGGGCTGACACGGCGCCACCCCAATGGGAACGAGCGGCTTGTCACGTAAGCCAAATGCACGGAACAGCTCTTGCGGGTCGAGGTATTCGCCCTCTGACCAAGTTACTTCGTTGGCACTGCGCTCCATGCTCAGGATGCGTGGCGGGGCGACATAATCCACGGTCTGACTCTGATCGCCGACCATGGCCTTCCAATAGAACTCGCCCACCACGAAATCGATGACGGGCGTGCCGTGTGCAAAGCGCTGGTAGCGACGGCCCTGATAGATCGCCTGCTGGTACCCGTCTTTCACGCTCGCGGCACTCACCGGAGTCACGTGCACGAAATGGCGATTATCTTCGACCAACCAGGTGTAGGCCTGGCTCGCAGCACCGGTCTCTACGCCGGCATCTTCGTCGTAGAGCAAATACTCACGCCAGGTGAAGCGCTCTCCTTCCACCACGAGCCCGCGCTGCATGAAACCTATCACCACGCGTCTGCGCCCTAGCAGCTTGCCCGTAGAACCAAGGGGGATGAAGGGTCTAATCTTAGGGGGATCGAGCTGCCGTAGCAGGCTTAGTATGCCCTGACTATGATCCAGCAGCGCACCGCAGGCCGCACAGCCCACACGCTCAGCGCCGTCGGGCACGAACAGCGTGACGGGCGCGCCGCAGCCCGGACAGACAAGCTTCTTGACTTGTACCCGTTCCGTGGGCCGTGGACCCAGGGCCGTTTGTTTGAGCGCGACCTCTCCGTCTTGCAGCTGGCGGCCGGCAAATAGCTTAGGAGGTGCGCTGCCGTCCCCATAGTCGACGGTCGCAAACGCTGCGCCTTCGGCTTCCAGATCCACGTAGCGGCCAGAAGAGAGCGGAATGACCGGGAAGGGCAGCTCCCCTTCGGCCGAGAGCAGCGCCGAGCCACCCCGTTCGGAAACCACCCAGGCGATTGAGCCCGTGCCGCTGAAAGAACCGCGCGCGCCCGGCTGGAGCGCATCCCAAGCCGGCAGGCCACTCCCATCTTTCTCGTAGGTGAGGTACCAGCGCCCCTGCGCACGCGCGAGCCAGGCCCAGGCGTTGTCAAAGCTTAGATACCACTCGTCCCAGGGGCCTCGGCCATGGTCGAGTTGCACGCGTCCAAGGACGCTAAACGGCTTACCCGCAATACTTCCCGTATCACCCACCGCCAGTGGCGATGCGGTAGGGACCAGGTCCGCAACCTTACCAAGGGCGCTCAGCTCGCGGTCACTGCGCACCACCGAGAAGCGGCAGTACCCGCAGATCAGCGCATGCGACGAACCCATCTTCCAAACGATGGGCGCACCGCAGTTTGGGCACTGAGCTGTTCTTCCCCCGTCCACGCGAGGGACGTTCTAACACGAAGGCGCGCTTTCTCATCCGCTGCGCTGTGCGTCGCGCTCAAAGTCGACGCGAAATCAGACTTTGCTTGCGCAGCTCATCAAGAAAGGCGACTTCCTGCTTGGCCATGGCTTGGTCGACCATGGACCTGTACAGATCGCTCTTGGCACTGTCGTAGCTGGGGATGGCTTCTCCCCCTTCTTTGCGCTCGCGTAAATAGAAGATGTGGATGCCCGACGGTCCGCGTACGGGTGGGCTTATCTGCTTGGGTTCGAGCTCAAGCAGTGCATTGGACAGCGCTTCCGGCAGGTCCTGTTGCTGCAACCAACCGAGATCGCCTCCGCCCACCTTACTAATGGCCGCGTTGAAGTTATCTGGGGTCAGATTGATGCGCAGGGCGTCGGCCTCCGCCTTGACCTGAGCGAGCTTGGTAGCGCTGCCCGCCTCGACCGGAATGAACACGTGGGATACCAGAAATTTCGCTGCTTTGCGGGCTGCACGCAGTGTTTCGTCGTACTTACGTCGCACATCGTCTTCAGTGATGTTGATGCGACTGCGAACCTTCTGGTTTACTACTTTCAAGCGCAACAGCTGCCGGCGTACGTCACTCTTGTACTGGTCTTCTTCGAAGCCTTGCGCGCGCACTGCCTCCCAGAACGCGTCGCCTTCGAGCCCACTCTGACGCTTTACGTTATCCACGGCGCGGTCCACATCGGCGCTCGTGACACTTACCGAAAGCTTACGTGATTCCTGTTCGAGCAAACGTTCGTCGATGATCTGGGTAAGGAGCTCGTCGTAGAGCTGCGTCATCAAGGTCATGCGCTGAAGCTCGGGAGCCTGCAAAAGTCGCGGTAAAAATGGCGCCGCCCGCTGCCTGAGCTCACTCAGCAATAACGCTTCGCCGTTCACGACGGCGATGATGCGCTCGATGATGTCGCCCTTTTCGGCGGCGCGAGCCGAGGGCGCTGTGCCCCCCCAAGCCGCCAGCACCAAGGCTGCTACGAGCACCACAGTCCAGCTGCGCGCTCTGAGCTTCCTAACAACGAGCGAGCTCATCATGGGTGTGCAGGAACGGTAAGCTTGCCACCCGGCAAGGTTGGGTTACCGGTCGGCGGCGGTTGCCCCGGCAGCTGCGGTTGCCCCAAGTTTATGTCGGCAGGTGCTGCCTTGAGCTGACTGAGCACGTCCAAGTGCTCTTCTACGTTGGCCTTGTCGCGCAACGACTTCACGAAGCCTTCGATCGCGGCTTCACGCTTTTCGCGCCACAGCTTGTGCTGGATGGGCCTGCGTGCGTGCTCGAGCGTGCGCGCGAGCTCCTTGCGCTTGCCGGTGAGCTTTACGATGTGAAAGCCTTGCTCCGTCTTGATCAACTGCGGTGCAACCTCGCCAATTTTTTCGAGCTTGAACGCAGCCTCTGCCACGGCATCGGGAACGGGTGCGTCGCCAGAGATGCGCTGGGCGGGCAGCGAGAAGAACTGCAGATCGCCAAACCTATCCTTGGTCGCGACGTCTTCGTTGTTCCGCTCGGCGAGATCGCGAAACAGTTTGTTGTCGTCCTGATGCTCGAGGATCTGCTTGAGCAGCTTCTTGGCCTTACCCTCGTCCTTCATGACGATCTGACTTGCCCGCATTTGCGAAGGCTTATTGAACTCTTCGGGATGGGCCTTGTAGTAGGCCTCGATCTCTTGGTCCGTAATGTCAGCCAGCTTGACCTTGTCTTCGAACTCGGTCTTCATCATCTGCTGAATCATCACTTGCTTCTTCGTGCGGATGACCTCGTCGTCCTTATCTAGACCGCGACGATTGGCCTCACGCGCAAGCAGCTCGAACTTCACCATCTCGTCCAAGAGCTGGCGGCGACGCTCTGGCGCCGGCCAGCGCGCACGCAAGTACGGCGACTTCT
>JBKJIA010000072.1:0-4862 GCA_046598735.1 Polyangiales bacterium
ACACGCCGTAAGGCCGGGCCGTCGCGGTGGTACGTTGCAACACCGTAAGGTAGACGGTCCGAACGCTCAGCGTCCGGTCCATTTCGGCTCGCGCTTTTGCATGAACGCCCCCAGTCCCTCGCGCGCATCCTCGGTGCCCAGGATCTGCATCAGCTGGCCACGCAAGTAGGGCAGGGCCTCTTCGAGCGATTTGCCTGACTGATGATGGAATGCAGCGAGGCCCATGCGCATGGCCGTAGGCGATCGAGAGGCGAGTGTCGTGGCGAGCGCGGCGGTCTCTTCGTCAAGCTTCGCATCCGGCACCACACGCGATAGAAGGCCAAAATCGAACGCCTTTTGCGCGCTGAGCTTGTCGCCAATCAACATCATTTCGATGAGCTTACGTCGAGGAACCAAGCGCTCGAGCACGGCCATGATCTGCATCGGGAACAGACCGCGATGAATTTCGGGTGTGCCGAGCACCGCGCTCTCGCAGGCGATGGCGAAGTCCGCACTTGCGACAAGCCCGAGACCGCCACCCATGGCAGGCCCCGGAACGCGCGCAACAACGGGCTTCCCCAGCGTCGTGAAGCGCAAAAGCAAATCCGCGTAATCACCTTTAGGGGCGAGCTGTGGACCGTCGCTTGGCCCGCCCATCTGACTCAGGTCCGCGCCCGCACTGAACGCACTGCCGGCCCCCGTGAGCACGACGACGCGCACGTTCGCGTCTTCCTTGGCGTCGTCCAGGGCCCATAAAAGCTCATTGACCATGGCCGGGCCCAACGCGTTCTTACGCTCTGGGCTGTTCAAGGTGACCGTGGCGACGTGGCCTTCGACGGCGACCAGGATCTTCTTGTACTCGCTGCGCTGCTCCATGCTGATGTCTCCTGTTTGCGGCTGTCGGCTATTTTGGGCTGGCTTCGACCGACCCTTACGGTTCGCTTTGTTCGCCAAGGCGCTCGACCTCATGACGCACGTGTTCGGTCAAACGCTTGAGGATGTCGGTCAGATCCGCGCGATCTTTGGCGCTCAGCGACCGGAGCGCGCTGCCAAAAATCTCCATCGACGTCACGGGAATTCGGCGTGCGAGCTTTTCGCCTTTGCTCGTGAGCGCGATCAACACCACGCGGCGATCTTCTTCGCTGCGATGCCGCTCCACCAAGTCGCTCTGCACCATGCGATCGACGATGCCGGTGATGGTCGAGTTCTTCGCACTCATCCGCTCGGATAGATCGCTCAGCGACAGTTTTCCGATCCCCTCGAGCAACTTGAGCGCGGTCACCTGCGGACCGGTCAAACCGAGCTGGCGGCCCGTCGCTTTGGTAATGCGACGGCCTTCCGAATAGAGGTAAAGGGCCGTCTCCACGAGCTGATCGATATCGGTTTGGCGAGACATATACGTACGCTAAACTTTCGGATGCTAAATAAGTTGGCCAAGCAGCAGGGTCAAGCATGCGGCGCATGGCTTGCCGTGATGGCCTTCGGCATGGTATGTGGACGGGGCTACAAACCGGAGGGGCGGTGCGAGTGCGCATGATTCATTTGGTTGCTGCGGCAACCTTGGCAGCAGTTCTTTTGCTCGATTCGGGCAGTGTGTCGGCTCAGACGGGCGCGCCTGCCGTTACCGGAGCCAACGACGCGATCACCAGCCCTGGCGATGAAGTCAACGGCGACTTGAAAGGCACCATTGGATTGGGGCTTATTGGCATGGAGGTGGGCCTCCTGCTTCCGCCGCTGCTCAAGCTGCACAACGAGTGGTGGTCCTGGACGGTGTTTCCGGTCGTAGGTGGCGCGGTCGGCGCCCTCGGTGGCTACTTCGCGTTCGAGGGCGGGAGCCCGGATCGCAAAGTAACCATCCCAATCTTTGCGCTGGGCGTCGCGCTCGTGATCCCGGCGATCGTCGGCTCGCTGGCCATCAAAGCCCGCCGAGACGCCTCCGATATGCGGGCCGCGAACGATGTGGGAACGGGCCTCGTGCGCTTCAATCGTGGCGGTACGTACGTGCGCGCTCCGGCGCTCTCGATCGCGACAGGTTATCAGCAGACAGACGCGCGCCTTGGCGGGCAGCAACAGCGCGCCACCAACGTTCACGTGCCGCTGCTGTCCGGCCGTTTCTGAACGCTGACGGGTCGTTTCTGAGCGCCACAGCGCCAGCTACGCCGCGCTTGATCGCACAAGTCCGTACCACCCTGCGGGACCGGCGATTGCTCGAAGGCGCGCGCCGCGTGCTCATTGCCTGCTCTGGCGGCCCCGATTCGACAGCGCTCCTGCACTCGCTATCCGCGCTGCAAGCCGAGCATCGCTGTACGCTACTCGTCGCCTCCGTCGATCACGGGCTGCGCGAGTCTGCTGCAGCGGACGTGGCTTGTGCTGAGCGTGCCGCGAGCTCCCTTGGGCTGCGCTTCTTTGCGCTCGCCGTGACCGTGCCGCCTGGCGCGTCAAGACAGGCCCTGGCCCGTGGTGCTCGCTACGAGGCGTTGCTTGCCTGCGCGCAGGAGCACGGGGCTGAGCGTGTCGCAGTCGGACAGACTCAGGACGATCAGGCCGAGACGGTGCTCGCTCGGTTGTTGCGAGGCAGCGGCATTCCGGGGCTCGCGGGCATCGCGCCAAGCCGCGAAGACGGGGTCATCCGACCGTTGATCGATTGCAGTCGCAGTTTGGTGCACGCGTATGTGCGCGAGCTGGCCGTTGAGGTGGCTCAGGACCCGTCGAACCACGATTTGCGCTACGGGCGAGTGCGGATTCGCAAGCATATATTGCCCGTGCTCACGCAAGAAAATGCGCAGTTAGTGCCAAGTTTGTGTGCTTTGGCCGATGAAGCGCGCGCCACAAGAGACTTGATTGCAGCGGAGTGCGCGCGTGTGCTTGGCGCAGGTGGGCCCAACGCCCTCTCGCTGCGCTCCGTCGCCCCAGCGGTGCGGCGCTGGGCCCTTAAAGCGTGGTGCGAACGCGAGCTTGGAACATCACTTCTTCGCACCCACGTTACGGCTCTGGAGCGTATGCTGGAACGAGGGGGAGAGGTTCGTTTGCCAGGCGACTGGATCGCAAACTTAGACGACCAGTCAAACGTGCTTTTAACGCCGCGACAGAAACGCGGTCGAGGCTCGGTGCGACGAACCCAAGATGGGCAAGCTTGAAGAGGGGCCAAATAGAGATGAGTGAACCAGCGCGCTGCGTACCTCGTAGCCATCCAATTCGCAGCCGGCTAAGTCGCGGCGGGCCGGTGCCGCGTATTGATGGGGATCATAGGGCGTGTTATCAAGAAAGCATCCCTACGCAGTCCGCAACCACAGAACGCACGCGCAGAATCCAGAGGTACTCGTGAAGCAGAGCCACAAAACCCTATTGCTTTGGGTCCTGCTGATCCTGATGTTCGTCGCGATCTACAACCTGGTTGCGGAAGGTGATCCGCCCCAGAGTGTAGCGTTCAGTGACTTCATCTCTGACGTCCGTAATGGGCGCGTTCAGCAAGTCACCATTCGGCCCCGTGAAAACAGCGCCGAGTACAAATACATCGCCGTGTCCGATGAGGCGCGGAAGAAGAAAGTCTCGATCGGCATCGTTGGCGAGCAGATCAATCAAGAGCTCGTCAACAACAACGTCAAGGTCGAGTACGCAGCAGACGATCAGAACAGCTTGTGGACCAACGTGCTCGTGACGTGGTTGCCCATGGTGTTTTTGCTGGTGATCTTCTTCTTCTTCATGCGGCAGCTCCAGGCGTCCGGCGGCAAAGCGATGAGCTTTGGCAAGTCGCGCGCGCGTTTGCTGAACGAATCGCAGAACAAGGTGACGTTCGCGGACGTGGCTGGCATCGATGAAGCCAAGGACGACTGCGAGGAGATCATTGCGTTCTTGAAGGACCCGAAGAAGTTCCAGCGTCTCGGCGGCCGCATCCCTAAGGGCGTGTTGCTGATGGGTGCGCCTGGCACGGGGAAGACGCTGCTGGCGCGCGCGATCGCGGGCGAAGCGGGCGTGCCGTTCTTCAGTATCTCGGGATCTGACTTCGTCGAGATGTTTGTTGGCGTCGGCGCTTCGCGTGTTCGCGATTTGTTCGAACAAGGTAAGAAGCACGCACCCTGCATCATCTTCATCGACGAGATCGATGCAGTGGGTCGTCATCGTGGCTCGGGCATGGGTGGTGGCCACGACGAGCGCGAACAGACGCTCAATCAGTTGCTGGTCGAGATGGACGGTTTCGAGTCGAGCGAAGGTGTGATCATCGTCGCCGCGACAAACCGTCCCGACGTACTCGACCCTGCCATCCTGCGTCCCGGTCGGTTTGACCGTCGCATTCACGTGCCACGTCCCGATCTGCGCGGTCGCGAAGGTATCCTGCGCGTGCACACCAAGAAGACGCCGCTCTCGCCTGACGTTGATCTGGAGATCATCGCGCGCGGAACGCCTGGCTTCTCGGGTGCGGATCTTGAGAACTTGGTCAACGAAGGTGCGTTGCTCGCGGCGCGTCAGGACAAGGACTCCGTCAGCATGGGCGACTTCGAGCTCGCCAAAGACAAGGTCATGATGGGCGCAGAGCGTCGCTCTATGATCATCAGCGACCACGAAAAGAAGACCACCGCTTGGCACGAGGCAGGCCACACGCTGGTTGCGCGGCTGTTGCCCAATCACGATCCTGTCCATAAGGTTTCGATCATCCCGCGTGGTCCTGCTTTGGGCGTGACGATGTCGCTCCCCAAAGAAGATCGGCTCGGCTACTCGCGCGATTGGGCGCTCGACCGTATCGCGATGGCTCTTGGGGGTCGTATTGCGGAAGAGCTGCATTTCGGGCAGCTCACGACCGGCGCGTCTAACGACTTCCGTCAGGCCACGCAGCTTGCGCGCGCCATGGTCACCGAGTGGGGCATGAGCAAGGCCATGGGCACGCT
>JBKJIA010000247.1:0-16635 GCA_046598735.1 Polyangiales bacterium
GGTCTGGCTCACTCCTAAATGACGCGACCTCGCGCTGCCGAACGAGATCCCGTGCAAAGCCAACGCAAGGGCGCCAATAACAAGGCGGCATGCATGTTGCTGTACCTCCCAAAGGAACGTCGCAACGACGCTCCATTACGAGAAACGCGCGAGCCTTACGCTCGCCAGTTGAGGAGATCGCATCATGAGCAACCAAAGCAAGCGCGCCGAAGGAGCTGCCGAAGAGCTCGGTGGCAAGATCAAGGGCGCCGTCGGCAAGCTTATCGGCAACGAGCAGATGGAAGCCGAAGGTAAGGTCAAAGAGCTCGAGGGCGAAGCCAAGCAAGCAGCCGCCAAGGCGGCAGAGCGCACCAAGGGTAAGGTCGAAGAGGTCGTAGGCGCGGTCAAGAATCGCGTAGGCGCGGCCATCGACAACGAACAGATGCAGCTCGAGGGCAAGGCCAAGGAGCTGCAAGGCGAGGCCCGACAGAAGGCGAACAAGTAAGCTCGCAAGACACACTAAGGCATCGCGCGCGATGCCTTAGCTGAGGGCGGTGCTACACAGCGCCGCCCTTTTGCTATGTGCCAGGAGCTATTAGTCGTGCTCGGGCCCTTAGATCGCCACGAGACCTGCCTCGGTCTCCTGGACCGCCATTGCGTAGGTGCGGTCCAGGTACGAGAGGATGGCGTCGCTCTCGAACAGCGCTGCGCTCGTATTCGGATCGTAGAGACGCGGGAACTGCGTGCGGCCAAAACGTTGAGCAAAAGCGGCACGCCTGGGGCTCGTGCGCGCCAGATTACGAGACAGATGCGGTAAAGCCAAGGCCGCCAAACGCTCACGCACCAAACGACAGTAAGGTGAGCCTTCATAGTTCCAAAGCTCAAGTGGACGCTCTGGAAGCAATGCGGGTTCCTCGTAGCGAATGGCCCCCCCGCGCACCAGGCTCGCGATCATGGAGCTTGCGACTGCTAGGTGTCCGCCGCGCATCATGAGGGGCGAAGAGGCGTTCCCATAGCGCTCATAAAGGTAACGTACGATCGTAGCGGCTTCGCCGATCTTGACTCCCGTGCCTGGATCGATGAGGAAGGGTACCTCTGGAATACCGCGCTGCACTTCCAGCTCAGCCCGGTTCACATGCTCCCCGCGGGGGCACGGCTTGATCAGTGCGTCCAGGTCGAGCTCACTCAACGCCTCGCGCACCAGGCGCGAAAAAGGGCAGCGCTCCATTTCGTAGAGCACGAGCACGTGGCTAGGACGCGGGCCAAGATGCCGAACCCGCGCACCGGCACCGCCGCGCAGTAAAGTCACGAAACTCGAAGTTGCAAACTGCTCCGCGTCCGCGAAGGTCACGTCCGGGCGCCACACTTCCAGGGGTTTCAACGACGTTCCTGCAATGCGCATGACGGAGACCTCCTTACGCTTCATGGACAAATTTATTGCAAGGATGGGGCCATCTAGCCACACCGTCCGCATCCTGGAACGCGCTTCGAGGTGTGGAACGCGCTTGAGGTGTTAAGCGGCCGTTTCGAACTCGGTCTGTTCCTGCTCCTCGCTATAGGCGGTGGCAGAGCCCTTGCCACGTTCACGACGTCGATGGAATTGCACGAGCGCCAGGCCCACCAAGGCAGCGGCCGCCATCATTCCGTTCGTGACCACGAAGACCCAATTGTGAATCAGTGCGCTGTAAGCAAGGAACCCTACCGAAGCGAAGCATTGACCGACAAAAAGCCAGACTGACACACCCTTGCTCGTGCCGGCTTTCCACTGTCGATGCACCTGCGTGCCGATGGTAAGGACCAAAATCGCCGAGCTTAGCCAGCCGAGGACTTCTATCATGGTTCGGTCGATGCAAGCTCTGTGCGCATTGTCGGCGCGCAACGTGCGCGAGCAGGGGGTCAGTCCATCAGGCTACGATAGGCCAGCTGATCATCGTGCATGCGCATGAACACGCGATGCTTGCGGTCATGATAAGCGCGCACGGCGGAAGTCGCAGGCGTGATCACGCGATCGACCGTGCTCATGTGCGTCATGGCAGTTTGCAGATTGGGTTGAGCACCGGCCGCGACCGCCCCCAGCATCGCCGCGCCAAGGAGCACGGCTTCCGGCTCGCGCGGCATGACCACGCGGCAGCCCGTGATGTCCGCGTGTTCACGCAGGAACACGGGATTCTTGGTGTCACCGCCGCAGGCCACGAGCGTGTCGATGCGATAGCCTCCAGCATTCATCGTCTCGATGATGTGACGCGTCCCGTACGCCACGGCCTGGACGGTGGCGAGGTAAAGTAGGGCTAAGTTTTCCATGGTATCACTAAGTCGAAGCCCACTTATCATCCCGCGCAAACTTGGATCGGCTCGCGGACTGCGATTGCCGTGAAAATCAGGGTAGACATGCAGCTCGTGACTGAGCGCGGCGGCAAAACCTAACCCTGGCTGCGCGCTCAGAAGAGCGTCGAGCACCTCGTTCAGTACGGCATATACGGTGCTGCCGTGCTGTTCCGCCTTGGCAACTAGCTCGGCCGCGCGCGCATGACTGTAAATCACGTGATCGATCAGCGCGCCCGTGGCGGATTGCCCGCCCTCGGTCAACCACAAACCGGGCACCATCGCTGAATAGTAAGGTCCCCAGATGCCGGCAATGAAATGGGGTTCCTGCGACACCGCCATATGACAACTCGAGGTGCCGCCGATCAGGGCCAGGCGCGTCGAAAAATCGAGGTCAGCGCCCGGCTGCAACGGCACCCCTAGCAAACCCAGGCCGCCCGCATGCGCATCGATGATTGAAACGCCCACGGGCGTACCCGGCGCCAACCCAAGCTCTTTGGCAGCAGACACCGTCAGACCGCCGATAGGTTCTCCCATCGGCCGGACGCGCGTTCCGATGCGCTGGAAACCTTCGTCGACCAGCTCGCCCAATCCTATCGCACGAAAGTAAGATCCGTCCCAGCGCTCTTCCTTGCCCAGATAGGTCCACTTACAAACCGTACTGCACAACGAGCGCGTATCGATGCCTGTGGCGCGGTACGTCAGGAAGTCAGGCAAATCCAAGAAGCGCGCAGTACGTTCAAAAGACTCAGA
Source organism: Polyangiales bacterium (assembly GCA_046598735.1). Taxonomy (GTDB): domain Bacteria; phylum Myxococcota_A; class Polyangia; order Polyangiales; family DASUME01; genus DASUME01. Next base: position 3,055 of record JBKJIA010000247.1, read on the forward strand.
GGCATGCTCCTTCAACCACAGGAGCTTCGGGGTTTGCATCTCCGGGGAGATCACAGAGCCTACGTAACGCAACACCGCGTGTCTGCCGGCATTGATGCGCTCGGCTTGCGCTGTCGCGCGGTGATCCATCCATACGATCACATTCTGCTCGTCGCGTCCGCCCGGGCTGACAGGGACGGGGCGATCGTGGGCATCGAGTAAAACCAGCGAGCAGGTCGCGTCAAAGCCGATGCCTAAGATCTGCTCGGGACGCAGTCCAGACTCGAGTAAGGCAACACGTACTGCCGTGGCCGCGGCGCCCCAGATATCCTCTGAGCTCTGTTCGACGAAATCTTCGTGCGGACGCCAGGTACGGATCGGCGAAACTCCAAGACCCAGGCGCTTGCCTTGTGCGTCGAAAATCCCGGCGCGCACGCTGCCTGTGCCTACGTCGATGCCGATGAAGCTCATGCCTTGGCTCGCAGGATGCGCACCTTGAAGCCGAGCTCCTGACTGAGTGCCACCATCTCATCGAAAATATCGCCGTAAGCCACGGCCACGTGGTTCGAAAGGTAGTGGGCCATCAACGTGTCACGCCCAATGCCCATGTCAGCAGCCATGAACGGCCACTGGCGCGTGGTGCCCTGCCACCAGGCATCGCGCGTGGCCGGCGGGAGCTTCACCACCTCACCATGGCCAATATCCATCCACAATACCTCGTCCTTTATATAAGCACGGGACCAGGTCATCTTACCGGGCAAGCTTTCGCCCGCGAATGTGCCACCAGGCGTGGGAAAGTAGAGCGAAGGCTGGCGATACGTATGGGCACCCTTGAGCGTGGCCGGATCGTGATTGAAAGCATAAGCACCGCATGAGCCGCTGTTCAACAACACCCAGAGAAATCGCCCGTCGTGTTGTGCGCCCCAACGTACGTCATGGAACATGACCGCTTGATGGAGGCCCTTCTTCTTGAGCAAGCGCTTCATCATTTCCATGGGAATGACGTTGCCCTGGTCGGCTTCGGTAGCACAGGCGATGGTGTCGCCATTACCTTCGGGTCTGCAGGTCGAGTTGAATAGACCTTCCGCAAAATCTGACGGCGGCCGCAAGGGAATCAGACCTAACTGATACTGCCAACCCAAACAGTCCGCTTTGAACTCCTCGATCATATCCTTGACCACCAGGTAGTCCCGCAACTGCTCGCGCGTGGCGTTCTCGGTGAAGTCCGCGGCGTCTTGTTCGCCCCAATGAAAGGTGACGCCATGCTCTTTGACAAAGGCGAGCGCCGCATCGATGCGAGTTTCGCTGATGCGACGGCCGCGATCGATGATCCAAGCCTGGTCCACCTTATGTTCCGCAAAGCCGTGCTTATGCAGCATGCGCGGCCCAAAGTAACCATTGATCATACCCATGGAGGTATCGCCTAACATCAAGATCAAAGCGCGGCGTGCGCGCAACTCAGCCGCCACCTGTTGCGCAAGGGCACTCGCCTGGGCGGATACCGGCGCGTGATACGCGATGTCCTGCTCGCCATAAGCAATCGCGCCCGTTGTGCACCATTCTTCGAGCCGCTCCATGAAGACTGCGTCAGTCGTCCAGTCAGGCGCGTCCGTCCAGATACGTGAGTGCTTACGACCCAGCATCTCGAGACAGGCCCCGGTGTTGAGCAGGCCTACGAGCCCCGGCCACTGGCCCGAAAAGTTACTCGCCAGCAAAAGTGGATTGTTTTTGCCGACCACGCCCTCGGTGGTGTGCGGACCGTAAAACCAGTGCACGCACACGCCGATCATCGGGTCGCGCACGGGTCCGAGCTTCTCGATCGCTTCGTGCGGCTTCGAGAGAAAACCGGGCACGCGGTAGCTTTCGCGGCCGAGCTTGGCCAGCGCCTTTTCCAGCTGGCGCGTGGTCTCTTCGGCATTGGGCAGGGCCAGCTCGTTGGGCTTTTCGCGTGCGTCTCCCGGCCAAAACAGTGCAATGCGTTGCTTCATGGGTCCCCCGCTATCCGTTCGGCGGGGAGCATACAGCTTGGCGCGTCGAGCGAACACTCCGTGCTGCACACCGTACCCAGACTTGACACAGACGACCGCTTTCGAGTCTGGTACGCGCATGATTCGCAGCAGCATTGCCGGCAGCATTCCAAGCATTCCAAGCAGGCGCTCACTCTCGACCGCATGCGCGGTGCTGCTCGCCCTGCTCGCCTGTGAGCCCAAACAAACGTCTGCTCCGAGCAGCGAGGCCGAGAACAAAGCTGGCCGTCCCGAAAAGCGGAAGACCATTGCGGTGATTCCCAAGGGCACCACCCACGAGTTCTGGAAGTCCGTGCATGCTGGAGCCGTCAAAGCAGGCGAGGAGCTGGGCGCGGAGATCATCTGGAAAGGTCCGGTCCGCGAAGATGATCGCGACGAGCAGATCAAAGTCGTGGAGAACTTCTTGAGCCGCGGGGTCGACGGAATCGTGCTGGCGCCGCTCGATGATCGCGCACTCGTGCCCGTGCTGAACGATGCCAAGGCGCGCAACATTCCCGTGCTAATCATCGATTCTGCGGTGCAGTGGGATGGTTATGTAAGCTTTGTGGCCACGGACAACGAGAAGGCCGGCGGGCTTGCCGCCACGCGGGTAGGCTCTTTGTTGGGCGGAAAAGGCGAGGTGTTGGTCTTACGCTATCAAGAGGGATCGGCTAGCACCATGGCGCGCGAGACGGGCTTTCTTACCACGTTGGCCAAGGACTTTCCCGGCATCAAAGTCGTGTCATCCAGTCAGTATGGTGGTGCGACCACGGAAAGCGCCTATGCGGCCTCCGAAAATCTGCTGTCGAGTTATAAGGGCGTGCAAGGTATCTTCTGCCCCAACGAATCTACGACCTTTGGCATGCTACGCGCGCTCGAAGCGGCCGATCGCGCGGGTAAAGTACGCTTTGTCGGCTTTGATGCGAGCGCCAAGCTCATCGAGGGACTGACAAAAGGTAAGATCGACGGCCTGGTGGTTCAGAACCCATTCCGCATGGGAGAGCTCGGCGTGAAGTCGATCTTAGCCCAGGCCCACGGTACTAAGGTAGACAAGCGCATCGATACGGGTGCCAGCATGGTCACCCGCGAAAACATGCAAGAGGCTGAAATCAAAGCGCTGCTCGCTCCGGATCTTGCGCGTTACCTGCACTGATGGGCGCACTGATGGGTACCCCGCTGACCAGCGCCAGCAGCGATCAGCCGGTGCTACTGCGCATGCACGGCATCGGCAAACGCTTCGGTGCAGCCTTGGCCTTGGCTTCCGTGAGCCTCGATATCAAGCGCGCCGAGGTGCATGCTTTGATCGGGGAAAACGGCGCCGGCAAGAGCACGCTGATGAAGGTGCTGTCTGGCGCCCACAGCGCAGACCAGGGCAGCATGGAGCTGGGCGGGAAACCTTACGCTCCGCGCAATCCCCTGGAGGCGCGCGCGCTGGGCGTGGCCATGATCTACCAAGAGCTAACCTTAGCTCCGCACCTGACGGTTGCCCAAAACGTCATGCTCGGACGGGAGCCCGCCTATTTCGGCGTGGTAGATCGGCGCAGCATGCACACTCAGGTGGAAGAGGCACTAGGCTGGCTCGATCAGCCAGAGCTCGATCCCAACCGCATCGTGGCCAGCTTGTCGCCCGGTGCCAAGCAACTGGTCGAGGTCGCGCGCGCTCTGGTAGGCAAGGCCCGTTTGGTGGTGATGGATGAGCCCACAAGCTCGCTGTCGCGCGGCGACACGGAGCGGCTGTTTGCCACCATCGATCGCCTGCGCACGCGCGACGTATCTGTGATCTACATCAGCCACTTTCTCGAAGAGGTTCGGCGGGTGGCTCAACGTTATACCGTGCTGCGCGACGGCCGTAGCGTCGACAGCGGCGCTGTGCCGCGCGAGCCCGCACAGACCGCCAGCTTTACCAGCCATGTGATCGAAACCATGGCGGGCCGACAGCTAGACGAGGTTTACCCGCGCGTGCCGCACGCCGCAGGCGAAGTGCTGCTCGAGCTCGATGCCCTGTCGGGTACAACCTTACCTCATCAGGCAAGCCTTTCCCTAAGGCGTGGGGAGATCTTAGGCATCGCCGGATTGGTGGGCGCAGGGCGTACCGAATTGCTACGCGCCCTGTTCGGCCTAGACGCCATCCGCAGCGGCCGGGTGCGCCTTGCCGTGGGCGGGGAAGCGCACTGGGACAAAGTCCCTCGCAGCCCGTGGGAACGCCTGAACCAAGGGATAGGTTACCTTTCGGAGAACCGTAAGGAAGAGGGCCTCGCCCTGGGACTCTCGATCGCAACCAACCTGACGCTGTCACGTCCGCTTTCGCGTTGGGGTATGATCGCGAGGAAAGCAGAGCACGAAGCCACGCGAAAGCTCGCAGCGCAGCTTGCCCTACGTTACGACAGCGTCACGCAACCGGTAGGGCAGCTTTCGGGTGGCAATCAACAGAAGGTCGCCATCGCGCGCCTATTGCACCACGATGTCGAGGTCCTCTTGCTAGACGAACCCACGCGCGGCATCGACGTCGGTAGTAAAGCCGAGATCTACCGCTTAATGGGTCAGCTAGTCGCAAACAACAAAGCCATCCTGTTCGTCAGTAGCTACCTACCGGAGCTGCTTGGCGTCTGCGATCGCATTGCGGTCATGACCCGCGGTCAGCTGGGCCAAGCGCGCCCAGTCAGCGAATGGAATGAAGCAAGCTTGCTCGAAGCTGCCACCACCATCGCTCCCGCGAGGTCGCATGGCGCAGCCGGGGTGGCTGGGGTCGATGGGGCGAACGGAGAAAGCCGTGACTGACGTAAGGCAAGGTCGCGCGCGCATGATCAGATTGCTTGGGCCTTTTCTGGGTCTGTTCGCAGTCATGTGCCTCTTCGCAGCACTCGAGCCCGACAGTTTTCTTACTGTTTACAATCTGCAAACGATTGCCGCGCAAACCGTGATCGTGGGCCTCGGTGCCATCGGTATGAGCTTTGTGATCATCAGCGGCGGCATCGATCTGTCGGTGGGCTCTGTGATTGCGCTAGCCTCCGTGGTGACTGCCGTGGCCTTGCGCGAGGGCGCAACGCCCGGTGTCTCAGCCCTGGCCGGGGTGCTTACGGGAGCGCTGGCCGGTGCGTTTAACGGGCTGTTGATCACGCGCCTTTCGGTCGTGCCGTTCATCGTGACCTTGGGCAGCATGGGCATGGCGCGTGGCCTTGCGAAGTATCTTTCCGGCGAACAGAAAGTGGATGCTCCTGCCGGTTGGCTCGCGTCTGTGATGGCCAAATCACCCACCCCTGCCTGGTTGCTGATGGCTCCTGGTACCTGGCTCATGTTCACATTGGCACTATTCATGGGCTTTGTGCTCAAGCGCAGCGTGTTTGGCGTGCACACCTATGCCGTGGGGTCTAGCGAAGCCACCGCACGCTTGTGCGGCATCCGGGTGCCCCGCATCAAGCTTGCCATCTATACTGTTTCGGGTCTGTTCGCGGGCCTGGCCGGAGTCATGCAGTTCGCCCGCCTTACCGTCGGCGATCCCACCACCGCATTGGGTAAGGAGCTTGACGTAATCGCCGCGGTGGTGATCGGTGGGGCCAGCCTCTCAGGCGGAATGGGCGGTATCTTAGGATCGCTGCTGGGCGCGTTCCTGATGAGCGTGCTTTCGAACGGCTGTACCCTGACTGGAGTGCCCAACTACGTACAGGAGATCCTGATCGGTGCGATCATCGTGGCCGCGGTGGCGGTCGATAGGCGGAGGAGGGGGCAAACCTAATGCTAATGTTAGTGGCTACAGGAAGGAGAAGCGTGTTCAGCCTGGGCCCTCGAGCAGACGCAGCACCGGGAAGCGCGAAGAAATTGCGCGCCACGGATTCTTCCAGCCCTGTTCGCGATAGTAGGCGAGCGCAGCTTTCCGCTGGGCACTTCCGCTTTCTCCACCCTGTAACGTGCCTTCGAAATACAGGCAGCAGTGCACAGTCGCGATGGCTCGTCGCTGTTCGTGCCATTTGCGATTTACTGCGGCCTGTTCAAGGGCTTGATCGACCTTACCATCCAGAGCAGCGAGCTGGCAGGCGATCCAGGCGCGGAACGGTTCTGCGTGCTCACCGCGCTCGCCTCGCAGACGTTTTGCAATCCCGAGCGCGCTCTCGCGCAGCGTCGCCCGCTCGTCCAACGAAGCGTCCTGCATGGCAGACAAGTCGAGCGCGATTTCGAAGTGCGAACGAGCCAAGCGCAGCATGCTCGATGCTTTGAAGAGGAAGGCCCCATCGTGAAGCGCGCGGCGTTCCTGCAGCCAAACAAGGCCAGCTCGGCCGCCACGGTAGAGCTCGCTAGAAAGGACCATCTCGAACTCGCCTAGGTGCGGGAACGAGAAGGGTTCGGCGGGCCACGGCGCCATCACCTCTGCCATCTCGCGCCGCGCCTCGTCGCAATCGTCGTCCATCAGGTGGCAGACGACGCCCTGCCCCAACCCGCTTAACGTGGTGAGCGCGAATTTATCGCCGCGCTCGCGCGCTTCAGCCATCCAAGCCCTTACGTTCGTGTAGACGAGCTTGTACTCTCCGAGTTGTGTCCACACGGTTCCGAGATTCATGCGCACGTTGGTAAGCAGCCACGGCTCGCCCGGACACTCGCTTTCCAAGATGGTATGGGCTGCTTCGAGTAGAGCGCGCGCAGCCACGAGGTCGTTCGCAAAGAACTCGGCCGTACCTTCCGTGAAGACTTGGTAAGCCTTGAGCGCCGGATCGCCTGAGGCTTGCGCGAGCACGCGCGAACGCTCGAGCAGCGGCGCAAAAGCGGCACGTTGTTCCGGCTTCTGCATGGCGCGCGACGAAGCTTCCTGTGCTAGCGCGCGACACACATGGGAAGGGTCTGCAGCGGCCAGCGCCGTAAGCAGATAGCGCGTATTGAGCGCCGCCCCGGCCAGCACATCAACCCAGCCTATCGGAACCGCGAGCGCCTCCATCGCACCGAGCACCTGCTGATCGTGCACGGAGATCGGCTGCTGTGGATCGCGCGTCGATACTTCAAAACCACGCATGGCGAGGCAGGCTCGACCCCAACCAAGTTGGGCAAGCACACCCTTACCTTCTGCCAGCGGTACCTTGAGCTCCTTGAACAGAGCGCGGGCCGCCGACAGGCCCTCCGCGACTTGTGCGCTTTGGATCAACTGCTGGGCGGCGAGCACGCGCAACCGCACGCGGGCTTCGCCTTCTGAGTGTTCGGCGACCTTGGCGTAGAGGGCGGCGGACTCTTCGCTGCGCCCAGCGCGTGCCAAGGCATGCGCTCGTTGCAAGTACATGTCCTGAAGGCGCGGATCATCGGCATCCCCTGCGAGTGCGATGCCGCGCGCGTACAGTTGCTCCGCGCGCGCAAAGGCAAGTACCCTGAGCGCCTCTTCGCCCGCTTTCGAATACGCGGAAATGGCGGCTTGGACGTCGCCTGCGAGATCCCAAAGCCGCGCGCAATCGGCTGCCTCACCGGCTTGCTCGGGATCGAGCGCGGCCGCCAATTTGCCCGCCAGCAGCCTAAGCTTGTCAGCCTCGAGGGCCTCCACCGCAACCCGGCGAATGCGATCGTGGTAACACACGAGCTCGCCACTTTGACGCAGTCGCGCGAGCTTCTGTGCGAGCAAGATGTCGAGTGCATCGTCCAGGCCGCGTTCGGATTCGCCCAGCGCACGGTCAAGGACGGGCAGCGCGCACGGGCTTCCGGCGAGGGCGATAAGCTCGAGTAAGGTGCGCGCGCTCGCATCGAGCCCGCTTAGGCGCGCACGCAACGCATCGTCAAGCGTAAGGCCCGAGGGCGTGCTGCGATCGGCGCCGCCGCGCGCGTACAAGGAAAGCTCACGCAAAAAAAGCGGGTGACCGCGGCTCTCGCGCACCACGACCTCGAGTGAGCCTGAGGGCGCACCCGGGCCCAACAAGAATGCGGCGAGGCGCTCAGCATCTTCGCGCGACAGGGTATCGAGCGATATGACCTGAGTATGTGGCCAAGCACGCACGAGGTCGATCTGCGCTGCCACTTCTACCGTCTGCTCATCGCGAGGCCGTAAGGTTGCAAGCACGAAGCAGGGCGGCGCGTCCGGGCCTTCGAAGAGCCCGCGCAGCAAACGAAAGCTCTCCGCGTCCGCCCATTGCAGATCATCGATCGCGAGCACGACGGGTCTTACGCTGCACAGCCTTTCTAGCAGCACACGCAGCGACGCGAGGGCTTGTAAGCGCTGAGCGGTAGGCTCCGCCGCAATGCCCTTACGGGAAGCATTGGCTATGGCTTGCACGCTATCCATCACCGGAAACAGCTGGGAAAGCAGCGCCGCACCACTCGGCAACAATTGTTTGCATGATTCGGCTGGCATTCTGCGCAGCTCGCGCGCGAGCTCGTCCATGGCAGCGTCAAATGCCTTGTAGGGAATTTGTTCGCTCTCGAAACAACGGCTGCGCAGCACGAGCGTACGCGGCTCGGACTGCTCGATGCGCTTCAAAGCTTCGACGCTCAGCGCAGTCTTGCCAAGGCCGCTTTCGCCTTCGAGCAACACCAGGCTCGGTGTCCTGGCGCGCGTGCGTGCAAAGCTTGTTTCCAGCTGCAGGAGCTCTTCGCTGCGCCCAGCAAAAGCCTCCTCCGCGTGGCGAATCGCCGGCACGTGCAGCGATGGGATGATCGAGGTCATCGGCGCATACCCGGGCTTTTCGACCTCACGCCGTTCGAGCGAGCTCAGCACGGTACTGAGCAGGGGTCTGCGCAACGGGTCGCGCTCGAGCATCTGCATGCAGAGCGCATCGAGATCCGCGGGCACGGAAGGCTCGTAGATCGCGGGTGGCACGGGCCGGCCCAATACTTTGGCTTTAAGCAGACTGCTGCGGCTCAGCGCATCGTAAGGTAAGGTACCCGTCAGCGCTTGGTACAAGCACGCACCCAGCGCGTACACGTCTGCGGCGGTGTGCACCTCACTACCCGCGATTTGCTCGGGCGCCATGTAATGAATCGCGCCCGCATCGCTCGTACCCGCTGCGTCTGCGTTGGCGGCAATGGACGCGACGAGCCCAAAATCGAGCAACACCACACGTCCTTCCGACGTGATGCGAACGCTCTCGGGATTGAGATCGCGGTGCACGAAGCCTGCATCGTGCAAGACCGACACGGCCCCTGCGAGCTCGAACATCACAGTGCGAAGTCGCGACTCGGAAAAGCCGCGCTCGTTGCGTACCCAGCTCAAGAAGTCGACACCATCCACCGATTGCCGGGCGATGATCCAGCGTCCTTGGTGCTCGAAGAGGGCTTCGAGTCGAAGCAGCGCGGGATGGTGAAGGCCCTGCAACACACGGAACTCTTGCTTGAAGCGTGCGAGCTCTTTTGGGCTTGCACCGGTTAATGTTTTGAGCTCGACGTGACGTCCCGTGCGCGTGTCGCGGGCGCGCGAGACCTTACTATCTGCGACAGCGGCCTCTGCTTCGACCAACACGTAGCGTCCACCTAGCAGACTCGTGCTCGCAGCTGGAGCCCGTGCTGCGGGAGAGTCGAGCGAATGCAGGACGTTCACGTGCAGGTCGATCGCGCGCCACGGGTCATTCCAGCCTTGATCGCGGAAGAAGGCGAGCGCGTCATCACGTTTGTTGCGGCCTGTGTCGCCGCCTTCCAGTGTGCCCTCCACGTAGCGAAACGACCACGCGTGAGACATCAGGCCCGTTTGCTCGCTTACCCGCACCGCCTCGGACGCATCGGCCAGCGCGCGCACGGGTTCTCCCGCAATGGCAGAGAGCTTGGCCCTTAGATGCGCACAAAAGACCTTCCCGAAGGGTTGTCGCGAACGCTTCACGGTCGCGAGGCAAGCCTGCGCCTCGCGCAGCAGAGCCGGGCGCTTTCCCGCGCTTTCCTCCGCCATGGCGGACAAGGCGGAGCTACCTCGAATCGCCGCCATCATATCCTTGAGAAACGTTGCCTTCAGCATGAAGGCATCGCGGTGGCGCGCCTCGTGGGTAAGCAGCCAGTCTCTACACGCAGCGCCACCCCGATAGCTTTCGATCGCGGAGGTCGCCATCACTTCGCCGAGATGCACGAGAGCGAATGGGGTCGCGGGCCAAGGTTTCATCACTTCGTTCAAGGCTGCTCGTGCCGCGTCCGGCGTGCCCTGCATCAGCTGGAAGGCTGCGCCGTGTCCCAGACTGGTCAGCGACGCCAACGCGTAACTGTCGCCGCGTTCGCGTGCCTCGTGCAGCCAAGCACGCGTCTCTCTGGCGCCGAGAGCATGCTCGCCGCCACCCCAGAAAGCGGAGCCGAGACTGCTGCGTATGTTGGTCAGCAACCACGCTTCGCCCGGACACTCAGATCGGACCAGGGCTTGGGCCTCCTCGAGCAGGCGGCGAGAGCCCACGCTGTCGCACGCGAATGATTTCGCGGTCGCTTCCATGAACATCTGCATCGCAAGTACCGATGGACTCCCCAAACTGAGTGCCATGGCGCGTACACGCTCGATAAGCGGCATGAAGCTTTGCGGTTGATCCGGACGCTGCAACGCGCGAAAAGTGGCCTCTTGGCCGAGTGCACGCACGACGTGGGCAGGCTCGCCCGCGGCTAGCGCGCGTCGCAAATGCGTGGTGTTGAGTGCTGCGCCGCCCAACTGGCCGACCCAGGCCACCGGCATAGTGAGCGCGTGCAGGCAATCGAGCACCAGTTGCTCTTCGGGGCTGAGGGTTTGCCCGACCGATGGTTTCACATCGAGGCCACGCAACGACACGCACAGCCGATTCCATGCGATGCTCGCAAGCGCCCCAGCAGTTCCTTCAGCGAGGCCCACACCGAGCTCCGCGAGAATCTCGCGTGCAGCCGCCATACCTTCTTGGACCTGGGCGCTCTCGATCAGTCGCTGAGCCGCAAGCACGCGCAATCGCATGCGTGCCTCGCCCTCGCTCAGCGTCGCTGCGTGCTGATAGAGCCGCGCTGCCTCGCCACTGCGACCGGCGCTCGTCAGTGCGTGACCTCGCTGAACCGTAAGATCTCGCGCACGACTGGAAGTCTTGTCCTCGGTAAGCGCAAGGGCACGTGCGTACAGCTGCTCCGCGCTCGTAAACGCCAGGTTCGTGAGTGCATGCGAGGCAGCTTGCTCATAAGCATCGAGTGCACGCGCGGGCTCGCCCGCTGCGTCCCAATGACGCGCGAGCTCGCCGACATCGCACACGTCTTGATTCGCGAGCGCTTCAGCCAAACGACGATGCAGCGAGGCACGCGTACCGGGGGCGATGCCTTGTTCGGCTGCTGCCCGCATCCGATCGTGAGCACACACGAGCTCATTGCCATCGCGACGTCGCACCAAGCGCTGACCCAATAAGACCTTGGTTGCCGAGTCGACTAGCTCCTGCCCTAGCGCGTAAGCGAGCACGGCGTGACTGCACGGCCTGCCTGCTACCGCTACGAGCTCGAACAAGCTGCGCGCCTCGTTGGGCAGCGAAATGATGCGCGCGGCCAGCGCCGCATCCAAGGTCAAGCCGCCGGCGGAAGATGGATCTTGACTCGACGCGTAGTGCACGAGCTCCGCCAAAAACATGGGATGGCCGCGACTTTCGCTCGCGATCGATCGTAGCCACAGGGTAGGGGCCGCGGCGCCCAAGAGCTGGGATGCCAGCACCTGAGCGTCTGCACGCGGCAAACCGCGCAGCGAGAGAGTGCGCGTCTGCTCCATGTCGCGCAGCTCGTTGACCGCCGCGGCGATGTTTTTGTCCAGCTCGTGTCGTGGTCTGATTGTGCACAACAGTAAGAGTGGCGGACGTGGCCCTGCGAGCAGCGCGCGAAGCAAACGAAACGACTCTGCGTCCGCCCATTGCAGATCATCGATCACGAGTAGGAGCGGTCGGTCTTCAGCGAGCTTACCGAGCAAGGCCGCAAGCGCCGCAAATGCTTCGATTCTGCGCGCAGTCGGGTCCGCAGACGCATCTTTCAGCGGCGCCTTGGCCAATGCCGGTACGCCGCGCAATACGGGAAAGAGCTGCGCGAGCAAGCCCGCTCGCCAGGGCAGCAACGCCGCACAGCGATCCTGTGGCATGCGCTGCAGCACCTTGGCGAGCGCATCCATGCAACCGTCAAAGGCCTTGTAGGGAACGGTTTCGTTCTGGTAACAGCGCCCGCGCAGTACCCAGGTCTCGGGTTGTGCTTCGCGCTGGCGCCGTATGAACTCGGCCACGAGCGCACTCTTACCCACGCCACTTTCGCCTTCGATCAGCACGATACTCAGGTCGCCCCGATCGGTGCGCGCTAACGCTTGGCGCAGCTCCGAAAGCTCTGCTTCGCGGCCGGCAAAGACACCTTCGTTGACGAGGTGCGGAGCTAAGCTCGGCTGGGTAGCGGGCACCGGCCCCTGCGCGAGTCGACGCAGCACCTCGGGGCCAGAAGGTCGGTCCTCGGGTAGTGGTGACAGCAGCGCCATACATAAGGCTTCGAGGTCGGGCGCGACATGCTTGCACCGTAGACTCGGCGTGACAGGTAGCTGCCCCTGCTTCTGCAGCATGATCTGAAGCGCGTTATTGCCCTCGAACGGCAGCAGGCCCGTTAGAGCTTCATAGATGCATGACCCGAAAGCATACCAATCGGCAGCCCCCCCCACGACCTTTCCAGCGGCTTGCTCAGGCGCCATATAAGCCGCGGTGCCTATGCCGGCGCCATGGGTAGATTGGCCGCCGGGATCGCAAGCCGTCACCAGACCAAAATCGAGCAGTACGGCGCGCCCATCATCCGACACTTGAATGTTCGACGGCTTCAAGTCGCGATGCACGATGCCATGGGCGTGTAACGCCTCGATACCGAGGGCCACGCCAATCAGAGCTTCTCGCAAACGCGCTTCATCGAGTACGCCGCTGCCATCATTGTCGGAGGCCCTGCCGAACGTCGGTCGCGCCCATTGGGTAAAGTTTCGCCCCTCGACCAACTCCATGACGATGAACCAGCGACCATCCTGTTCGACCAATTCCAGGAGCTCGACCAGGTTCGGATGATGCACCTCCTGCAGGCCGCGAAACTCATGCTTGAAACGCGACAGCGCATCGGGGCTTGTACGCAGTAGCTCCTTCAGCGCCACGCGCTGCCCCGTCGCAACACGCACGGCCGCATACACCGCACCGAAGGATCCCTCGCCGATACGCGTCGTGATTTCGTAGCCACCGAGCGGTGGTGCTGTCAGGAAGCTTGCCTTCACGCTAGAGCCCCTCCAAAGGGCGAAGTTCGCTGCCTCGCCGCGCAACGAATCCCCACTCAATAGGATGCCCAATACCATTCGTGCTGTCAGGGTGTGAACTCGACGAGTCGCACCGACACGTCGCTGGATGCGGCGCAGTCACGCACGCGCGATCACCCCCGTTCACAACGCCACGCTTGATTTCTTGACGGAATACCTCCACGCCTAACACTCAGATCCAATGCTGTCGCAGCAGCCAAGCCTTCACCGCCTGCGTGAGCACCATGTAGCAAAGCAGCGTCACGGCGATGTATGGCCAGTAGAGAGCAGGCAGCGCGCTGAACCCCAGATAGCGACCGAGCTCGGTGAAGGGTAGTGCCACCCCGACCGCCATGACCGCCACGCTCGTGGCCAACAGGAACGCGGATGGCCTGCTCTGTAGAAATGGGATCTTATTCGTGCGGATGACATGGATGA
>JBKJIA010000326.1:0-12868 GCA_046598735.1 Polyangiales bacterium
CAAGTGAAATTGCGACACACGTACACCGCCGCTTGCCCCTTCACGCGCGTCTTGCCAGCGAGCAATGGCTGCTCTGTTTCGTCGTCACCGGTGCCATGCGCAATGATGCGTTGGGGTAGGTACACTTGGGCCACCGCGCGCCATAAGGCACGCGTCTGAGCATCGTCGCGATCGCCGATGATCGCGATTTCGACGGGCCCCGCGTCGAGCAGATCGATTACCGACAGTGTGCTTACAAACGCACGTGGAGCCCGGGCGATAAGCTTGCCAAAGCTCTCGACCGTAGCTTGCGCGACTGAGCGCAAGTCGGCGGGATCCAGATGAAACGACAGGCGCGCGCAAAGCTGCGCAGCCAACGCGCTCGCATTGGGCAAGGCATCGTCTTGTGCTTCACGCGAGCGTGCGATCAGCGCTTCATGGCTGTGTGCCGTTTGAAAGAATCCCCCGCCTTCGATGTCGCGAAAATCTTGGATCATGCGTTCACATAAGCCGCGCGCTTCGTCGAGAAAACGGGCGTCTGCGCCGCATTCGTATAGATCGATCAACGCGTCGCCCAGATAGGCATAATCTTCGAGATAGGCGTTCAAATGAGCCTTGCTGCCGCGCGCCGTGCGATACAAACCACCGTCGGCACGGCGCAAACGCAGCAGGATATCGTCCGCCGCACGTTCCGCCGCACGTGCATAGCGAGGCTCCGCGAAGACGCGAGCGCCTTCGCTCAAGGCGCCGATCATCAGACCATTCCAGCTCACGAGGATCTTGTCGTCGAGCAAGGGTGGCACCCGTTGTTTGCGTGCCGTGTACACGCGCAGTCGCGCAGCGGACAGCTCTTCGTTGAGTTGCGCGACAGTAAGGTCGAAAGTCTTCGCTACGTCGGCAAGCGAGCGCTGCGTCCATAACACGTTGGTCTGCTCTTCGGGCCAATTGCCAGGCTCGCGGATGTCGTAGTAGGCGCAAAAGTAGCTGGCTTTGGGCTCTTCCAAAATCTCCGCGATTTGTGCACGCGTGAACGTGAAGAACCTACCTTCTACGCCTTCACTGTCTGCATCCGTCGCACTGAAAAATCCACCTTCGTGGGCCTGCATTTCGCGCACCACATAGTCGAGCGTTTCGCGGGCCACGCGCTCGTATTCTGGGTTTTGGGTGAGCTGAAAGGCTTCCACGTACAGGCGAGCGAGCTGAGCGTTGTCGTAGAGCATTTTTTCAAAATGCGGCACGTGCCACTTTTCGTCCGTGGCGTAGCGCGCAAAGCCACCCGCCACGTGATCGTATAGGCCACCGTTCTTCATGCCGTCCAAGGTGCCGCGTGCGATCTCGAGGGCGCGTGGGTCCCCGGTGCGGGCATGAAAGCGCAACAGTAAGCGCAGCGAAGAAGACGCTGGAAATTTGGGCGCGCCTCCAAAGCCACCCCACGTCGCATCGTAAGTTTGCGAAAGTTGCTCGGCGGCGGCTGCGATAAGCTCACGCGACACGGGCGCGTACGCGCTACCGCTGAGCTGACTCGTGACGGCACGCGTGAGCTGTTGAGCCTGTTCTTCGATGCCCGTCCGGTCTTCCGTCCACGCTTCGGCTATGCGCTGCAAAAGCGTCGGCAAGCCCGGTTGCCCCTGGTGATCCTCAGGTGGAAAGTACGTACCCGCAAAAAACGGCTTTTGCTCGGGCGTTAGAAACACCGTCATCGGCCAGCCACCACGGCCCGTCATCGCGATCGTAGCGGCCATGTAAATGTCATCCAGATCGGGACGTTCTTCGCGATCAACCTTGATGCAGACATAGTGCTCATTCATGAGTGTGGCGGTAGCGTCGTTCTCGAACGACTCGCGCTCCATCACGTGGCACCAATGGCAGGCCGCATAGCCAATACTCAGGAGGATTGGCTTATCTTCATGCTTGGCGCGCGTCAGTGCCTCTTCGCCCCATGCATACCAATCTACCGGATTGTTCGCATGTTGGAGTAAGTACGGACTAGTCTCGCGACTCAGGCGGTTTGACTTGGGCACATGTTCGGACATTTGCTCCAAAGACTTGCCATCGTGCACGTCGAGACGCTAGGACACAGTAGTCAAAAGGGGGAACCGCATCGTGCAACGCCTACTCATGTGTCTGTTTGGTTTGAGCTTGTTGTCCACTGCGACGCTGGCCGCGCCGACGTTGGCCAGTGCCCAACAAGCCCCTGCGCAACTGCGCATCGGCGCCGGTGTGGTCGTCGATTTTGCCGGCGAAGCGGACTTCGGTCGTGGCCCTGACGATGATCTGGAGGCCACGCTGGGCCTTCGGGCGCACCTCGATTACGACCTTGCCCGCTACGTCAGCATCGGCGGCTTTGCGCGCCTCAGTTGGTGGGAAGGCGACGACTACTATAGAGAACGCAGCATGTTGCTCGAGCTTGGCCCGCGTATCGCCGGGCACTACGACTGGCGCGAGTTCCGCTTCTACTTGGCGGGCATGCCAGGTCTGCTGATCAGCAAGCTGAACAATGACTACGACGGCATCGACAACCCGGCCGTAGGTTTTACGATGTCGATCGCGCCTGGTGTCGAATACTGGTTCAACAGTAAGTTCGGCGTGTATACCGAGTTCCTTGGTTGGGTCGGTCACTACTTCGATCACGACTATGATGACGACCGCTTCGACCGCCGCTTCGCCGGCGATGCCGACTTCAGCCTGAACCAGGTTGCCTTCAACTTCGGTATCGTGTTCGCACCCTAGTCAGCGCGTTCGCAAATCACATGAACTGGTAAGACAGGCCGACGAACACGCCGGGGCCTACCGGAAAGCCGCCTGCCGTTTCAAGCCGCAGGGCCCAGGGACGCGCAAACCACCACTGCATGCCGGCGGTGCCACGCACCCAGAAGTCACCTTCTTTACCGATCGCCCAGCCGAGCTTGACTGTGGCGAACGCATCCCAGTTGGGCGTCAGGTAGAAGTTCCAGCGCGGACCAAACTCGGGAATGACCCAAAGGTAATTTTCATCCTTACGGTTGCGAACTCCCAAGAACAGACCGGGCTCGAGAAAGATGGCATCGTTGATCGGGCGAATGAAGCCCGAGTCGAGCACTGGAATGCCGAGCATGATGCCGGGCGTAAAGGCCGTGCCGCGCCCCCCGCTAAAGCCCGCGCCAAAAGACAGGTCCGTCAAGCGCGTTTCGTTGCTGGGATGGCCGATGATCCACTGGGGTTCGGCGCGGGCGGGGCTCGTCGTGCCGACGACGTCTGTCGCTGTGGCCAGTGCGAACGCAATCAAGCCGAGAAGGGCGATTTTATAGGGCTGCATGGTGCGCGAAAGTTAGCACGCTCGCTCAGCCTAGATCGTACGGAGATTTTGCAAATACCGGAGCTCTGAAACATGTGTTGATCGCCGAAGCGTGCGCTGATATAGCGAATAGAACGTGTTTCACTTTCGGGCTCGGCCCAGGGAGCGCCTGTGGAATTCGAGTGGTCGGCTGAGCATGCGGCGTTCCGTGAAGAGTTTCGCCAGTTCTTGCGCGAGACCTTACCTGCGGATTGGTCCGAGCTATCGAAGCACGGGCCCGGAAGCGACGTGCAGGCCGCTTTTTCCAAGGTGTTTTGCGCCAAGATGGCCGAGCGCGGCTGGCTCACGCAGCACTGGCCCAAAGCTTACGGTGGGCTCGATGCCGATCCGTTTCGTCACGCGATCGTAGGCGAAGAATGTTGGGCCGTGGGCGAGCCTCGTGGTGCCCAATACATGAACGTGAATTGGCTGGGCCCTGCGATCATGCAGTTCGGCAGCGATGCACAAAAAGCCCTGCACTTGCCGCGTATGGCGCGCGGCGAAGCACTGTGGTGTCAGGGTTTTAGCGAGCCGGAGTCCGGGAGTGATCTCGCGTCGCTGCGCACGCGTGCCGATCGCGAAGGCGACGACTACATCATCAACGGTTCCAAGATTTGGACAAGCTACGTAGCGGGCGCCGAGTACTGCATCGTGCTCGTACGCACCGATCCACAAAGTCGCGGCCGAGAAGGCATCAGCGTGTTGCTCGTGCCCATGGATACTCAGGGCGTGAAGGCACGCGAAATTCCGTCGGTGATAGGCTCACGCTACTTCCATGAAGTGTTCTTCAGCGACGCGCGTGTGCCCTGTACGAGCCTGCTTGGACCTGAGCATCGCGGTTGGGAAGTGGTGCAAGTGGCACTGCAATTCGAGCGCGTGGGCGCCGCGCGTTATTGTCGCGCTGCATTGACGCTCGATGAAATGGTCAAGCTCGTCAAAGGGCGCGGGCTCGATCGCGATCCGGTTATCATCGACAAGCTTGCGGAAGCGCGCGCTGCCTGCGAAGCCGCGCGTGTCCTTACTTATCGGGTGATCGATGAACGCGCCAAGGGCCTGCCGCCGAGTCCCAATACTCAGGTCGCTCGCGTGGCAAGCACGCACGCAGACAAGCTAGTGGGCGACTTGGCACTTGAAATCATGGGCATGGATGGTTTGGCTTACGGTTCGTTTGCGGACTCGAATTTTAGACTGGCCATGACCGCCGGCGTGGCAGTGGGCACCACGGAGGTGCAGCTCAACTTGATCGCGAGTCGCGTGCTCGGCTTGCCGAGGGGGACCTGAGTCATGGACCTGCAGCTCAATCACGAGCAACGGGCGGTCGTAGCCGCGGTTGGCGCGCTGTGTTCCAAACAAGCCGGCCCCAAGCGTGCCATCGAGCTCGATGCGGAAGGTCGCTACGATCACGCGCTGCATGCCGCGCTCTCTGAAGCGGGCTACTTCGATGTATTGCGCGAAATGGGTTTGCTCGAAGCCGTGCTCGTCGCAGAGACGTTGGCAAAACATGCTGCCGTGGTGAGCTTTGCGGCAACCGGCATCGTGCTCTCGGCGCTGAGCGAACATGCCCCGCGTGCGATCACCGCGCTCTACGAAGGCGCGCTGTCGACGCCGATGCGCTTTGGTCAACACGCCACGCACGCGCTGTGCGTGACGGGCGACGACGTAGTGCTGCAGACGCTCGACCTGACAGGGGCCAAGGCGGTGCCGTCCAGCTTCATGTTTCCATTGGGCACGATTGCCGTGGCGGCGAGCCAACCGTTGGGTTCGAACACGGGCGCACGTGCCCGCGATCTGTGGCGCCTTGCGCTGGCCGCCGAGTGCGTGGGCACCATGACAGCGGCGCTCGATCTGACGGTTCAGTATGTCACACAACGTCGTCAGTTCGGGCGCGCCATCGGCTCGTTTCAAGCGGTGCAACATCGCCTGGCTCATGCCCATGTGCTGGTCGAAGGCGCGCGTTACCTTACCTATGAAGCCGCTTGTAAGAATGCGGACAGTGAGCGCGTGGCACTGGCGGCCGCGCACGCCACGCAGGCCGCGCGTCTTGTGCACACGGAGACCCATCAGCTTACCGGTGCGCTCGGCTTCACGCGCGAGCATGACTTGTTCGTGTGGAGCATGCGTTTGCAGGCCTTGCGCGTAGAGCTCGGTGGCACGAGCGCCCATCGGCGCGCCCTGTCGGCGGCACGCTGGGGACTTTCCGCATGACACCCGATCTTGCGCTCGATGCCGACGAACGATTGATCGCCCAATCAGTCAGCAAGTTCTGCACGGGTCTTGCGCGCGACACTGCGCGCACACACTCAGGTCACTTCGATCGCACGTCGTGGCGCAGCTTTTGTCAGCAGGGCTTTTTCGCGCTTGGCACGCCGGAGGGCGAAGGTGGCGCGCGCATGGTCGTGGCTTGCGCGGAGTCACTGGGAGGCGCGCTCTTTGCCGGGCCCGTCTTCGATACCTTCCTGGCAGTGCAGGTGCTGGCAGGCCAAGAGCGCACGCGCGTGATCGAAGGAGAGTTGATTGCGTCGTGCGGCGTGCTCCCGATCTTACCGTTTGCCATGGAGGCCCAGCTGCACTTGGGTCTTGCTGCACAGCGTGTGACGCGGTTGAAGTTGCAAGGTTCCGTTGAAACCTTACCAAGTTTGAGCGGCGAGCCCTGGGGGAGAGTGAGCGCACTCGAGGCGGAACCCTTACCGCATGCGGGACGTGGTTTGTTCTTCTTCGATCTGGCTTTGGCGGCCTACATGACGGCCGCGGCACGCAGTCTGCTTACCACCACGGCAGAGCACGTGGCCACACGCAAACAGTTCGGACGTGCGGTGGGCAGCTTTCAGGCGGTGGCCCATCCACTTGCCAGTTGTCACATCGCTTTGTCCGCCGCGCAGACGCTCGCACGCGCCGCGGCTGCGACCTTTGACGAGCATGGTCCGCGTGCTCGTACGCTTGCGACCGCGGCTGTGGCATCGAGTCGTCGGGCCGCCCTCGATACCGCGTACACCTGCCATCAGAAGCTCGGCGCCATCGGCATCACGATCGAGGGGCCTGCCCATCACATTACCCGCCGCTTACGGCAATTGGCAGCGCGCGCGGCCGAGCGCACCTCGCAAGAACCTGCGCTCGTTGCAAGCTTTGGAGGTTGAGCGTGAGCGTGAAAGCCAGCGACGATATCGATCTCACGCAGCCGCTACCGGGGTTCTTGTACGAGCGTCGCGATCAGATCGCGTTCATCACGCTGAACCGGCCGGAGCGCGGTAACAGTCTTACACCGAACATGCAGTTGGTGGCGCGCGCGATCTGGCGCGAAGTCGAGCGCGAGAACGACATTCGCGTGGCGGTGATAACGGGCTCAGGCGAGCGTCACTTCTGTACGGGCTTCGACGTGTCCGAAGCCGAAGGCGAAGACGCAAACGAGGTCTTTCGCGACGCACCGCTGAGCGAAAGCGTGTTTTGGTCGCCTTATCAGAATCGTGTCACCAAACCCGTGATCTGCGCGGTCAATGGCCTGTGCGTGGGAGGCGGTCACCATTTCGTGGTCGACGCCGATCTGATCATCGCCGCCAAGAGCGCTGCGTTCATGGATACGCATGTGAACGTGGGCATGGTGGGTGCACTCGAGAACATCGGCCTTGCCAAACGCTTACCGCTCGGCACGGCCTTGCGCATGACGCTGATGGGTAAGGCTTACCGTTTGAGCGCAGAGCGTGCCCATCAGTTGGGCATGGTCGAAGAGCTTACGGAAACAGCAGCGGACGCGCGTGCGCTCGCAGAGACCTGGGCGCGTCAGCTGCTGAAAAACTCACCGCAAGCCATGCGACTCTCGAAGCTTTCGGTATGGGGCGGTCTTGAACGCGGCTACAGCGCTGCGCTCGAGCAGGCGTGGGATCATCTCAAAGCCATGTGGAACCATCCCGATTTCGTCGAGGGGCCGCGGGCCTTTGCTGAAAAGCGCGAGCCGACCTGGAATCCAGACCCTCAGGCGCGCCTGAGAGACAAACCATGAGGTTCACGGAAAGCCCCGCGCAACAGGCATTTCGTCGCGAAGTGCGCGAGTTTCTTGTGCCCTATCGCGAGCTGCACGGCTTCATGCAGCAGGGCCAGCATTGGCCCGAAGTGCGCGCATTTTTCGAGGCGATGGCCGCCCGCGGTTACCTGTCGCTCACCTGGCCGGTCGAGCACGGCGGACTTGGCCGCAGCTCCTACGATGAGTTCGTGTTGTGGGATGAGGTCGCGTATGCGCGCGCGGCCCGAAATCCGTTGAGCGCCGGCATTGTGGCCAAGACATTGATGCGACATGGCAGCGACGCGCAAAAAGCCGCTTGGTTGCCGCGCATTCGCTCGGGCGAGCTTCATTTCTCGATCGCCTACTCCGAGCCTGAAGCCGGCAGTGATCTGGCAGCGTTGCGCACCCGTGCCGATCGCGTCGCCGATCACTACGTGATTCAGGGCCAAAAATGTTGGCAGTCTTATGCGCAGGACATGGACTACTTATGGCTCTTGGCGCGTACCGGGCCCGAGGGCAGTCGCGGTCGCGGTCTGAGTCTGTTCATCGTCGAGAAGACTGCACCTGGTGTGACCGTGCGCGCGATTCCCACCATGGACGGCGAGCAACTCAACGAGATCTTTTTCGATGGCGTCGAGGTGGCGCTTGACCGACGCGTAGGTGAAGAACATGCGGCGTGGCAGATCATGAATGCGGCGCTCGCCGATGAACGCCATATTCAGTTTCCACCCGCCCGTGTGCGTCGCGATTTGGAAGACGTGATCGCCTTTGCGCGCAGTATCGGCGTGCTCGATCGACCGGATGTGCGCGAGATTCTATCGGAGCTCTCCGTGCGCGTGCTGGAAGTCGAGATGCTTGCGTTTGCCGTGGTCAGCGCCATGCAACGCGGCGAATCGGGCGCCGTGGAGGCGGCGGCCAACAAGGTTGCGCACACGGAGGTCTGTCAGCAGATCGTACGCGCAGCCTTCGACTTTGGCGGAAACGAGGCATTGGCATCTCCCGCGCTCGCGCTGCTTTGGGGCGTTTCCACTTACGAGACCCTCGGTGGGGGCACGTCGGAGATCATGCGCGGTATCGTTGCCAAGCATGCATTGGGTCTGGCTTCGTCGGGGTGAAGGCAGGTCAAGCGGTAGTGACGGGAGCACACTCAAGCTAGACTAGGCGCAATGCAGTCGCACCAGCGCTGGGGTTTCGTCGCGGTTGGCAGTCTTCTCGTCTGCGCTTGGAGCAGCAGCAAGGTGCATGCTTACTGTCAGACCACCACGTCCAAACAGCAGGTGAGCAGTTGCTCGCCAAGCTGCATCACAGACGGTTTTCCGCTCGCGTGGCCTAAGAGCAACATTACCTACGTCTTCAACGAGAAGGGCTTTCCAGGCCTTTCGGATCAGGCCATGCGCGGGATCTTCGCCGATGCCTTCGGGGCTTGGGAATCCGTGGACTGTGAAGGCGAGCCGGTCGGGCTCACCCTGACCGCTGCCTCAGACACCACCAGCCTGACCGTGGGGCCGGAAAAGCAGGAGCCGAACGCCAGCGTGATCGCGCATCTTTCGGCGGCGGAATGGTCAGGTTTGGGTCTTGACGCGAACGCGTTCGCGCTGACGGCGCTTTGGTTTCACGACAAGAGCGGCCGCATTCTGGGCGCGGACATGCACTTCAATGGTGGCATGGCGCCGTTTGGCGTTTGCCCTGCCAGGGGCTGTCAATCGGGGCAGCAAGTGACCGACCTACCCAACGTGGCCACCCACGAAGCAGGCCACTTTTTGGGCTTGGCCCACAGTCAGGATCAAGAGTCCACGATGTGGTGCGACGCGCGGGGTGACGAGACCAACAAGCGCACTCTCTCGCCGGACGACAGCACGGGATTGTGTGCGACGTACCCGCCCGACCTCGCTTTCACCGAAGGTTACTTTCCCGTACCGGGGCCGACTTCACGCCACGGGAACGACGGTTGCAGCATCCAGACGCCACGTCCCTGGGCGTGGTCCGTTAGTTGGGGCGCTCTTTCGCTTTGTGCCTTCGCGCTGTGGCGTCGACGCGGCAAGGTATGAGCATGAAAGAGAGCGACATTTTTTGCCGCGATGCATCGCTCGCAGCGCAGGAGCCACTGTTTGGCACCGCTGCGGCGGATACGGATCTATGGCTCGTGCTCGAGGTCAACACGCAGTGGGGGCCGAAGGGTCTTGAGGATAGCGGGGTACCGAACGCGGTGGTGGAGTGTTTGCAGCGCTTCGTGTCCAAGCATCGGCGCGCGCGCGTACAGTTGATCCGCAGGCCCGAGCGCCAAGCGCAGCGCTCGCAGCTGTTTCTTGCGCACAGTGCGGAACGGCACCAGCAGCTGCAGCGCGTGGATCTTGCTGAGCTCGACGGCATCGCGTCGCTCGACCTCGAAGCTTTTGCAGCCGGTGAGGTGTTGCCTGGTGCTCGCATCGTGACGGAGCCGCTTTACCTCGTGTGCGTGCATGGCAAGCGCGATCGCTGCTGTGCGCAGCACGGTATGCCTTTGTACAACGCTCTTGCGCAGGCCGTGCCCGACCTTACGTTTCAGACCACCCATCTCGGTGGGCACAGGTTTGCCGCTACGATGCTAGTGCTGCCTCACGGCATCAGCTACGGCCGCGTGCTCTCCAGCGAAGCGCCCGCAATCATCGCAGCACACAGTAAGGGTGAGCTTTACGATTTGGAGCGCTTGCGTGGTCGCACGGCGTACGCCTCGGCCGTGCAGGCGGCTGACTATTGGATTCGCAAACAGCTGGGCGAGCTGCGTTTGTCGGGTCTTACTTTGATCGGTGTCGAGTCCATCGACGCTGCCAAGCGAGTCAGCTTTGCCGATGAGGCTGGCGCGACACACGTCATCGATGTGGCAAGCGAGCGACTCGGCCCCGTGGTCAGCAGCTGCGGCGCGCCTGCAAAGCCCGTGGATCGCTTTGTTTCACTGCGCCTCGGCGCCAGATCTTAGGATGCCAATGTTGAGAGCGAGTCACACATGAGAGTAAGAACGCAGGCCGCTCTTCTGGTCGCCGGCAGTCTGGCGACGTCGTTGCTGAGTGCCACGCACGCCGCGGCGTACTGTCAAACCACGACCTCCAAGCTGCAACCTCCCAGCTGCTCGTTCAGCTGCGTCACCGACGGATTGCCGTTGGCCTGGCCCAAGCGCGACATTACTTATTACTTCAACGACAAGGGCTTTCCCGGGCTCAGCGATCCGGCGCTGCGTCAGATCTTCCAGAATGCCTTTGGCGCCTGGGAGACAGTGGACTGTGATGGCAAGCCCGTCGGGCTCAATCTCAAGGCCGCCACCACCACCACACCCCTTACTGTTGGGCCCGATGACGATGAACCCAACGAGAGCGTGATCGCGTTTCTAAGCACCAGCGACTGGGCGCGCCTGTCGCTTGATTCACACGCATTCGCGCTCACCTCGATTTGGTTCGAAGAGGCAACGGGCCGCATTCGTGGTGCGGACATGCACTTCAACGGCGGCATGGCTCCCTTTGGCGTGTGTCCCGATGCTGGCTGCGATGGCTCCGTCAGGCTCACCGACTTGCCCAACGTCGCCACCCATGAGGCTGGGCACTTTTTGGGTCTTGCCCACAGTCAGGACCAAGAGTCCACCATGTGGTGCGATGCGCAGGGCAATGAAACGAACAAGCGCACGCTCTCGCCGGATGACCAAAAGGGCATTTGCGCGGCCTATCCCGCAGGCATCGCGTTCACGGACGGTTATTTTCCCGACGTCCCTTCGAAATCCAACGCTGATGATTCGAGTGGCGGTTGCAGCGTTCGGAACGGCGCAGCGGCCAGCGGTGGTCTTGGGTGGTTGTCCGGCTTGTTCGGCTTGGCTTGCTTCGTACGGCGTCGCCGCACGCGCTGAGCGTTTGAACGCGGCCTGCGGAGCTGGAAAGCGCACCGGGAACTGGACAATCGTTTAGGCTGGCGGCAGATCGTAAGCATGGCCCGCCTCGCGCAACGCCCCGATCGTTACCTGCACTCGCCCCGGCTTTTGGCGGCGGACCACGGCAGCGCACGCCTGCGCCTGATCGCGTGGAACAGCCAAGCTGGCTGCGAGCAACTCGTCGAGATCGAAGTAGGTCCTGACGGCGTGCTCGGTGACGAACGCATTTGTTCTAGTCACCCTCAGATTGTCGCGCTCAGCCGCGGAGACACGGCGGAGGTTACCGAGGATGCGGCGGCCGAGCTGCGAGAAACTCGCGCAGGCGAACAAGTCCGCATTGAACACTCAGATGGCGTAAGCCATGTTTGGCTGAGTCGGCCAGGTCAACCTGACTGTTTGGTGTGGCGTGCCCGTGGTGCTGCCGCGGCGCCCGCGCTCATGCCCAGTCAGGCAGGCACGTGGGTAGCTTTTCACCACGACGTACGAGAAGACACGGGCACCTCGGACGTTTCAAAATGGTTGGCCTTACGTTTCGTCGGCCGTGACGGCCGCGTGTTCGAACCTGCCGCCCCTATGACCGAGCGCGACCGAGACCGCGAGGGCGTCGAACAATCCTTCGAGTTTCCTTCGCTCGTCGTCGGGGCCCAGGGCGCCGTGACACTGTTCGGCCGCGGCTCTCACAACTACTTTCGTCAAGATCTGACCGACCTAGGCTTTCAAGCGCGCGTGGCGCTCAGTGACGGCGAATGGGGCTCGCGTGGCCGCCATATCGTGGCGCTCGCGCTCAACGACGGAATCTTGATCGCGCGCCGCGAACGACAGGGCATCGACGTCGATCTGTTGCCGCACGCCGATGGTAAGGCCCCTGCGCTTGCTCTCGCCCGCGTGGACCTTACGGTGCTCGGCGAGCTAGCTTCCGCGCACGGTCTGGATCGCACGCGCGATCCGGCGCTTCGTAGCGGCCGGCACACGTTCTTTGGCGATATTCAGCAGCACAGTGCGCATTCCGATGGCGTGGGTAGCGCGGACGAAGCGTATTTGCGCGCGCGCTATCGCTATGAGGACGACTTCGTGGCCTTGACCGATCACGAATCATTTCTGGGCAAACGTACCGGGCCCGGCGAGTGGGAGTACCTGCAGCGCATCGCCGAGCAACACGATGCACCGGCTGAGTTCGCTACGCTCTACGCCTACGAATGGACGGGCAAGGCCTATCCGGGCCCCGGCCACAAATGCGTATATTTCCCCGTGCGCGGCCTGCCGATCGTCTCGCGCGATGATGTGCCCGAAGGCGCAGCGCTCGTGCAGCGCGTACGCGCGCTCGGTGGTTTTGCCTCGCCCCATCACATTGGTTGGACGGGGGCGGATGAGCCGGGGCACGACGACCTCGGCCAGCCTTTGTGGGAAATCTGCTCGTGCCATGGTTGCTATGAGCATGTCGATCATCCGCTCGGCCAGCGCGGCACCTTACGGGATCACATGGCCGATGCCGCCTTACGCCGGGGCTTACGCTTTGGTTTTACGGGCTCATCGGATAGTCACGGTCTGTTGTGGCATCACGGCGAGGCGCGCAAACGCGATCCCTATCGTACGGGGCTCACCGCAGTGCAGGCCCAGGCGTGCACGCGCGAAGCCGTGATGGAAGCCCTCCTGCAACGTCGCTGCTACGCGACGAGCGGCGCCAAGATCT
>JBKJIA010000446.1:0-30454 GCA_046598735.1 Polyangiales bacterium
ACGGCAGCAACAGGCCAAGCACGCGGCCGACGCAGGGCGCAGCGATGAGCGACCTGCACATGCCGAGCACGAGGGCGCCCTTGTAGCGGATGCCGCCCATTTCGCTGAGCTTGGTGGTGATCGAGTGGGGCAGGGCGTGCTCGAAGGCGCCGAACATGGAGAGTGCGAGTACCACGAACAGTAAGGCTAGGGCGCTTGCGATCCAGGGATTGCCGAGCTCGTCGCCGAATACGCCGCCGCTCAAGCCTGCGATCACGCCGAGCGTGGTGAAGAGTACGGTCATGCCGGCGACAAATGCGCTGGAGAGGGCGGCACCTTCCCATCGGCTCGTGACCTTGCGGGCGCCGAATACGCTGACTGTGATCGCGATCATCGGATACACGCACGGCGTGAGCGACGTGGCGACGCCGGCGAGGAATGACACGCCGAGTGCTGCGCCTGTGCTGCCGCCTTCGAGTGCGCGCTTGAACGGGGCGGCGAGATCGCTGAGTCCTTCGGCTCGAGCTGTCGAGGTGATGAGGATCGACGCGAGCGAAGTGAGGGCGAGACCGAGCAGGGGGAGAAGCTTGCGCAGCATACCCATACATATAGCGTGAGTTCCGTGCCTCGCGGGGGCTCGTGTTGCGGCGGACTCAGGCTGCGCAGCAAGTGTGGCCTGCCCCTCGCAATCGGGGGGACCGGGCCCCCTGGCGTCCGCGCGCTGGGGTTGTTCACCCCCATGCACATTCTCGCTCACACTGTATGCGGCATCCGGAACCACTGGTTTTTTGCTGTTCAGATGGCTGGCCTTCAGGTTGCATAGGCACTGACTCGGAGGCGAACGACATGCGGACACTCGGCGCGATTCTCTTGGCGCTAGCGGCCAGCGCAACACTTTCGGGAAGCATGACGGGCTGCTCGTCGACGCCCAAGGAAGACAACGTGCTGCCGGGCGTCGACGCGGTGTTGTTCGTGAAGCGGGCATACCTTACGGAGGATGGCTCGCATAACGTCACCGACGGCGTGGGCCAGGTGTTCGACTACGACCGCTACAATCCGGGCAAAGGCTCAGGTTTGTATGTACTCGAGCCGCCATCGCCGGACGGTAAGCTTCGCAACCTTACGGAGAATTTCGACGGCGTCGATATCAACGGCATGGACCTTTCGTTCGACGCCAAGAAGGTCGTGTTCTCGATGCGCATAGAGGGCGACAATCGCTATCACCTCTATCTTGCGAACATCGACGGCAGCGGGAAGGTCAAGCAGCTTACCTTTCACGATGCAGATGACACGCAGCCGGTGTTCGTGGCGGGCGGGCGAGTGGCCTTTGTCACGAACCAGCCGTTCACGCAGATGGGCACGCGGGCCGACGAATACAACCACGCGCAGCGCGTGACGCAGATTGGTACGATTTCGGAAATCGGCGGCGACGCGGACCGTTCGTTGTGCTCGCAGAATCTTTCGCACACGACGGCGCCGTTTACGTTGGCCAATGGGCTTATCGGATTTTCGCGCTGGGAGCACTTGGGGCCGGTCAATGACGTGAAGCTATTCACGATGCGTCCGGATTGCACACAGATGCGCGCGCTCGCGGGGCAGCATGACAAGCCGTTCAACAGCATCGTGCAGGTGCGTGAGATCGCGACTGGCGAGTTCTTGGGTGTGGCCACCACGCGCGAGGGCACGATTCAGTCTGGCGCGTTGATGCACATCAACGTTCCGTACAAGGCAGTGAGCAACACGCTCGGCTTCTTCGACGAGCAAGCGGCGAGCTTCGATAACCTTACGCTCAGCGTGCCGACCGATATGTCGACGCCAGCTTCGGGCGTGGGTCGTTATCGTTCGCCGCACATCATGCCGGATTCAAAGCAAGTGATCGTGTCGTGGGCCGA
This sequence comes from Polyangiales bacterium, assembly GCA_046598735.1. GTDB lineage: Bacteria > Myxococcota_A > Polyangia > Polyangiales > DASUME01 > DASUME01. The sequence continues at coordinate 1,872 of JBKJIA010000446.1, forward strand.
TGGCGACGTGAACGAGCGCAACGAGCTTGCGGGCACGGCGCCCAACTTTGGCCTGTATTTGTGGGACCCTCAGAGCGGCAAGCGTAAGCTCATCTACGACGATCCCAAGCTGTGGGACCTGTACGCGACGCCCGTCGTAGCGCGTGCGGAGCCGCCGGTGCTCAAGGCGATCAACGACGGTAAGTACGACGTCAACATGCCGGCCGTGGTCGGTTCGATCAACGTTCACGACACGTCGCTCGAGGAGAACGTATCGGGCGGACAGTTCGGCGAAGGGCTCGCGCTCAGTAAGGCGCTCAAGCAAGCCCATCGTGTGCGCGTGATCGAAGGCTTCTCTTCGGAAATCGGCAGTGTGGGGCAGTTCGGCCTTACTATGCACGAAGGTGCGGCGATTCTAGGCGAAGCCGAAGTGCACTCGGATGGATCGTGGGCCGCAAAAGTGCCGCCTTACTTGCCGATGCATTTGCAGCCTATCGATCGCTTCGACATGGCGATTCGCAATCAGCTGTTGTGGATTCAGGCCATGCCGGGCGAGACACGTACTTGCGGGGGCTGTCATGAAAGCCGCAAAGGCGAGGTCGCAGCACTCACCACCGAAGCGCAACAACGCGGGCCGACCGAGATGTTGAATCCGATCGCGGAGCGCACGGAGTTGCCTTGGTTCAAAGCGGTGACCGGCACGCAGGTCCAGAACGTATTCGATGCTAAGTGCGTGAGCTGTCACTCCGGCGGCGCGAACGATCCCTTTGCCGGCAAGACCTATCACGTGGAGGTCACGTTCCGTGAGGGCGGGATGCAAGAGTTCGATGTGCCGATCTTGGATCTGTCGTCGCGCTCATTGATGGTGGCCTACGAAGACGAAGCGGTAACCTATCCTGCATCTTATATCTCGCTGTTGTTTCCGTCGGCAATGATGGGTGACGTTCGCATCGAAGGTGCGCCTGTCGAGTGGGTGATTCCGGGTAGTGCGCGCTCCAGTCGCTTGATTGCAAAGATCAACATCAACGGTGCGCAACTCGGCAGCGATGGCACGCTTACGGGTACGGATGAGTGGGCCTTCAAAGGTAAGCCTCATCCGGAGGATGTTGGCGTAGAGCTGACGCGTGAGGAGCGTGTGACGCTGATTCGCTCCGTGGATCTGGGCGCCCAGTACTACTCGCGCCGCAACGTGGATGGCACGCAGTTCACCGGCATGGATTACACGCCATGAGTACGAAGGAGAGCCGCATGAAAACGCTTCGAACCATGATCGTGGGTGGCCTGTTGCTCAGTGCAGCGGGCGTGCAAGCAGAGGACTTGGCGGCCACTGCGGGATACTCGCGCAAAGGTGAGCTAAGTCCGAACACAGATGCGCCAAGCCAAGATGCGATGGTGAACGCGATCAACCACGGTTCGCCGGAAGCCATGCGCGCGACGCTTGAATATGGTGAGCGCGTGGTGTGCGCGGCCTGCGTGCCCCTGCTCGCAGACAAGCTCGTGGAGAGCGACAATCCGCGCGTGCGCGAAATGAGCGCATGGTGGCTGCGTAGGCAAGCGTTCGCGGGACCGGTCGCGTTGAAGCGCCTGCGCGATCAAATCGGCAGCGAGACGAATGCGACCAAGCGCGCACGTATCGCAGAAGCCTTGGGCGAGTTCATGGATCCGCATGCGCTGCCCGAGTTGTCGGATGCGGCGCTCGCGGACAAGAGCGTGGAAGTGCGTACGGCGGCCGTGCGTGCTCTGGCGCGCCTGAACAGCGAAGCGGCCGGAGCGGTGGTGGCCGATGTGCTGCGCGATAGATCTGCGCCTGTGAAGCTCGCTGCGTTGGAAGGTCTGTTGACCATGCGTTACTTCGGTGATCATGACGCCTTGGTGCCGTTGCTTGGCGATGACGACGTGACGGTGCGGCAGCGCGCCGCGCGACTTTCGGGCGAGCTGCAAATTCGTGCCGCCGAGCCGGCGCTGATCGCCATGTTGCGAGGTGATGAGTCGATGCAGGCGCGACAGGCCGCGGCTTGGTCCTTGGGTCGTCTCGGCGGCGCAGATGGCCGTGAAGCGCTGATCAGCGCCAAAAAGGCCGAGAAAGCAGACGGCGTGCTCGATGCGATAGCGATTGCAGAACGGATGCCCGCGCGTTTCTAGAGCACTGATACAATCCACCTCCATGACGCGTGGTCCATTGATGCAGCGATCGAACCGCGGTACCTGGGGGTTCTTGGTGCTCGCGCTGTTGTGCGCATGCGAGCAGAAAGTACCACCTGAGTTTTCGTTCTACGATGACCGCATCGCGCCGGTGATCGAGGTGGGTTGCGTGGCGCAAACCACAGGCTGCCACATTGCGCGCGCGAACCAGACGGCCGTGGGCAATCTCGACTTGTCTAGCTACGACTCGCTCTTGCGTCGCGAGGACGTGTTGACGGCGACGGGACCTTACCCTGTGGGGCAGCTACTGCTGAAGGCCGGCGATGCGGTCGAAATCCCCGTGCAGACGTTCGATTCGCCCGACCCCAAAAAGAAAGACCAACGCTTCGTTCCGATCACCACGGACATTCGACACGCGGCGGGAGCCTTACTTCGCGAAGGCTCAGATGGCTACGCTGCGATCAAGAGTTGGGTGCAGCAGGGTTACCGTCGTGGCGGCGAGCTTGAAGAGACTTTGTCAGTCAATCAGGGTTCGTGTCGCGCGGGCGCGGGCAAGCATCTTGGTTTTGATCCCGACGCGACTCCGGCCGATAAGCAGAGCTTCGATCGTTTCGTGCGCGACGTTCAACCTGTGCTGGTCAAGCGTTGTGCGGGGTCGAGTTGTCACGGAACGCCGGTGGCAGATTTTCACCTGAGTTGCGGCGAGAGCCCTGCAGAGTCGCGCTGGAATTACTTCGTTGCCGTGGCGCACGTGGACTCGGTGGTGTCGTTGTCCGAGCTCTTGCGGCGTCCGCTCGCAAAATCGCGTGGTGGCACGTACCACGAAGGTGGCAGCGTCTTTCCGGACACGGATGATGGCGACTACAAGACCCTCAGGTCGTGGATCGAAGATTTGGTCGATCGCGCGCCCAAGGTTGTTGACTATCAGCCCGAAGACGAAGGCTTACGGTTCTTTGGCAACTACGTGGAGCCCGTGCTCGTCAAGAAAGGCTGCATGTTCCAGAACTGCCACTCGGTGGCAATGTTCCACGATCTTCGTTTGCGCGGTGGCTCGCAAGGTACGTTCTCACGCATCGCGATCGACAAGAACTACGAGATGGCCTTGCTCATGCTGGCGCTCGAGTCTGCCAATCCGAACGACAGCCGAATGATCGCGAAAAATTTGTTCCCTCCTACGCGTGCCGGCACTGGCCTTGCGCATCGAGGTGGCGCGCTGTTCGAGGATTTTGGCGGCAATGCCAAGCCTGCGGACTGTGATGGCATCGACGTCACCACCATGCCGATCAACGAAGTGCCCGCGTATTGCGTGATGGTGCAGTGGCACAAGCTCGAGCGGGATCGTGCGATCGCGCGTGGCGAGCTTGCGCCAGGACCAAGCTACGGACTTTTGTGGGTCTCGCGACCGGTCGGCGTCGGCGACGTGCGCGACTTCGACACGTATCGGCCGGGCGCGGATCTCTTGCGCGGTGAGGTCACGCTCAATGCCCAGGGTAAGCCTTCGATTTCGGTCGGCCAGAGCCTGACGGTTTCGTGTGGGCTGAGCATTGCGAGTGCTGACATTCGTGGGCCAACGGTGTCGTGGGATGCCAAAACCATCGCTTTTTCCGCGCGTAGCAGCGCAGGCGCCCCCTTGCTTATCTATACCGCTCAGGCCGACGGCACTAACTGCGCTCCGTTGACCGCGATCCAAACCGACCAGCCGAGCGATAACGGGATTCTCATCCACGACTTCGATGCCGCGTTCGCTCCCGACGGGCGCTTGGTGTTCGCATCCACGCGCGGCAACTTGAACAGTAAGGGCTACGAGTACTCAGGCCCCACGCGGACGCGATCGACGTTGGCGCCCAACGCGAACTTATATGTTTACTCCGCCAAGGGAGATGCGCTGCGGCAGCTTACGTTCTTGAACAATCAGGAGCTGATGCCGAGCTTCATGAGAGACGGGCGCGTCATCTTCACGACGGAAAAGCGAGAACCCGAGTTCTTTCAGCTCGCGGGCCGTAGGCAAAATCTCGACGGGGGCGACTACCATCCGCTGTTTGCTCAGCGAGGCAGCGTCGGTTTTGAAATGGCCACGGAGATAGTCGAGCTTGCAACGCGTGATTTTGCGTTGGTCGCGGCACCTTACGGTGCCAAGGATGGCGCGGGCGCGATTGCGATCACCAATCGTTCAATAGGTCCCGATCAGGATGACCGTGATCCAAACGATCAGTTTTACGTGAAGTCGCTGACCATCCCTGCGGACAGCGCCCTCGATGGTGGCCGCGGCGCGTTTCGTTCCCCAACTGCGCTGCCTTCCGGGTTCTTGATCGTGTCGTGCGATCAAGATGCGACGGATCTCAAGCGCGGCGACTTCGATTTCGATCTGTGCAGTCTCGATCCGAGCACGGGCGACGTGGCGCTGCTCACGGGCGAGGCCGGGCGCGCCGAGATCGAAGCCGTGGCGATCTATCCGCGGCCCAATCACGGCGTGTTCCAGTCACGCATCGACGAGGCAAATGGGACCAGCCGCATCGTGCAAGACGCCAGCGCCGCAGAGGTCCACTACAGCGACTTTCCGATGCTTGCGACGTTGTTATTCGCGAACACGCGCACCGGTCGCCCGATCGACGACGATGTTGGCGGCTTCGACGTGCTCGAGTCTTTGCCGCCGCCAGCCGATGCCAAACGCTTCGCGGATCTCGACGCGAAAAAAGTGATCGCAGACGATTTCGGCAGCGTGTTCGTCGACTATCGGGAGCTCGGCCACACCGATCTGTACACGGACGGCTCGGCCGCGATCCGGATCGCAGGCGGTCATCCGGTGCTCCTGCGGCTCACGGACGATCGCGGCAGAGCGCTTGAGTTCGACGAGGCCGCGCCTTTTACAGGCGAGCAGATCCAACGCGAGGAAAGTCAGTTCTATCCGGGCGAGCGCCTGAGCCAGGGCTTTCCGCGCCGCCTGTTTAACGGCATGTGCGGCGGATGCCACGGCTCGATCACCGGCTACGAGCTCGATATTGCGGTGGACGTGGACGTCCTCACCACCGCCTCGCGTGACACCGCTCGCCGCGAGGGCGCGGTCGAGCTAGGACGCTGAGTGCGGCCAACTTCGAGCCGTGCGTGCTACAGTCGCGCCGACGGGAACGGGGCCGTCCTTGCCACTTTTCACTCAACTTTGGCTGACTATCGCGACGGGGCTCGCGGCCGCACTGGCCGCTCGAACCGACTTGCGAGTCAGCCCCAAGCCGGCGGCATTCTCGCGGGCTTTCCTGGCGTATTTGCTCTTTGCCGGGCTCGTGCTCGTGCCTTCCTCGGTCTATTTCTACGTATTCCATGGGGACTGGTACTTGCTGTACCTCGTGGACACAGGACGCGTGCCCAGTGCGGTGGCGCTGCTCGGCGGACTGTTTGAGCTGACCTTGGGCGCGGGTGGCTTTTTGCTGGGTGCGTCCTTGATTCGAACCCAGCGTGATCCGTGGCTCGGTGCTTCGATTGGCGCGACCGTGGCGCTCGGTTTGGCGATCATTCCAGTGGCCGGACATCGGCTGTCCCTAGTGGGAAGTTACGCGCAATACCGAGGCGACTTTGGTCTCGCCGCGTACGGCGGTGCCCTTCTACAAGGCACGCTGTGGATGTCTCTGTGGGTCGCGCTGGGCCTTGGCTACCTGCTCTATCGTCTCGGCCCCGGCTCCCGTCGCGCGTAACGTGGTCTCGTCGAAGGGTGTGCGATGGCGTCTCACTGCTGTTGACGCATACCGCCCTTGTTGTTAGCGTCCGCCCGCTTGTGGGCGTGTTGCGCTGGTTTGCTTGGAGTGTTGCGGTGATCGGACTTCGATCGCGAGCTGCCCATCACGGGCCTTTGGGGATGCGCTCGTCGCGCCATGCGCCGATTTGCGTTCCGCGGCTTGCATGGCTGACCCTGAGTGTTTGTCTCTTCGGCCTGACGGGCTGCGGTGCGGCTGCTTATTCGTACAACGTCGTGCGTGCGGCGCGCAGTGTCGAGCAAGCCAAGCAAGTGGGCGCGGATAAGCTTGCGCCTTTCGAGATGACGCTGGCCCGCGCGTACTTGAACAAGGCCCGTGAGGAGTCCGCAGAGGCCGCCTATCAAGACGCAGTGCACTTCGCGCAGATGTCGCGCTCGGTCGCGGACCGTGCCGCGGAACGCTCCCGTGCCAGACGCAAGACCGAGACCGGAGCGGGACGCTGATGCGGAGGGCGGAGCGCAGCAAGCGGCTGCTCACATTCGCTGGAGTGTTGGCGCTTACCGGCTGCACTCAGACGCACGTGATCCAAGGGCGCATCGACGGCTTGAAGCAAATCGCCGAGGAGGCCCGCGAAAGCGGTGCCTATCGGTGTGCCCCCCAAGAGCTCGCATTGGCGTTGGCCGAAACCGAGTTTGCGCAGGCTGAGCTCAACCAGGGAGACCCGACGCGGGCGCTCGCGCACCTTACGCTCGCCGAGCCCAACGCGCGCGCTGCGCTCAAGCTGAGCCCGCGCAGCGAATGCAGCGGTGCACCCAAACCGGGTGATGCAGATGGCGACGACATCCCGGATCCCAGCGATAAGTGTCCGGCGGTGCCCGAGGACTTCGACGGCTTGGAAGACAGCGATGGCTGTCCCGAAGATCAAGACACGGACGGCGATGGCGTAGGAGACGCGCGCGATTGGTGCGTAGCCGAAGCGGAAGATACCGACGGATACCTCGACACTGACGGTTGCCCGGAACCGGACAACGATGCGGATCGCGTCGCGGATGTCGATGACAAGTGCGTGGACCAGCCGGAGGACCTGGACGGTTTCGATGACGACGATGGTTGCCCGGACCTGGACAACGATGCGGACACCGTGGCGGATAGCGACGACGCGTGCCCGAACGAAACCGGCATCGTCAGCGAGAGCGGTTGCCCGTCGCGTTACAAGGACGTGATCGTCACCAACGATAAGGTCGTGATCACGCAGCAGGTGTTCTTCGAGACGAACAAGGCCAAGATTCGTTCGTTGTCCTTCGAGCTTCTCAACACCGTTGCGCAAGTGCTCAAGGACTTCGCGGACCTCCGCGTGGAAGTGCAGGGGCACACGGACGACCGCGGTGCAGACACGCCCAACCTGAAGCTGTCGCAAGCGCGCGCGGAATCCGTGCGCGAGTACTTGATCGGCCAAGGCGTGGAGCCCTATCGCACCACGGCGCGAGGCTACGGCGAAACCAAACCTATTGAGTCCAACAAGACAGCGTCAGGTCGCGCTACGAATCGAAGGGTCGAGTTCGTGCGCACGGATGATGCAGCCTTACGGTCTCTCCACCCCAACGCGGCGCCTGCTCCGAGCGGCGCGGCCCCTGCGAATAAGCCTGTTTCGAGCGCCCCGAGCTCACCGCCTTCTTCACCCGTTTCCGCCACCAAACCGTGAGCGGACGCAACGCAGCGCGCTTCAGGATGCGCCACAGGGAGTAACGCAACTATGCAGCGATTTACCGCGCCTTTTATCGTGCCGAACCACTCATCGGCCATCCTCGTCTGCTTGATTGCGAGCTTGTTCGGCGTCGTGCCAGGCCTGAGTATCGAGCGGGCGTTGGCCCAGTCCAATCCGCAGCAGCTGGCAGAGGCCAACCGCGCGGCCATGGACTCGTACAACAACCTCGACATCGAAGTTGCCAAGAAGACGCTGGAAGACGCTGCGAAGGGCGCGGAAAAAAACGGCGTCAAAGGTCCGCCGCTTGCGCGCACCTACGCAAACCTGGGCGTGGTGTACGTCGGTGGGTTGAGTGACAACGCGGCAGGCCTCGATGCCTTCGTCAAAGCGCTGCAGCAAGACGCAAGCGTCGAGCCGGATCCGCTCGTCAGCACGCCTGAGATTCAGCAGGTGTATCAACTCGCAAAGCGTAAGGTTTCCGGCGGAGGAGCCAGCACCCCTGCCGTCACGCCAGCCGCCACGCCAGCCGCCACGCCGCGCGTTCAGGGGCCCATTGAAGGCAACCTCAAGCACTTGCCCGCGCCGGAACAGCTTTCGCAGACCGGCGTGCCTGTGTACGCCGAAGCGCCGGACCTCGAGGTCGCTTCGATGGAGGTTTTCTATCGCAGTCTTGGCATGGCGCGCCCCAAGAACGCGCCGATGACCGAGATGAATGGCGGCTTTGGCTTCTTGATTCCGTGCAGCGATGTGTTCGAGCCCAATGTCGAATACTTCATCGTGGCGAAGGACGCCGACGGCAACCAGGTCGGCAACGCTGGCACGCCGCAGGCACCGGTCAGCGTGCCCGTGGTAGCCGAGCGTACGCAGCCACCGGCCGCGCTGCCCGGTCAGCCTCCTCCCACGCAATGCAGCGGCGGAGACGAATGCCCGCCCGGCATGCCCGGCTGCAAAGGTAAGGGCGGCATGGGGGACATGTGCCGCAAGGACAACGACTGCGGCGAGGGCCTAATCTGCTCCGACGACTTCTGCGCAACCGGCGAACGTGGCGACGACGATGGCCCTGGCGCAAGCGATGCGCCGCGTTTCTTTCTCGACCTCGGCTTCACGGTCGGTGCCGCGTACGTTGGCCGCAATGCCAAGGCCGATACGCCCGTGCCCGCCGCGTTGATCGCGAATCTCAAGACCGAACAAGAAGCACAAGATGCCGCGCGCAAGGCGGGTTGGGATTGCCCCGCTCGCCAGGTCACGGTGAATGGTAAGAGCGTGCCTCAGCTTTACGACTGCACGGTGGCGGTGGACCAGCCGGGCTTTGTACCGAACTTGGCCGTGCAAGCCGTGGCTGGTTACTACGTGACCCCCAAGGTCTATGTTGGGCTGATGGGACGCCTGCAGTTTGCCCATGGCGATGGCTCGCTGGCGGGCATCCTAGCTGGCGCGCGCCTGGGCTATCTCATTACCAAACCGACGACGAGGGGGTTCTTTGCGAGCATGTTCGCCGGAGCGAGCGTGGGCCAGATCCAAGTCCAACCGCCCGCTCAGCCTGGCGGTAAGAAGGGACCTTACGTTGTTTCTGGTTTGGGCGGTGCGCAGCTCGGAGCGAGCCTTGGATATCGCTTCATGCGCAATTTCGGACTGTTCCTCTCGCCTCAGACCCACTTCCTCTTGCCGACGTTCCTGTTCAACTTCGACGTGACGGCCGGGCCCGAGATCTCGTTCTGATTGCTGGCGGTCGGCAATATCGTTCGCGCCAACTGTTCAACCTCCAAGGCCTGCGCGGGTGCGCGCTCGCAGCGCGGCGTCGCTTACCCAAAAGCGTAAGAGATCGCGCGACGATTCATCGCTGAGGTCGATGGTGACGCTGCGCGACGGAGCTTCCGTACGCGCGCGCACGATGCCTTCGAGCGAAGCGGACAAATCGTCGCAAAGCAGCGCTGCGGTGCGCGTCGCGAGCCGGTCGCGACCCTCGCTCCATTTGACGAAGTCCACGGCGGGCGCGGACACATAGCGTTGCACGATGTCCTCGGCGGCCTTGCGCGCCCGACGTGACAGCGCTTTGTAGATCTTACGCCCCTGGTCCTCGATCAAATCCTCGCTGGTCAGACCACGGCCAAAACCCGCCACCATCGTGCGGGTGTACGCAGCCAGCACGACTTCGAGCTCACGGGGCGTCAGCTTGAGCACGGCATGACAGTTGCGCGCAACCAGCGACAACACACGTGCCAAGGCGAACGTTTGATGAGACTCCGCGTACTCGAGCAACCATGCCGGGAACACGAGGGTGGGTGTTTCGGCCAGCTCCACGCCGATGCCGCGATTGCGCGCTCGATGCACGTACAGCTCGAACTCGCCCGCGCCTACTATCTCTGCGATGCGCTCCGCGAGATTTCGAAATGGATGCCCCGAGCGCGGCGCCAAACGATCACGCGACGTGACGCCGTAGCTGTCGAGATCAGCCGGATACAGCTTGCTCAAGCCTTCGGCGAGATTGACCAACAGGTCCCCCGCGACTCCGAATGGCAGCAGATCTCCCGACAGATCATCGAGCACGGGCCCTGCGAACGCCGCGGCGCGCACGCGTCCCAAATCGACCTTACGCTGTGCACCGCGACCGTCAGACGAAGGACGGGTGTCCGAGATGCGGCCGCCGAGCAGCGAGAGAGCATCCCTCACGCGTTGTTTTGCATCGAGTCGACCCATGGCTTCGAAACACCCGCCGAGATCCAGCCAAGTTTGAGCGCGCTCCACATCGAGCACGAGTAGCAGACGCAGTTCGTTGGCCGCTTCATCGAGAGCGCCCGCTGCGAGCAGCTGCTTGGCATGCTCGACGCGCAAAGTAAGGTTGCCCGGCTGCTTGGCCAATACTTCGCGCAACGTAGCGAGGGCATCCTTCGGATTCTTGAGCTCATTGGCCTGCAAGCGTGCAAGCTCGAGATAGACGTCCGCAGGCGCGCCAATGCTGCTGCGTAGCGACAGAATGTATTTGCGCAGGGCGCTCCCGTAGTTTTCGTACGTCGTTGCGACGCCGATCGACTCGCGAAAAGCCGCACCTGCGCCGCCCGCAGGGCCATCGATTGAAACGGCCTCCATCAGTGCGCGCGCCACGGACGGTAAGTCGTTACGTCTACGCTCGATACGCGCGAGATGCAGGAGCGCAGACACTCGATCTTGTGGCATGCGACTGGTATCGACGAGCCGCTGCGCGACGGTGATAGCTTCCGCATGTTCGTCCTCGCGAGAGAGCAAATCGGACAAGCGTTCGAGCAGCGGTCGATGTTCGGGGTCGAGCTTCACGGCGCTGCGCAAATGTCGTAGCGCCTGATCCGCATCACCTAGGCGCTCATCGTGGATGACCGCGAGCTCCGTATGCGCATCGCGCAACAAGATCGGATCCTTGGCGACGGTTACCACGCGGCCTAACAAAGCAGAGGCTTCGTTCCATTGCCCGTCGCGGCGGAACAGATTGGCAAGCTCGCTTATCAAACGCACATCATCAGGCGAGTGACGCAAACCGCGATTGAGCGCGCTGATGGCTCCCGCCACGTTGCCGATCTGATCCGCATACAGGCGGGCGACTTCGCGAAACAACGCTGCCGCGCGCTCCTTGGTCACGGCAACGCTGGCGGCGCGCGCGAGCTGGTCAGACAGGCGCTGCACGTCTCCGAGCGAGAGCAATGCCTCGCTGAGATGGTAAGCCGCGCGCTCACTATCCGGTTCGAGCTCGAGCGCACGTTCGAGGTCTGTTGCGACCGCGCGTTCGTCTTGACCAGCCTTGCGCCGGGACAGAGCGGCACGCACCCATAGACGCGAAGCTGCGACCTTGTCTCGTAGTACATCCGCCTCGCGCCGGGCCGCACTGGCAAGCACTTCGGGCTCTTCCGTGCGCTCGGCCAAACGCGATAGACCGCGGGTTGCTGCAAGATTTTCGGGTTCGGTTTCGAGCGCGGCGCGATACACCTCCAGTGCACGATCTGGATTTTCTGCTTCGATCAACTCCGCAAGCCGCGTCAAATGTGCAGCGCGCACCGAACGATTCGGCGATGACGAGGCGACGCGCTCATCGACGCTGACGAGCAGGGCCGCATCCGCATCGCCGAGCGCCAGCACTTCCAGACCCGACAACGCGTCGACATCATCCGGCACCAGCATGAGGATCGATTCGTAAGATCCCCGCAACGTGTCGCGATCGACATCGCCACGCATCTCCACGCGCACGAGCTCTCGCAACGCAGTTGCACGTGTGTCTACATCGCTAAAGTAACGCGATTGCGCCGCCAGTACGGACGCAAGCTCTGTCCACTGGCCGGTCTTGCGATACAACGCATCGAGCGCAATCAGCGCGCCGTGGTGAGAGGGTTCGATCGCGAGTACCTCTTCGAAGCAAGCGATCGCGCGCCGCAAATCGCGCAGTTGATCGCGCAGCGTTTCGCCCGCCCGCAACATGGCGCACACGCGGTGCGCAGGATCGCGGGGCTTTGCGGCCTCGCGCAGCAGCTCTTCGACCAGCTTCGCGTGGTCGCCACGCAGGGCACGAAGGCGCAGCTGAGCTTCGCGCGCCGGGCGATGATCTGGCCGTTCCGTCAGCACTTTTTCGTAGGCATCTAGCGCTGCGTCTTGACGGGCCAGGCGATACTCGAGCACCTCGGCGATTTGAAAATGGCTGGCTGCGCGTCGCTCTGGCGTGGTCGCGGTCTTTACGTCCTTGGCGAGCACATCGAGCAAATCATCCCACTTACCTTGTTCGCGCAACTTGCGAATGAAGGCTTGTTTTGCGCTCGACGACGCCGGGTCCAGGATCACCGCGCGACGATACAGCTCCGTGGCCTCGGCGTGTCGCCCCAGGCGATGCTCCGTAAGCTCCGCCATCTTGAGCAATAAAGGTAAGGCGCGCGGTTCCTCGCCCAAGACCGTAAGCTCGGCCTGATACATCGAGAGCAGGTCTTCCCAGCGTCCTGCGCGGTAATACATGCGCCCGAGCGAGGTCAGCGCAGGCACGTAGCGCGGGTCGATCGATACCACGCGCCTGAGGATCGCCACCGCCGCTTCGCGATCGTTGAGCTGCTCATCGAGCACCTCGCCGGCCCGGCAAAACAGCGCCGCTTTGTGTGCGCGATCGGTCGTGAGCTCAGCTTCGAGGATGAGCGCTTCCACAAGCTCGCCGTAACGTCCGGCCGTTTCCGTTACGCGCTGCAACGCGTGGATGGCGCCGAGGTAGCGGGCATCGCGATCGAGAATGCGCCGGTAGCTGTGAATGGCTTGTACGGGATCGCCTAAATGATCTTCGTAGAGCCCACCAATCTTGAGCAGGTATGTAATCGTCCGCTCGGGTTCAGCGTGCTCGACGGCGCGCTCATACAGCTCCACGAGCTGACGGTAACGTTTGAGCTGTGCATACAGTCGCGTCAGCGCCTTGAACGACGGGGCGTAAATCGGCACTGCTGCAAGCGCACGTCCGTGATGATCGAGGGCGTCGTCGATCCGGCGGAGCTTGAGCTCGTAAATCTCCGCCACGCGCGAGTGGGCGGCGGCGCGCCTTGATGAGTCCCCCGTCGCTTCTGCTTCCGCGAGATGCATGCCCACGAGCTCCACGAAGGCTCCCAGGCCCGAGTACAGGTTCCCAAGCGCTTGCAGGGCAGGTAGGTAACAAGGATCGATCTCGAGCGCGCGCTCGAACCACAAACGGGCGGTTTCCGGGTCTGACAGATGCTCGTCGAAAAGCTGGCCGATGCGATGCAGCGCGCCTGCTTGATCGGAGCCTTCGCCCGATACTTCCACGCGTTGAGCAAGCACCGTCGCAAGGCCACGATAGTCGCGGCTCGCTTCTTTCAAGAGCGCAAGCTCGTCGAGCAGCAGGCGATCAGTGGGCGCTGCCTCTACCGCGCGCTCGAGCGCCGATACCGCATCCGGGCGATTGCCGAGCTTGTCTGATTGAATGCGCGCAATCTGATAGAGCGCCGTGGTGCGAACCGTAAGGTCATCGCCGCGCAAAGCTTCGATTTCGAGGGCGCGCACCAGATCGCGAAAGCGTCCCCGTGAGTGATAAAGCCGCTTGAGCGCTTCGAGCGCATCCAGCGCATCCGGGTCGATGTCGAGCGCGGTCTCGTATTGTGCGAGCGCTCCTTCTGAATCTTGCAGCTTCGATTCCATCAGCTGGGCGCGGCGAATCAACAGGGCTGCGCGTTGCTTGGGATCGGCTTCGAGCGAGTTGGCTTGCTTTGCGTAAGTTTGCGCAAGCTCGGCCCACTCGTCTCCCGAGCTTTCTGCCTGCTCCATCGCTTCGAGCAACGAAGCGTCTGATGGATCGAGATCAAGCGCAGCACGGTAGGCTTTGTGTGCGTCCGGCCGCAGCGCGAGACCGTCTTCAAGCAGACGACCTTTGGCGAGCAGCAGCTTGGCCTTCGGGCGAGGATCGGAAGTAAGGCGCGCCTCTGCATCGAACAGCGGCAGCGCATGCTTGAGCGCTTTGCGCGCGATCAATGTGCGGCGCAGCCCGCGGATGGTCGGCACATGATCGGGCATGCGATCATACGCTTGCTGATAGTGCACGGACGCGCGTCGCACATCGCGGATGGGATATTCGCACAGTCGCGCTATTTCGAAGTGCAAGCGCCCGGCGCGCTGGGGCGAAGGGTTCTCGGTAAGCTCTGCTTCGCAACGTGCGATCAAAGCAGTCGCTGCATCCGCAAGCGGCGGGATGCTGAACACGATGGCGGGCAGTGCTTCCAGCGTCGATTGCGAAGGGCGGGAAAGAACTCCGTCAGGCAACGTGATGCGTTCGGTGTGGCCTTCGCTGAGATCGCGCATGGCAGGGCGCACATCGTTCGAGGGAATCGGCACGCGTCCATCTGGCGCAGGCACGGACTTGCGCTGGGCGTTGGCCGGCATGGGGAGGGACGAGGCGCGCAGCCCGCCCGAAGGCGTGGACTGACGCGTAGGCAGCGCCGGCATCGATGCACGGTGCTCGCCCGTTGGCGTCGATGCACGCGCTTGATTCGGCAGCGAAGCGCGCGGCTCGCCCGACGGCATCGTCATGCGCGGCGCAGGTGGAATCCGAACTCCCAACGGAGTCGGAGGCGCACGCTTGTTTACGGGCGGCGGCGGAGGTGGCGCGGGCTTCTTCACGCTCGCGTCGTCGATGTCTTCATCGAGTTCGATCTCTCCACTCGCGTGCAGTGAATGCTCCCCGGGCTTGGGCGCACGCGCGCCCGTTTCTCCCTCACCCTCAGGTGCGGAGGGGCCCTCAGCGGATGGACGTCCTTCTTGCGGCATGTGTCACAAGTGTAACGACGGATGCCGTTCGAAATAAACGTGGGTTTTCGCCTATGAACCGGCAGGCTACGGAATGAAAAAACCCGGCGCACACGCACCGGGTTCCGCTCTATCGTAAGGAAGGGTAGGCGTTCAGGCGCTGAAGCTACTGCCGCAACCGCATGTGCTCTTGGCCTGAGGGTTCAAAAACTTGAAGCCGGCGCCATGCAAGCCCTCCACGTAGTCGACCTGAACGCCCTCTAAATACTGGTGGCTGATCATGTCCACGTAGAGCTTGATTCCCTCTGATTCGTAGGACTCGTCCATGTCGTTGACCTCATCTTCGAAGTAGAGGTCGTACTGAAAGCCCGAGCAACCCCCGCCGATCACTCGAAGCCGGAGGCCCTGCTCGCCAAGGCTCTCCGCCTCTCGGATTTCACGAACCTTTGCAGCGGCTTTGTCAGTGAGGGTGATCATGGTCGCGGTCTCTCCTATCAGGGGGCACTATGCGGCTTGCCTGTTCATGGTGCAACGATGGGGCAGGGGTCGTTGGTGATGCCGACCACAAACCGAACCTTGTAATTCAGGTGTCCCGGAGCATTGGGGCTCACCACGCATACGCATCCCACTTCCGCAAACGCTCGCTTCAAGTAGGCCAAGGCTATTGTCGACGCCGACGTCGACGCCGAATCTGTCACGGTCGCGGAGGTGATTTCTCCGATGCGCGCGCCGTCGGCGTCGTAGAGGCTCACACCCTTGGCAAGCGCGGGCTCCGCGGGCCCCACGAGCTGCACGAGACGCCGACTAAGCTGGCCACGATTCTCCAGCATGTACACGACCTCTTGCCCCGTGTAGCAGCCCTTGTTGAACGAGACCGCGCGGCCCTTGAGCCCGGCTTCCTGCGGATAGTTACCGTCACCGAAGTCGATGCCGATGCGGGGCACTGCAAGGGATACATGAGCATGAGCAAGACCCGCGTCACTCATACGACCGCCGCCTGCTGCCTCGGCCCGCTTGGTAAGCTCATCGATCACGGCGCTTAAACCCGCAACATTCGTCACGACGTCGAAGCCCTCGCCATGGAAACGTGAGCACGCGTAAATCTCGTTGCTGGAGGTCAGCCCAGTGACTACTTCTTTTGCGCGTGGTCCTTGAACTGACACCACGAGCGAATCTGCATCGGCTACTAGCTCCACATCTTCCATGATGATGTGCTTGTCGAAGTGCGGGATCAGCACGTCGCGCATGCCGGCAGGAATCGCAAGAATCGGCCCCGCCTCGCCTGCGCGCGCCCACAAATCCGAGATCACACGGCCTTTGACGGTCACCGCCAGCGCGTACACGGCAGCATCGCTGCGCAGCTCGCGCACGTCGTTCGTGACCTGACCGTTCAACCAACTCTTGGCGTCGTCGCCTGTAACGCGCACCACGATCTCAGAAGGTACGTAGACCGCGACCGATTCCGAGATCCAGCGCGCTTGCTCATCGAGAAAAGCCATGACCCCAGGCTGTGTCGAGGCTGCACGCAACGCAAGTCGTCATTCGACCAAGCGTTCGATGCGGCCGCTGAAAATGTCTTCGAAGCCGTGTTCCGTACGCAGTCGCAACGCACCCGTGCGCGATACACCCGTGAGGGTGCCCACGCGATCATCGCAGCGCACGCGCTCGTCACGCAGGGCTAGTCGTTGGTCAAGCGCATTGACGATCGGGTCTACGCCATGGGCTACGAAGCGATCCACCCACCGTTCGACTGCCCCCAACAACGTCGCCAATGCTTCGCTACGATTTAGCCCGGCAACCGGCTGGTTTGGCGCGTTCAACCCGTAATGTCCGCTCGGCTGGCTTGGCCTTTTGGCGCCTCCGCATAACAAGAGAGATGTCGCTGGCGTATCCAAGCCGTCCGGAAATACCGTGCGATTCACGTTCAAACCGATGCCGATCACCACGCTTTCGAGGTGATGTCCGGTCGACGTTCCTTCGATCAGGATGCCTGCAATCTTTTGCTCATCGACCCACACATCGTTGGGCCATTTAACGCGCGAGCGACCAGCGCCGAGCGTGGCATCGACGGTGTCTGCAAGTGCCAAACCTACGGCCAACGTAAGCGGAGGCAGCTGCGCGAGCACAACGGGCACACGCGCCACGATCGACACGTACAGGTCTTGTCCGGGTGGTGAGGACCATTGGCGACCGCGCGAGCCACGGCCTGCTTCCTGAGTATCGGCCACGATCGTATGACCATCAGGCGCGCCGTTTTGGGCCGCACGTTTCGCGTCGTCGTTGGTAGAGCCTGTGCTCGCTAAAACTTCCAGGGAGCGTCCGTAGCGCGTGGTGTTCAACAGTGACTGGACGCGCACTTCAGAGAGATCTCCAAGGTCGCCCATGGCTCAGGCCTCGTCCCAATCGAGACCAATGTCCGCCGACGGCGCGGAATGGGTGAGGGCACCAACGCTAATCACATCGACGCCCAATAAAGAAAGCTTCGCCACGCGATCGAGCGTGATGCCGCCTGAGGCTTCGAGAATCGCGCGCCCTGCGTTAATCACGATCGCCTGGGCGACCAGCTCGTCGTTGAAGTTGTCGAGCAAGATGATGTCCGCACCAGCCTTGAGCGCCTCTTCAAGTTGCGCCATCGAATCGACCTCGCACTCGATGCGCGTGGTATGCGGCGCATGCGCGCGGCAGCGCGTGACTGCGGGAGTAATCCCGCCCGCGGCGGCGATGTGATTGTCTTTGATCAATACGGCCGATCCCAAATCTTCGCGATGGTTGAAGCCACCACCACAGCGCACCGCATGACGCTCGAGCGCCCGTAAACCAGGCGTGGTCTTACGCGTATCGACGATGCGTGTAGCGCTGCCGGGCTTGAGCGCATCGACGTAGCGCCGCGTCAACGTGGCGGTGCCACTCAAGCGCTGCATGAAGTTCAATGCCACCCGTTCGCCTTTGAGGATCGATGCGGCTGAGCCCTGCACTTTTGCGATCACGCCATTGCGTTCGATTTGCGACCCGTCAGCCACGGCGGCGGTCACACGCAGCTCTGGATCGACCACGCGAAATACTTCGCGCATAAGTTCGATGCCGCAGGTCACCAGCGCATCGCGGGCGCGAAAGGTGCAACGACCTTGCACGCTGGCTGGCACGCACGAATCCGTGGTGATGTCGCCGCGACCCAAATCCTCTTCGAGGGCGAGCGCGACGGCGCGCGTGACAGCGAGTGCGCTGACGCCCGTGATGTCGGGCGCGCTGACGCCCGTGATGTCTATCGAGGTGCTCACTTCCACTGCTCCATCGGATAGCCGCGGCGTAAAGCCAGCAAGCGAAGGCGTGGATCGGGATTGATCACACGTGGCGAGCCGACAGCCTCGAGCACTGGCAGATCGCTGATGCTATCGGTGTAGAACGAGCTGCGTTTCAAGTCTACGTTTTCAACGCGCGCCCACGCTTCTGCGCGCTCGAGCTTGCCCGCGCCGTAACAAAGCGGCGCTTCCCAGCCACCGGTGAACTTGCCATCGGCCACGGACAGGCGCGTGCAGATCACGTGATCGATGCCCAAGTCTTCCGCCAAAGGCTCCGTCAAATACGCCGTCGACGCACTAAGCAACGCGCACACCATACCATCGGCGCGACAACGCTCGAGCTCGCGCTTGCCTAACGTGGTGATATGCGGCCGCACGACCTTACGGTACCAATGCAAGCACTCCTCGCGCATCTTGGCTTCGCTATAGCCGTTGATCACACGAAAGGCCTTGCCCGCGGCAACCTCCGGGTCGAGCGTGCCGAAAGCGTAGGACAGCAGCACGCGACTCATCTTGAGGTAGTCGACAAAGCTGAGCTCTTTACGGCCCACCCGCCACTTCACATAGAGCCGCGCCGTGTTCACCGAAACCAAAGTCTTGTCGACATCGAACAGCGCCGCAGATTTCACAGCTGCATTCTTCACAGATAGCCTCGAGTCAAAATCTCCGACAGAAGATTGCATAGCGCATGAAACCAAATCGCAGCGCCAATCCCGCCGCGCAAGCTGCGCATCGCACCGAACAAGAGCCCGGGAAAGAACACCGAAAGTCGGCCCGGTTCAAACGCCACAAAGAAGTGTAAGAGTGCGAAGAGCGCCGCTTGAATCACGAGCGCCGGCGCCGAGAAGGACGCGCCGAACACGCGAATACGCGCTGGAAATAGCTCCTCCAAACGTGTCTGAAAATAGCCGCGAAATAGCGCCTCTTCGGGCAGCGCGACCACCAACACTTGCGACATGCAGAAGTCGAGCGGTTCACGCGGCATCTGCCAGGTGAAGGGATGCGTAGGCGCGTGCCAATAGCGAAAGGCGAGCACGAATGGGGGGAACACCACCAGCGCGAATAGTAAGGCTACGCCGAGCTCGCGAAAGAGTGCGGGTAGGGCGCGCCGGGCGGTATCGCGCATGCCTTGCAGGCCAGGGGCCTCGTCTTCGTGCGCATCGAGCACGCCGCACAGATCGATACCAAAGCGTGCGGCGCCCCCACGCTCGCGTCGCGCTAGGGTCAGGGCCGCGCCGATAAAAACGGCGGCCAGCGCCAGATGCCCGTATTCGGAAAAAGGTGTCGGGGCATGTGTGACGGCCCATGTGAAAATCGCGAGGGCGACGAACACACCCGAAATTTCACGCACGACGCTTTCACGCGACACGGCGCGCATTGTAACAACGCACGCGGACCTCGCATGCGGCGTGTTGACGTGTTTGAACGGCCGACTAGACCGCCCTGCTGCACGCACGATGTTGAGTGATGCCCAAATTGCCGAGATTCGAGAAAGCGTTGACCTGGTCGCGTTGATCAGCGAGTACGCGCCGCTACGTCGACAGGGCGCACGCTTCGTGGGTTTGTGCCCATTTCACACGGAAAAATCGCCTTCTTTTGGCGTGGGACGGGGGCTCAACTTCTATTACTGCTTTGGCTGCCAAGCCTCGGGCGATGCCATCAGCTTTTTGCGCCACGTCGAAGGCCTGAGCTTCATGGAAGCGCTGGAAAAGCTCGCCGAGCGGGCCGGCATCGAGATCCCGCGCAGTGATGATCCGGGCCAAGCCGCGATGCAGCGCGCCCGTCAGCAGCGCGAGCAGCTGGCCGAAGTGATGGGTCTCGCCGTGGAGTTCTTCGAAGAGCAGCTCACGCGTCATCCACTCGGCGTGATGGCGCAGGCCGCGATCGATGGCCGCACGGTTCGGCCAGAAATCGCGAAGAAGTTTCGCCTCGGCTACGCACCACGCGCCTGGGATTCTCTGGTCCAATATTTCGAAAAACGCGGCGTTTCATTGCGCGACGCGGCCGAAGTCGGGCTCATCGCACAACGGCGCCAGGGCCCCGGCTACTACGATCGCTTTCGTCATCGCTTGATGTTCCCGGTTGCCGATGCGCATGGCCGCGTGATCGCCTTTAGCGGCCGCGCCCTCGACCCCCCAGAAGGCGAGCCCGCAGAAGATCCCCCGCCCGCAAAGTACATGAACTCACCTGAAGGTCCGCTCTACAAGAAGGGCCAAGTTCTATTCGGGCTGCATGAAGCCCGGGTTGCAGTGCGTAAGGCCGGCCAAGCCCTCTTGTGTGAGGGGAATTTCGATTTGGTGTCAATTCACCAAGCTGGCCTCGAGAATGTGCTGGCCCCGCTCGGCACCGCGTTCACCCTCGAGCAGGCCAAGTTGATCCGTCGCTTTGCGGAAGAAGTGATCGTGATCTTCGACGGCGATTCGGCCGGTCGTCGCGCCACACGCGCGGCCTTTCCGTTGCTCGAGGGCGCAGGCATACGCGGTCGCGTGGTCAGGCTGCCAGGTGGGCAAGATCCCGACACCTTCATCCGTGGCCAGGGCGCTCCCGCATTCGCGAGCCTGGTCAAGAATGCCATGCCCATCATGGACTTTCTGATTCACGACGCCGCCGATCAAGCGACCGACGCTGCCTCAATTGGCGCCGCGATTCAATCCCTTGGCCCACTGCTCGCGCGCATCGAAAGCCCCGTAGAACGCGGTCTTTATGTCGAAAAAGTGGCCAGTCGCTTCAACCTCCGAGACATCGCCGCGGTCAAGTCTGAGCTGCGCCGCGGAGTGCTCGAAGCACGTGTAGGCAAGGACGGCCGCAGGGATGCGCGATCGAGCCAGCCGCCCGAGTCGGGCGATCGATCGCTCCCCCAAAGGCCCCCGCCTGCACCGCTTCGACGGCCTCAGGATCTGCCCCCTTTGCAGTGTCAGGTGCTCGCAGCTTTACTCGATCAGCCCAGTTTGTTGGGCACCGCGGAAGCTCAACGATTGGACGGGCTTTTGACGGATTCCGATCTTCAAGCCATCTTTCGAATGACAGCGCGGTTGTTCGAGGAGCGAGGGGAGGTCGATGCGTCGGCGTTGCTCAAGGCAGTAGAGAGCAATCCGGCGCGAGCGTGGTTGGGTGAACGTCTGTCAGTGGCTCTAGAGTCCAAGTACGACTTGGAGTTGGCTCAGGCAGCGTTGCGGGATGGTCTCCCGCGTCTCGAAGAAAAATATCGAGAGCACCAACGCGCCGACATCAAACGCGAGATTCAGAGCGCGTTGCGAACAGGGGATGAGCAACGCGTGCAAGAGTTGATGCGGTTACGCGACGAGATAGCCAAGCAGTGAGCGGCAAGTGACGAGCAGCACGTGAACTACAGGTTGCCTAGGGGTGAGCATGGCGGATAAGGAAGCGGAGCGCGCCGGACGCAGGTCCACCACAGACAAGTCAAAGGCTGGCAAGGCAAAGCCTGCTGCCAAGACTGCGTCTGCAGCGGGAAGTAAGTCGATGCGACCAGTGTCGATGCGACCAGTAGCGAAGAGCAGCGCGCCTCCAGCGAAAGCTGCAGCGAAGGCAAACAGTAAGGCGGCGAAAGCTGTACCGAAGGCAGTCGCAAAGGCCAGCAAGTCGATAAGCCCGAGCCCCAAAAAGGCCAAGGCGAGCGCCCGCGACGTCGACGATGACGATGAGGACAGCGACGACGACTTCGAGGATAGCGACTTTCCAGAAGCCGAAGCAGACAGCGACCGCGATAGCGACGGAGATGGCGACGGCGATAACGACATCGACAGCGATGCGCCTCCGCCTCCCCCCGCGAAAAAGGGCGGCAAGCTCAAGGACAGCCCGGACGTCAAGACGCTGATTGCGAAGGGTAAAGACAAGGGCTTCGTCACCTATGACGATGTCAACGACTCACTGCCCGACGATATTGCATCGGTCGACGATCTTGATGATTTGATGGGGGCGCTCGAGGGCGAAGATATTAGCGTGGTGGACGGAGTGGTCGCCCCTGCCGCTGTGGTGGCTGCAGCGCCGCGTGGGCCGCGCAAGTCTCCCGCTTCTGAAGAGCGTCGTGCGCGTGCCTTCCGACGTGCCACCACGCTCAGCGATCGTCCGCCTGTCGATGAAGACAAGGTCTCGTCGATCGCACCGCCGCCTTTTGCCGAGCGCTCGGGCAGTGACGATGCTTACTCCGGCAAGTCCAACGATCCCGTCCGCATGTACTTGCGCAAGATGGGCTCCGTTTCGCTGCTTACTCGCGAAGGCGAAGTCGAAATCGCCAAGCGCATCGAGGACGGCGAGATCAAGGTCTTCGAGGTCATCCTCAAGAGTAAGGTCGGCCTCGAAGAGATCCTCGACATCGGCGAGAAGCTCAAGAAGGGTAAGATTCGCGTCAAGGACGTCGTCAAAGACGGAGACGTAGAAGAAGGCCAAGAGTTCGACGAAGAAGAGGTCACCAAGCGCGTGATCCGCCTGCTCGACAAAGTTCGCAAGATCGAAGGCCACAGCCAGAAGGTCCGCGAAGAAATCGAGCTCGGTAAGAAGCTGAGTGACAAGCAGAAGAAGGCGCTCAAAGTTCAGCTCGATAAGCACCGCGTGGAGCTCATCGATACGCTGCGCGAAGTGCGCTTCAACAAGAAGCAGGTCGACAGCCTGGTCGGGAAGCTCAAGCACTACGTCAGGCGCGTCGATGAGTCCGAGTCGGCCTTGCGCGACGCAGAAGAGCGCGCAGGCGGCATCTCGGTCGCGCAGATGCCCAAGTGGATCCAAGAGATCGAAGCGCAGCCCTTGCTTGAGAAGAAGCTCGAGAAGAAGCACAACGTCACGCTCGAAGGCTTGCAAATGGCCTACCAGCGCGTCGAAGAGGCGCGCGCAGACATCCTCAAAGTCGAAGAGGAGATGGGCCAGTCGGTCGAGAAGCTACGCGGCACATACTCAGAGCTGCACGAAGGTGAACGCTCTGCAGAACGCGCCAAAGCAGAGCTCGTCGAAGCCAACCTGCGTCTCGTCGTCTCGATCGCGAAGAAGTACACGAACCGCGGCCTGCAGTTCTTGGACTTGATCCAAGAGGGCAACATCGGCCTGATGAAAGCGGTCGATAAGTTCGAATACCGTCGCGGTTACAAGTTCTCGACCTACGCCACGTGGTGGATTCGTCAGGCCATCACGCGCGCGATTGCCGATCAGGCACGCACCATTCGTATTCCGGTGCACATGATCGAGACGATCAACAAGCTCGTGCGCACTTCTCGTTATCTCGTGCAAGAGCTCGGTCGCGAGCCGCTTCCGGAAGAGATCGCCGAGCGTATGGAAATGCCGCTCGATAAGGTCCGTAAGGTCCTCAAGATCGCGAAAGAACCGATTTCGCTCGAGACGCCGATAGGCGAAGAGGACGACAGCCATCTTGGTGATTTCATCGAAGATAAGTCGGTGTCTTCGCCCGTCGAAATGGTGATCTCCGGCAATCTGGAAGATCAGACCCGGCGCGTGCTCAAGACGCTGACTCCGCGCGAGGAGAAGGTGCTACGCATGCGCTTTGGCATCGGCGAAAAGAGCGATCACACGCTCGAGGAAGTCGGCCAAGACTTCGAAGTCACGCGCGAACGAATTCGTCAGATCGAAGCGAAGGCGCTGCGCAAGCTGCGTCATCCCAGTCGATCGAAGCAGCTCAAGTCCTTCATGGATACTTGATCTGTTTTCCGGGCCTATAGCTCAATGGTTAGAGCCCCCCGCTCATAACGGGGGCGTTCTGGGTTCGAGTCCCGGTGGGCCCACCGGCTTCTTGCGTCATCTCGCGTTCGGGGGTACACGCCGCTGGTCAGGTCTTTGCATCAAGAGGGTAACGTGAGCGTACGGGAACAGATGGTCGCGCTTGCCAAGTTGGGGCGCATCGACGCCTCCACGCATGAGCTGGATCGCGAGCTCAAGGACATCCCGAAGGAAGTCGCTTCACTGCGAGAAGCAGTCTCACTGCTCGAAGGTTTGCTCTCCAAAGAGCGCAACGATCTCGAACAGGCCCAGACCCTTCGCAGCACTCAAGAAACGCTGATCAAAGAGGCCCAGGACGGCATCTCGCGCACGAAGGCGAAGGGTGCCAAGGCCAAGACCGCCCGCGAGGCCGAAGCTGTTGAGCGCGAGCTCGAGAGCGGACGCCGTACGGTGAAAGATCGCGAGCTCGAGCGTGACAAGCTCGGCGCTGCGATCGAACAAGTGCAGAAGTCACTGAGCCAGCACGAAACGGAGTTTCTCGGCCTGCGTGAAGTTCTTTCACAAAAGGACGCGGAAGCGCAGGTGCGGATAGCAGAGCTAAATACGCTCCGCGACCAAGCGCTGGTCGGCCGTGATGCCGTGGCAGTGCTCGTGCCCAAAGACATCGTGCGTCGTTACGATGCCTTCCGCCTACGTAAGGGCTCTGGCGTCGCCGA
Source organism: Polyangiales bacterium (assembly GCA_046598735.1). Taxonomy (GTDB): domain Bacteria; phylum Myxococcota_A; class Polyangia; order Polyangiales; family DASUME01; genus DASUME01. The sequence goes on from JBKJIA010000446.1 coordinate 26,326, forward strand.
GGTGCGTGACGGTATCTGTCTTGGATGTCGCGTGGCCGTGCGGCCCCAGCAGCACATCGTCATTCAACGCGAGCAAGCGGTGGAGCAGTGCGCGCAATGTCAGCGCTATCTGTACCTCGCGTCCTGGCTCGCGGATGACGCGCAGACACTCGAAGCCGGCGAGCGCTAGAACAGCGCAATCGCCCGCGCCGCTGGCCCCTGTCCGGTAATAGTGGGTGAGGGGAGCGCCGGGGTGAGTGCGCGATAGCTTCAGACGAGTGCGAGCCACTCCGGATGGGGCTGACCTTCGCCCCGTACGGCTTCGAAGTAGCGCTTCTGGATGCGCTCGGTCAGCGGGCCACGCGTGCCCATTCCGATCTGACGATCGTCGACCTCGCGCACCGGCGTGAGCTCTGCTGCGGTTCCGCACATGAAAATTTCGTCGGCGATATACAGCTCGTCGCGTGTGATTGCTCGCTCCACGACCTTGATGCCGAGCTCTTCGCACAACGTCATGACCGAGTCGCGCGTGATGCCGCCAAGAATCGCCGCGCCCAGCGCCGGCGTGTAGACCACGCCCTTTTTCACCATGAACAGATTCTCGCCCGATGCCTCGGCCACATAGCCTTGACCATCGAGCATGATCGCTTCCTGATAGCCCGCGCTCATGACCTCGCGCTTGGCGAGGATCGAGTTCACGTAGTGGCCGACGATCTTACCTTTGGCCATGACTGAGTTGACGCCTGGCCGCGTGAACGAACTGACCTTCGCGCGAATGCCGCGACGGATACCTTCATCGCCCAAGTACGCGCCCCACTTCCAAACTACGATGGTAAGGTGCGTGCGGTTTTCCGTGGCTCCCAGGCCCATAGCGCCTGCACCCAGGAACGCGAGGGGCCGCAGATAACACTCCTCGAGCTTGTTTGCGCGCACGGTCTGCAAACACGCTTCGATCACCTGCTCAGGCGTCTGCTCCAGCTTGAGCGTACAGATGTGTGCAGACTCGAACAGCCGTTCCACGTGCTCGCGCAAACGGAAGATTGCGCTCTTACCATTGGCGAGTTTGTAACAACGAATGCCCTCGAACACGCCTAGCCCGTAGTGGAGCGTGTGCGTGAGAACGTGGACCTTTGCTTCGTCCCAGTTCACGAGCTCGCCGTCGAGCCAGATTTTCTCCACTTTGTCGACCATGGGGTCCTCCGTTCAGCGCGCCCTTGGGCGCCCAGCCTTGCGCGTAAAAGGCGCGCACAAAAGCGCGCCAGTGATCGCACAAAAACGTGAGCACTACCAGGGCGGTACGCTGCGTTGACGCGACCTGCCCCCTGGAGTAGAACCGCGCCACCTAAGCCCCCGGAGCCTCGCTTGTACGGCCTTCTCGTCACCTTCGTTACTTGGTTTCAGCCAGAGGTTAGCTCTGGCGCGGCTCCCGCATCGAGCAGCGCGCCCGCTGCGAACGGCGGCGCCGCGGGGTTCTTGGGCGGATTTCAGCAGTTCGGATTCTTGGCCCTGATGATGGTGGTCTTCTACTTCTTGCTGATTCGGCCGCAGCAAAAGAAGCAGAAGGAAACCGACGCGCTGCTCAAGTCGCTGAAGAAGGGCCAGAAGGTCCGCACGACGGGTGGCATTCGCGGCGAGATCGTGGATTTCAAGGAAGAGAATGGCGACGAAATCATTTTGATGATTTCGGATCGCGTGAAGATCAATATTCTTCGCTCCCACGTGGCTGCGCTCGCGGAACCGCGAGACGAAGCGCAGAAGAGCTGACGCGAACACCCTAGGTGTTCCCGGCATCAGACGGTGCATCAGACGGCCCGGGCTGACCGAGGCGAGAGAGAAACATGGACAGGTCTTGGTACCTACGCTTGAGTCTAGTGGTCGTGCTCTTGGTTGTAGCGGTCGGCGCGGTTTGGCCGAGCGTCAACAGCAAGGCCTTTCCCGCTCCTGATTGGCTGAAGGAAAAGATGACGGGGCGCATCGCGCCTGGTCTCGATATTCAGGGCGGCTTGCGCCTGACCTATGAAGTCGAAGTCGATGAAGCGGTCAGTGATCGTCGCGACCGGCTCGCAGATGACCTGATCGACCGGCTTGGCGTCGAGTTTGGCATCTTCAAGGCCGACGAAACGCCCACGCGCGATCAGCTCGATCAGGTTCGTACGCGCGTGAAGGTCCGCAACATCGGGGATCGCGAGATCAAGGCTACCTTCAACAAGGCGGAAGATGCCAAGAAGCTCAGCCTCGAAGTCATCCGTAAGTTTGGCGACCTGAAAGAAAAATCGCGCACGGACACCGAGGTCAACCTCGCCATGCGCGAGGACATGGTCGACGAGCTGCGTGACTCCGCTGTGGGGCAGGCGCGCGAGACGATCGCAGACCGCATCGACAAGCTCGGTGTGAAGGAAACCAGCGTCACCGCGCGTGGCACCGATATCGCGGTCGAGATTCCAGGCGCGGACGAATCGAGTTTCGCGCGTATTCGCGAGATCATCAGCCGGACGGCACGCCTTGAGTTCAAGATTCTCGACGACGATGCCGATTTCGTAGGTACGCTGCAGGACCTGCCGGCAGGCATCGAAAAGCAGGCCGAGGGAACGTCGGCCGGCGTCGAGAATCCGCAAACAACCGTGAGTTACCTGGTCACGCGTGGCGACAACGCGCGCGCCGACCTGCAGAAGTACGTCGATTCGATCAAGACGCGCATCCCGGAAGGCCGCGAGATTCTGATCGGTCGTCTCGACGAAGCGGAAGACGACGACGCGAAGCCAAACGCAAAACGCGGTCCTTCGCCCTGGCGCACTTACGTGCTGAACTCACGTGCGGAAGTCACCGGTGAAGACGTGAAGGAAGCCTTCACTTCGTTCGATTCGGAAAAGGGCTCGCCTTTCGTTGCGCTCAACTTCACTCAGAAGGGCGCCGACAAGTTTGGACGCCTGACGGCTCGCAACGTCAAGCGGCGCATGGCAATCGTGCTCGACGAGCGCGTCGAGTCCGCACCCATGATTCAGACGGAGATCGGCGGCGGTCGCTGTCAGATCACTCTGGGCGGCATGCGCAACTACAACGAGACGTTGAAAGAGGCGAAGGACCTGGTGCTCGTGCTGCGCGCTGGTGCGTTACCGGCTCCGATTCGTCCGGCCAACGAGCAGATGATCGGGCCGTCGCTGGGTCGTGATGCGATCGACAAGGGCGCCAAAGGCGCTGCAATCGGTATCGCGATGGTCGTCGTCTTCATGATCATTTACTACCAAATCGCGGGCGTCGTCGCGGACGTTGCGGTGTTGCTCAACCTGTTGTTCCTGTTCGCGTTGATGGCGCTGTTTGAGGCGACACTCACGTTGCCGGGCGTTGCCGGTATCGCCCTGACCGTCGGTATGGCCGTCGATGCCAACGTCTTGATCAATGAACGTATTCGCGAGGAGCTGCGAGCTGGAAAGTCGGCACGGGTGGCAGTGGATCAAGGATTCGATCGCGCATTCTGGTCGATCTTCGACAGTCAGCTCACCACGTTCATCGCAGCGGTCGTGCTGTTTCAGTATGGCTCGGGTCCGATCAAGGGCTTCGCGGTCACGCTGATGATCGGCATCGTTACCTCGCTGTTCACGGGCGTGTTCTGCTCGCGCGTCATTTTCGATTGGGTCGTGCGCGGGTTGCGCGTCAAGACCTTGAAGGTCGGGTGAAGTCATGGAGTTCTTCAAACCACGCGGAACCATCGACTTCATGAAGCATCGCGGGCCGCTGATCATCGGCTCCATGCTGCTGACTGCGCTCGGCCTCCTCTCGACGATTTGGCCCGGCCCCAACTACGGCATCGACTTCAAGGGCGGCACCGAGCTGCAGCTCAAGTTCGAGAAGGTGGATGCCGCCAAGGTCCGAACGACCCTGTCTGAGCTTGGTTACTCGGCAGAGGTCGTCAACGTCGAAGGCCGTGCCGGGGAGTATCTGATTCGTGTAAGCAGCGTCACGACGTTACCGCCCGAAAAGATCGCCGGCATCAAGAAGCAGCTCGCTTGGAAGATTGCCAGCGTCAAAATCGACGAAATCAAGGTCTCGCCGGGTGGCGACAAGATCTCATTGCGGATGCGCGACGAGGTCGACACGGCGTCGATTGAGCAGGCACTCAAGGCAGCAGGAGCCGATGTTCGCACTGTGACGG
>JBKJIA010000522.1:0-17601 GCA_046598735.1 Polyangiales bacterium
TCCTGTTCCGGCCCGCAACGATGGGACCGCAACACTTCAGCCGTGAGATCCACGCGCGTTTTGACGGGCATCTTGAGATAGCCCTTCCACGAACGCTTCATCATCCAGGTGTCTTGCGTGCTCTTGAGTGTTTCGTACATCGCTTGCTCGCCAAAGCGCTTGGCCACCTTGTCGAGCAGGTCGAACACCCAGTCGCACATCAAGTCGTGCAGACCCTTACTCTCGGTAATCGTGTAGCTCGCGAGTGCCTTGGCCTCGTCGCCGCGCCCTTCGTCGATGGCTTCGTGCACGAGCCCCACGGTGGCCTTACCGAGGTCTTCCGGCTCGTCCTGACGCATCAAACGCTTGAGCATCTCGTGGTGTTGTAGTCGCAGCATCAGTACCCCTTAGGCATGCCCATGCACTGCGTGGCGATGAAGTTGAACACCATCTCTTCGCTTACCGGTGCGATCTTGAACAAGCGGGCGTCGCGCCACAAACGCTCCACATGGTACTCCTTCGAGTAACCCATGCCGCCCATGGTCTGCATCGCACGATCACAGGCGTGAATCGCGGCCTGCGCTGCGATCACCTTGGCGATGTTGGACTCGGCACCGTAAGGCTTACCATTGTCGCAAAGCCAGGCAGCCTTGAGGTTCATCAGCTTGGCGCACTGCGCGGTGGCGTAGCTCTCGGCCAAGGGGAACTGCAGGCCCTGATAGGAGCTGATCGGCTTGCCACCGAAGATCTTACGGTTGTTGCCGTAGTCGACGGCCAAGCGCTCGGCGAGCCACGTGGTGCCGGTCAAGCCCGAGGTGGTCACGATGCGTTCGGTGTTGAGCACGTCCAGCAGCTCCGCCCAACCGCCGTGGAGCGTGCCTACGATTTCGTCTTCGCGAATCTTCACGTTTTCGAAGAACACTGCACTCGACGGCTGCGTCCAGGTGCCGACTTTGTCGATCAGCGTGTGCTGGATGCCCTCGCGCTGCGTGTCGATCATGAACATGGTGATGCCGTCGGTGCGTTTCTTACTGTCTTCCAGTTTCTTGGTGCGCGCGATGATCAGCATCTTTTGCGCCGCCGGTACGGCCGTGATCCAAGTCTTTTGTCCGTTCAGCAAAAAGCCGTCTTTGGTCTGCTCGGCAAACGTCTTGATCTCGAGGCTGTTCGTGCCCGCATCGGGCTCGGTCAACGCCATGCAGAACTGCGTATCGCCCGTACACAAGCCGGGCAGCATTTCCTTCTTCTGCTTTTCGCTGCCGTACTTCGAGATCGAGATGCCGCCAAAGATCGGATTGAGCATGAACAGCTGACCGACCGTGGAGCCGCCGCCACAAGCTGCGAGCGTTTCGATGATCAAAGACATCTCAATCATGCCGAGGCCGGCGCCGCCTACAGACTCAGGTAGCGCGACCGCTGCGAGGCCGGCCTTACAGACGGCTTTCCAAAACTCGGTCGGCGATTCGTGCTTCTCGTCGATCTTGCGCCAGTACTCGAGACCGAACTCGTCGCCAAGCTTCTTGGCGGTGTCGATCATCATCTGCTGTTCTTCGGTGATCTCAAAGTCCATGACGCCCTCACACCACGATTTGCAGTGGGTTTTCTAGGTAAAACTTCAGACGGTTCAAGAAGCCAAGGCCGCCCACGCCATCGAGAATTCGATGATCACAACTGAGCACGATGCCGAGCTCGCGCTTAAGTACAGGCTCGCTTTTGCCGCCCGGACGAAACACTTCGCGCACGCTGCCCACGCCGAAGATCGAGCTGTGCCCGGGCGTGATGATCGAGGTCATGTGCGTCACGTCGTGCATGCCAGCGTTCGAGATGCTGGTCGCACCACCGCCAAAGTCGTCTGCACGCAGCTTGTTCGTGCGGGCGCGTTCTACGAGTGAGCGCGTGCGCTCGGCGATGTCGTGCACGCGTGCCTGCGCAAGGTCGCGCAGCATCGGGGCAAGCAAACCGCGTTCGGTGCTGACAGCGATGCCGATGTCGACCGTTGCAAAGCTCACTACGTCACCGCGATCCCACACTTGATTGGCCTGCGGGACATCGCTCAACGTGCGCGCCAGCGCAGCCAACAACAGATGCGTAACGGACACCTTGGGTCGATTGTCCAAACGGTTGAGTTGCGCGCGCAGCTGCTCGAGCTCGCTGACTTCGATCTCCGTTGCGAGATAAAAATGCGGTACCTGCTTGGCCGCCGTCAGACGCTCCGCCGTAGTCTTTTCGAAGGACGTCGCGGGGCGCCGCGTCGCGCTGCTCGGTGCGGACACCGCGATCTGAGTGTTCGCGACAGGCGCTACGGCAACCTGAGTCTGTTGCGACGCTGCCGGCGCATGGGTACGCGCCGCTTGGACGTCCGGCCCCTTGATGCGTCCGCGCGGGCCTGAGCCGGCAATGGTCGCAAGATCCACATTGAGGGAGCGTGCGAGCTTGCGGGCATAGGGCGTCGCGATGAGGCGCTGTCCCACGCTGCGTTGCGCAACAGCCGGCCCAGCTCCGTCCGGAGGCGGAGCCAACACATTGCCCGCAGGTGTCCACTTTGCGATCGCAGCACCGCAAGGCACGGTCTCGCCCGCAGCGATCAACACGGCATCGAGCACGCCGTCTGCAACCGCTTCGACCTCGTTCGCAATCTTCTCCGTCTCGACCACGAGCAACACGTTGCCTGCTTTGAAGGCAGCGCCGGGCTTAGCCACCCATTCCTGAATCAGGCCTTCGGTCATGGTCAGCCCGAGCTTGGGCATCACGAGGTCGATGGACATGCTCACTTGCCCTTGAACTCAGCCTTACGCTTTTCGAGAAATGCGCCGGTGCCTTCGTGCGCATCGTCCGTGTCGAGCACCAGACCGATCATCGCCTGCTCATGGCCAAGCGCGGCGCTCAACGGCATGTCGCTGCCATCGCGCAGGGCACGCTTCAAGATCTTGAGCACCAGCGGCGACTTGAGCGCCAGCCGCTCGGCGTATGCGATCGAAAAGCCGAGCAGCTCGTCTTTGGCGACGACTTTGTTGACGAGACCGATTTGCAGCGCTTCCTGCGCCGTGATCTGATCGCCCATGAACATCAGCTCTTTGGCCTTACACAAGGGCAGCTGACGAATCATACGCTGCGATCCGCCCGCACCGGGGAACAGACCGAGCGTGATTTCAGGCACACCGAGCTTGGCGCTGTCTGCGACAAAACGGATGTCCGTACACAGTAAGAGCTCCGTGCCCCCACCAAGCGCCCAACCATTGACGGCCGCGATCGTGGGCTTGTCACACACCTCCACGCGGCGAAACACGCGATGAATCTGCTCGGCGAACTCGAGATAATGCTTGAGCCCGCGCCGTGAGTTCAGATCCGCGATATCGCCACCTGCGATGAACGCTTTTTCACCAGCGCCCGTGAACACGATCACTCGTACGGCTTCGTTCTTTTCAAAGCGCGTGAGGGCGGCCTCAAGCGCGTCGATCACCTCACCGTTCAACGCGTTCATCGTCTTGGGACGGTTGATGGTCAGGATGCCGACGGCACCACGAATCTCTTCAAGGATAGGCGAATCGCTCATGACCTTACTCCAGCGTTTTCTTGACCGCGGCAATGACGCCCGCGTGGTTAGGGCGGAAGCGAGCTTCCAATGATTTGGCAAACGGCACTGGCATGAACGGCGCGCCAACGCGAACGATCGGACCATCCAGTTCATCGAATGCGATATCAGCCATGCGTGCAGCGATTTCTGCGCCCGGCCCGAACGCCGTGACCGCTTCGTGCGCGATCACGAGATGGTGAGTCTTCTGCAGGGAGGCCAGCACGGTGGCTTCATCCCAAGGCTGCAGTGATCGTAAGTCGACGACTTCCAGCGATATACCTTCTTTTTCGAGCTCCGCCGCGGTCTTTAGCGACTCTTGCACCAGTGCCCCGTAACACACGACCGTCGCATGCGTGCCTTCGCGCGCGATCCGAGCCTTACCAATTGGAACAAGCTGCGGATTCTCGTCGAGGTCGCCCTTCATGCCGTAAAGGGCTTTGTGCTCGATGAAAATGACGGGATCCGGATCGTCGATCGCGCTGCGCAACAGACCGTAAGCATCCGCGCAGGTCGACGGGATGACGACCTTGAGGCCCGGAATGTGCGCCATCCAAGCTTCAAGACATTGCGAATGCTGCGGCCCCGCGTTCACGCCACCGCCGTGCGGGGTGCGCATGACGAGTGGTACAGAAGCTTGACCACCGAACATGAAGTGCGCTTTGGCCGCCTGATTCACAAGCGCGTCCATCGTCAACGTCGAGAAGTCCATGAACATGATCTCGAACACCGGACGCAAGCCCGTGAGTGCAGCACCGACCGCAGCACCGGCGATGGCCGCTTCGCTTATCGGCGTGTCGCGCACGCGCTCTTCGCCAAAGCGCTGAAACAGACCGCGCGTAACACCAAAGGGACCGCCCGCACCGCCCACATCTTCACCAAACAAGATCACATTGGCGTCGGCCGCCATCGCATCTTCGAGCGCCTTACCAATCGCTTTTGCAAAACGCGTCTCAGCCATGGTTCGACCTCGCATACACGCCATCGAGTGTGCTTTCGAAGGTGGGGTCCGTGCCCGCACGACCCTTAGCCACCGCTTGTTCCACGCGCGCTTTGATCTCAGTGCGGATGTCTTCGACCTGAGCTTCCGTCACACCTTGCGTACGCAGTACGATCTCGGCGCGCACTAGCGGATCCTCTTTGCGCGCGGCATCGAGCTCCTTACTTTCGCGATACTTTTGCGGATCGCCTTCGAAGTGTCCGCGGTGCCGAAAGGTGATGCATTCGAGCAATTGCGGCGCGCCCTTGCGCGCGTCTGCCACCAAGCGCTTGGCAGTGTCACTCACGAGCTGCACATCGCCGCCGTCGATCTTCTCGGCGTGAATGCCGAACACTTCGGCAAGCTTGGTGACAGGTGCATTGAACTGCTTATGCGTAGGCGAGAACTCGCTCCAGCCGTTGTTCTCGCAGATGAACAATACCGGCAGCTTCCATAGTGCGGCGAGGTTGAGGCTTTCGTGAAACACGCCCTCTGCCAACGCGCCATCGCCAAAGTACACGCTCGCAATGCCCCCGGTCTTTCGCACCTGGTGTGCCAGCGCGCTGCCGACCGCGATCGGAATGCCCGCACCCACGATGCCATTCGCGCCCAGCATACCGACCGACAAGTCCGCAACATGCATGGAGCCGCCGCGCCCCTTACATAGCCCCTCGGCCTTACCCATGATCTCGAGAAAGAACAGATCGAGATCCACGCCCTTGGCCAAGGTATGACCATGACCGCGATGGTTGGATGCGAGAGTGTCTTTGTCCGTGAGCGCGTTGCCCACGCCGACTGCGATGGCCTCTTGGCCAATACTCAGGTGGATGAAGCCCGGGATCTCACCGTCCGCGAATAGCTCGCTCAGCTTTTGCTCAGCCTGACGGATAAGCTGCATGCGGCAATACAGCTCAAGCAGCTGGCTTGCATCGCCTTTCGCGCTCGGTTTGTTCTTGGTCAAGGGGGCCTCCGCCGCGCGCACGCGCATCGACTCAGTAAGAGATCAGACTGCGAACGAATAGCCGCCGTTGACGGGATAGGTTTGTCCTGTGAGCCAAGGCCCCGCTTCGGATGCGAGGACCAGCGACATCACCGCGGCATCACTGGGCCTGCCCACACGACGAATGATGTAGTGCTTGAGCATGCTGGCGATGGCCGCATCGTCCTTCAACACCGTGCGTCCTCCGGGCGTATCGACGCCACCGAGTGCGATGCAGTTCGACGTCACACCGTACCGTCCGCCGGCTTTTGCCATGGCGCGCATGAAACCAGCGGCACCCGCTTTTGCGGAAGAATACGCCGCCAAATGCGGCTCGCCCGTACGGCCTGCATCCGACGTAATCGTGATCAGGCGTCCCCACTTGCGCTCGATCATCGACGGCAACACCGCGCGCGACATGTTCAACACACCGTAAAGGTTGGTGCCGAACCAGTTCTTCCATTCTTCTGGTTCGGTGTTCCAGAAAGGCTGAGCTTCGTTGAGCTGCAGGTTTGCGCCGCCGTTGCCCGCGTTGTTTACCAAGATGTCGATGGCGCCGATCTTTTTCGAGGCTTCGTCAACCATCTTGACCACGCCCGGGTAGTCCGTGACATCGCCCTGTACCCCAATCGCCGTGAAGCCGGCATCGTTGATTTCCTTGGCCACCGCTTCTGCACGCTCTTCGACATAGTCGTTCACTACGACCTTGGCGCCATGCGCAGCCATCATCATCACGATGCCTCGGCCCACGCCTTGGCCCGAGCCGGTCACCAGCGCGACCTTACCGGTCAGATCGAGCAACTTGTCTGCTCTCGCCTCGTTCGCCTTCACGTCTGCGCTCACGGTGTTGCCTCGTGTGCTCGGCTGGGGTGTCTGCCGCGCGGCCTGGGTGCCGAGCTGTGCCGTGCGGCGTAAAAAAACTCGTCAGACCAGAGGTTGTGCGGAGGAGACTGCCCCCGATATTGCCTTGGGTGAACGAACGGTCTATTAATTTACCGACTGTTCAAATGAGTCAAGCGCTGTTTCACTTACAGGCGCCCGTTCTGAAAGATTTCAGATAGTTGAGCCCACAGACCGTGAACAGCAATACCAAGGAGGCACAGGTGGCGGCAGACCCAACGTTCACAACGGTAACCTTGGAGCGACGCGGTCGTGGTGCCTGGCTCACGCTCAACCGCCCCGAGAAGCTCAACGTGTTCGACCCCGTGATGGTGCGCGAGATGGGCGAGATTCTCGACATCGTCGAAAGCGATCGCGATCTGATGGTGCTCGTGCTCACGGGTGCCGGCCGCGCCTTTTGCGTAGGTGGCGATCTCGGTTTTGTCGATCAAGGCATGGGCAAGGGAGCGCGCGATCCGCGCACGGTGCTGCTCGAAAATCTCAACCTGTTGCTGAACCGCATCGAGGCCTTTCCGAAGCCTGTGATCGCTGCGGTCAATGGTATGGCACTCGCGGGAGGCCTCGAGTTCGTAGCTTGTGCAGACCTGGTGTTCGCATCGGAGAAAGCGAAGATCGGCGACGTGCATGCGAACTACGGGCTGTTGCCAGGCGGCGGAAACAGTCAGCGTCTGCCGCGCAAGCTGGGGCTCAACTTCGCAAAATATCTATTATTCACAGGCGAAATGTTACTCGCTGAGAGATTTGTAGCCTGCGGTTTCGTGCACGAAGTGCTGCCCGCAGACAGGCTCGTGGCGCGCGTGGACGAGGTTGTTGAACGCATCGGCGAAAAGAGTCCGCTCATGTTGCGACGCGTGAAGCAGATCGTGCACGACGGCCTTGAGCAACCCCTGCATGCAGGCTTGCGTTTGGAGCTCATCGCAAGCGAGGCCCACGCCACGTCGTTCGATATGCGTGAAGGTGTCAGCGCCTTCGTAGAGAAGCGCAAGCCAGAGTTCGAGGGGCGCTAAAAACCGGGCGTATTCAAAGCGTTCTGCGCCTGGTGTAGGCCTTGCGGCGCGGTCCGCTCCGTGACAAAAGTCTTGTTTGCGCCAGCCATATTTACCGGTGCAAGTGGGAACGCGGCCATGGCCGTTCTTCGAGCAAAAGAAGCAGCAGACCAAGCACAGCTTGAGGCACAAAGCGCAGCGCGCGTGGCCTCGCCAGGTCCGGGTGAGCGCATCGTCCGCTTCATGCGTGGCATGGGCGTGGCGCTTGCGATCGCGATGTTCTGGCTAGGGGCGTTCGGACTGGCTTGGCTGCTCGTACCGTGGGTGCTGATACGTGAGCGCGACAGGCTGGCACGTAGGCGCGCGATGCAAACGTATGTCGCAACGGCCTGGCGTTGGTTTCTCAACATGCTCGAGCGAACCACGCTGTATCGCGCGCGTTATGCGGGCGTCGAGCTGCCATCTGAGCCTTGCGTGGTGATCGCAAACCATCCGTCTTTGCTCGACGTAACAGCGCTCATCGCGCGCATGCCCCATCTGTGTTGCGTCGTGAAAGCCAGCTTGGTCGACAATCCACTCGTGGGCCGATTGCTGCGCAGCTGTGGACACGTAAGCGCGGGCGACGGTAGTCTGATGTCCGGTAAGACCGTGCTCGATGCCTTGTCCGAGCGTCTTACGGAGGGTTTTTCCGTACTGATCTTTCCTGAGGGTACGCGCTCGCCAGCCGGCGGCATACATAAGCTGCGCCGTGGTGCTTTTGAGGTAGCCCAGCGTGCTGGTGTGCCGTTAGTGCCGTTGTTTTTGCGCTGCGAGCCGCCTGCACTCGGCAAAGGCACGCCCGTGTGGCTTCACCCCTTGCGCTGTCCAACACTCACCGTGAATATCGACCCAGCGATCTCAATGAAAGATCGCGACCCAGCGCTCGTCTGCCGTGAGGTTCGGGCCGATTTTGCCAGTAGGCTGGCCCAAAACTCGGAAGCAGAGGTTTAAGCATGAGCTTGATTCGTCAGGTCCGCCGATGAGCGACGGCCTCACTGCTGCGCTGAAGACTCTGATCGTGGAGTCGCTCATGCTCGAAGATATCGAGCCCTCTGAGATCGAAGATGAGGCTCCCCTGTTTGGTTCAGGGCTGGCTCTCGATTCCATCGATGCGCTCGAACTCGCGATCGCCATCGATAAAAAGTTCGGCGTGAAGATCGAAGCTGAGGACGAGCGCAACAAGCAGATTTTTCGCAGCGTGGTCAGCCTTGCGGCGCACGTGGCGCAACACAAAACCCGCGGGTGATATGTCGATGAGCCGAGAAGAAATCTTCGCGCAGATACGCGCGACCTTGATCGAGTATTTCGAAGTGGCACCCGAGCGCATCACGCTCGAAGCACGTTTGATGGATGACCTCGAGCTCGATAGCATCGATGCCATCGACATGGCCGTCCGCATCCAGGACATGACGGAAGCGCGCGTGGACGAAGACGATTTGCGCAAGCTGCGCACAGTCGGTGACACAGTCGAGCTCGTGGCTCGCATGTCCGAGCGGGCGTCCGAGCGGGCGCCCGGGAAGCTGGCCTAAGCACAAAGATTCGGGGCCCATGACGCGCACCGCCAAGCTGCTCGCTGTCTTGAACACGCTCTTGGTCGTGGGATACCCCGTCGCCATCTACGTCGGATTGACACGCTTCAACGCGCGCGGCGTGGGGCTTTTGATGCTGCTCTTGCTCGCGCCGACCTTTGCGCTCAAGTGGCGCAATGCGCGCAAAGAAGACCTATTCGTGGCCGTGCGCGTGCCACTCAGCATCATGCTTGTGGCCGGGTTGTCCGCGCTGCTCAATGACAAACGCGTGGTGCTGTGTGTGCCCGTGCTGATCAACGCGCTCTTGCTCGCGCAGTTTGCATCATCCTTACGGTCTACTCCGATCGTAGAACGCTTTGCACGCATGCAGCAGCCAGCACTCTCGGCCGCACAAATAGCTTACTGTCGGTCGGTCACGAAGGTCTGGTGCGCGTTCTTCGTCAGCAATGCTCTGCTCAGCGCTTATTTCGCTGTGCGCGGACCCTTGTGGCTGTGGACCTTGTATACAGGCGCGATTGCTTACGGTCTGATCGGCGTCGTGGCAACGGTCGAATACATCACGCGTAAGGCACGTTTTCGGGAGTACGGGGCCGGCCTCCACGACCGCATCCTGTCGCGCGTGTTTCCGCCGCATTCAGGGGCGCTGCCATGAACGCGCTCCTGCAGCAGCATGCGCAGGATGCGCTGGTGGCTTTTGGCGGAGTGGGGCCAAGAACGCGCCGCGATTTGGAGAGGTGCGCGCATGCGATCACCGCCGATTTAGCGCATGCAAAACGGGGCGATTGCGTGGTGCTTGCTTGCAGTGATCGCTACTACTTCGCGGCGGCTTTGCTGGCTGCGTGGTCGCTTGGTTTGCGCGTCGCCTTACCTTCGAACGGACAAGACGAAACCGTTCATAGCTTGGTGCGCAAGCTCGATGCCGTGGCGCTGCTGCATGATCGCGATCAGCCGCTTGGCAGCGACGTGCGCAAGGCCGAGGCCGCAGCAGTCGCGACCCCATGCGCGCTTCAACTCGGGCTCGATCGTAAGGCGATTGCCGTCATTGCGTTCACCTCAGGGAGCACGGGTGAGCCGCAAGGTCACGAGAAGTCACTCGCCCAGCTGCTCGATGAAGCGACCGTACTTGCACAGCACTTTTGCCTATCGGGCTGTCGCGTGCTCGCTGCCGTGCCGCCCCATCATATTTACGGTCTGTTATTTGGGGTGCTGGTTCCGCTTTGCGCCGGGGGCGCGATGAGTCGGAGCTCCCCGCTCTTACCGTCGGACCTGATGCTGAGTGCCGAACGCGAGCAAGCGAACGTCCTGGTCGCCGTGCCCCCGCATCTGCGTTCACTGGCGCAAGCAGACGGCTGGATGCGCAATCCGTTTCGACGCGTGTTTTCGTCGGGCGGTCCACTGCTCACGGAAGTCGCCGACGCATTGTCTGCACGCGGGATGATCATTACTCAGGTTTTGGGCTCCACCGAAACAGGTGGCGTCGCAGCCCGCGAGTCCGCTCTGGCGCCCTGGACACCATTGCCCGGCGTGATCGTCAGCGCCGATGATCGGGGCGCGATGCACGTGGCTTCGCCTTGGCTTTCTGCCAAGGTCATTCAGCCCATGGCGACGCAAGATCGAATCAGACTCGTGGCAGATGGTTTCGAGCATCTGGGGCGTTTGGATGCGGTGGTCAAAGTAGGGGGTCGACGCGTCGATCTGGGCGAACTGGAAGCGCGCCTGCGCAGCATCGAAGGCGTGCGCGATGCACGGGTGCTTGCAGAAACGGGCGACGTCGTGCGTGGCACGAGCTTGCTCGCGGTGGTCGAAGGCGACGCCCTCACGAACGACGCTCTGCGCCAGCACCTTACGATCCACGTCGACCCCGTCGTGGTGCCGCGACGCTTCCGCATCGTAAGTGCTTTACCACGTAATGCTGCGGGTAAGGTCAGCCGGGCAGCACTGCTCGCTTTGTTCGATAGCTGGACGTTCCCCCGCAGCCTGGTTACCGACGCTGACGCTCAGAGCCGCATGCGCGTTGAAATTCCGTTGAATTCTGGCTTCTTTCGCGGACATTTTGACGGTGAACCCATCCTGCCCGGCGTGGTGCAGCTGCGCTATCTAGCGTTGGCCGAGGCGCGCAGGCGATGGCCTGAGCTTGGCACCGTGGTGCGCGTCACCCGCGTCAAGTTCAAGCGTCCGATCACCCCTGGCGAAACGCTGATGCTGAGTGTGACGCGCAAGCGTCCTGAGCTTGTCGAATTCACTTTGAGCTGCGACCAAGAAATCGCGTCGTCGGGCCTGCTTCACTTTGCGAGCGCAGCCACATTTGGAGTAAGTCATGAGTGAGGAGCGCGAGCCAACGTGCCTGGTAGGCGCCCAGCCATTGACGATCGAAGCGGTCGGCAGCGTCGCGCGTAAACAAAGTAAGGTCGCCTTGAGCGACGCGCCCGCGTTTCAAGCTCGGATCGAGCGCGGTGCAGCGATCATCGCAAGCCGGCTCAAGGAACGCGTCCCTACTTACGGTGTGAACACAGGCTTCGGAGCTTCCGTGCGCAATGCAGTGCCCGAAGCGCAAGCGGCTTTGCTAGCTCAAAATCTGCCGCGTTATCACGGTTGCGGCGTGGGTCCGATGCTGAGCGAACAAGAGTCGCGCGCCGTCATGCTGGTGCGTTTGGCGTCGCTTGCGGCCGGCTATTCGGGCGTACGACCCGTGGTGCTCGAGCGTCTTGTCGCGTGTATCGAAGCAGGCGTATCGCCCGTGTTGCCCTCGCGTGGTTCGGTTGGGGCAAGCGGCGACCTCACGCCTTTGTCGTACGTGGCGGCGCTGCTCACGGGTGAGCGCGATGCTTGGCATCACGGTCATATTTCGCGCGCGCGCGCCGTACTGAGTGAGGCCGGCATCGAGCCCATCGTGCTGGGGCCCAAGGAGAGCCTCGCGATCATGAATGGCACATCCGTCATGGGTGCGCTGGCATGCTTGGCGTTCGAACGCTCGCTTTGGCTCGCGCGCGTTTCGTCGCTGCTCACCTCGATGGCTGTGTACGCAATGGAAGGACAGCGCAATCATTTCGATGCGCGCTTGTTCATCGCCAAAGCCCATCCCGGCCAAGCGCTTTGTGCGGCATGGCTGCGTGCTGATCTCGAAGAGGGCGATAAGCCACCCTTGCGCGAAGCACGCATTCAAGAGCGCTATTCGGTTCGCTGTGCGCCGCACGTCATCGGGGTACTGCTCGATACCTTACCATTTGCCCGTCGCATCATCGAAACCGAGATCAACGGCGCGAGCGACAATCCACTCGTGGATCCCGACACCGGCGACGTGTTGCACGGTGGCAACTTTTATGGCGGCCACATCGCGATGGTGGCCGATACCTTGAAGACTCAGGTCGCAAACCTAGCGGACCTGATGGATCGTCAGCTCGTGCTGCTCAATGAGCCTGCTACCAATGGCGGTCTTCCCGAGAATCTCGTGGGCGTCGACGGAGCTGAGCGTTTTGCGCATCACGGGTTCAAGGCGATGGAGATCAGCGCATCGGCGCTTACGGCAGAAGCGCTCAAATTGTGTATGCCCGCCAGCGTATTTAGTCGCAGCACCGAAGGGCACAATCAGGACAAAGTCAGCATGGGCTCGATCGCTGTGCTCGACTGGTGCCGCATCCTCGACCTGACGGAGACGGTGGCCGCGATCCACTTACTAGCAGCCACCCAAGCGGTGGAGTGGCGCGGTCTTGCGCAAGCGCCGGCCCCGATTCGGTCCGTGGGTGCGGCTGTACGCGCCCATGCGGCTAGATTGGTGCAAGATCGTCCCCTGGACGGCGACATTGAAGCCGTGCTCGACTTGATCCGTCGACGTGATCTACCGCTTGGAGCTGTGACTGAGCCAGCTTGAGGAGCAGCCGATCGTGATTCGCAGCCTTTTGAGTCTGACTCTGCTCGTCGCTCTGGCTTGGCCCCAGAGCGCGCAGGCGAACGGCAACGCTGATTCAGCGCTCGCGGTCCTACTCGGCAAGTTGCGCGCAGTCGAGGCGGTCTCTGCACACTTTCGCGAAGAAAAGCGGATCGCGCTGCTCGCCATGCCCTTGATCAGCGAAGGGGATGTTTACTATCAGAAGCCGCGCTCTCTGGTACGACATACGCGCAAGCCGCTTGCGTCGAGTGTGCTGCTCGAGGGCGACAAGCTCAGTTTCGGCGACAAGTCGCACGTAGAGAGCGCGAGCATCGCAGGGCAGCCCGCACTGTCCGTATTGGCGGATGCGTTCATCGGCGTCTTGTCGGGCGACAAGGCCGCGCTCGAGCGCGCCGCCAAGCTTACGCTCGAAACGCGCGCGGGTGATGGATGGCGCATCGTGGCCACTCCGACGCGCGACCCATTGCTCAAGCTCGTACGTCTGATGGAGTTCGAAGGCGTAGGCGCGACAGTATTGCGCATGCGTTTAGTCGACGCGAATGGTGATGAAACCCTTACGGTCTTCAGCAGTGTGGTCTTACGCAAGTCCTTCGATAGTCCGGAGCGAGCCCGGCTCTTTCGGATCGGAGGGTAAGGTGACCATTCCGCCATGCTCGCGTACGCAGGCCACGTGCCTAGCCCTGCTGCTCTCTTCTTTGCTCGGGGTCGCTTGCGCCACGCCGCCGCGTCCGATCTCTGCGCAGGCGCCGCACGCGACGCTCGTTTCCTCGGAGCGCCTGGGTCCGCCCATGTTGCTCAGGCAGCAGCTGCGCGGCGAATACCAAGGGAAGCATTTCGACTTCGAGTGCGTGCTTCAGGTTAGTCAGGGCGAGTTGACGATCATCGGCCTGACACCGTTTGGCTCGCGCGCCTTCGTGCTCAGCCAGCGTGGCGTGAACTATACCTTTACCAAGTTGGTGGACCGCGAGCTGCCGTTTGACCCGGTGCACATTCTCGAAGACGTGCATCGCGTGTTCTTTCGCAACCTTCCTGCCGGCGCCAGCGAAGGCGTGTACGCCGGCACCGATGGACCTGAGCGTGTCGTCGAGCGTTGGTCACAAAGCGTGCTCAAGCAGCGTACTTTCGAGCGCTTGGATCAGCACCCGTCTGGGTACATCCGCATCACGTACGGGGGTCCAAAAGCGCCACTTGTGTCGACTCACGTGACGATCGACAACGGTTGGTATGGCTATCGGCTAGAGATAGAAAGTATCGTGCAACAATTGCTTTAGGCATCGCTTCCCGGGGGACGCTCATGAATGGAAATCGTAACCGCACACGGCTTGTGGCGGCGCTCAGTGCAGGGGCCTTCATGATCGCTGCCGCGAGCGCCTATGCCGAGAGTGACTGGCGAGTGATCGACGAAGGGCGCGGCATCAAAGTGACCGCGCGCGATGAACCCGGCCGCGACCTACCCACCTTACGCGGCCAAGGCGTCATTCAGGGCCGCGTGCTCGATGTGCTCGCCGTCATTTTGGATGCGCCGGGCGCAACCAGGTGGGCGAAGGGCGCCGACGAAGTGCGTGTATTGCGCGTGGTCGACCCACGCACGCAGCTCATCTACACGCGCACCGATACACCCTGGCCCGTCAATGATCGCGACATGATCATGAAGCGTATGGTCCAGGTCGTGAAGCCCGGCAGCGAGTTCCACATTCGCCTGCTGTGTGCGCCCAACGAGACCGCGGAACTCGACGGCATCGTGCGGGTCAAGACTTGCGATTCCTACTTTCACATCCGCGCGGTTGACGACAAGAGCACGTCGGTCGACTATCAGGTGAACCTGGATCCGGGCGGAAGTCTTCCCGATTGGCTCATTCGTTGGGCGTCGAAGAAAATCCCGATGGAGACGATCGTGACGCTCGAATCACAGGCGAAAAAGTCCGTGGGGAAGTACGCGGCGGTCGTGCGCGAATGGGCAAAAGCAAAGTAAGGTCGCGGCATCGCCCAGTGTTCGTGCAAGCGTTCGTGCAAGCGTTCGTGCATGCGCGCGCGTTCATTCGGGCGCGTAGGGCTCGAATCTACGCCGTTTGCTGCTCAGCAACATCTTCTGGAATGGATTGTCGTCGCGCCATACGTCACCTGCCAGGGTGCTGATGAGGCCTGCGCGCAAGGCGGGATCGGGCTCGCGCGCAAAGAACATGTGCTCTACGATCTTGGTTTGATAGAACGCGCCCACCAAGCTGCCGAACGTGGTGTAAGCGAGCGCCATATGTTCGAAAACGGGACGCGTAAGGTCAGGGTCGGCTTCGGTGTGGTTCGCCAGGGCGGGCGCAAGCGCGTCTGCCAAACGCTCGCCGCCCAACATGGCCAGGGATACGCCGGACGAAAACACGGGATCCAAGAACAGCGCAGCGTCCCCAAGACATGCCCAGCGCGAGCCCCGCGTCTTACTGTTGCGGTAGCTGAAGTTGCGGATGATACGCAGCTCGGTCTTGCTGCAACCTTGCGTCAACCGTTGCAGCATCGGCGAGGCGGAGTAGGTGTCATCAAACAATTGCCCGTCAATACTGCGATTGCGCGTCACCACGCCAACACTGATGCGACGTTCGTTCAGCGGGATGATCCAGACCCAACCGTCGTCCACGATCAACACGCGAATGTTGCCTTGGCCGTCCTTGGCGAGCTCCTGCCATACCGCGTCCGATAGGCCGTCAAAGTGGCGAAATACAGCGGCCAGACCAAAGTCATCGATGCGCTGCATGGACTTTTCCCGATGCGCAAACAGGGCATCTTGTCCGGTGGCGTCGATCACGTAGCGCGCCTGCAACGTACCGTCTGCAGTTTGGACGTTTACGAAGTCTTGCGTGCTTTCGATCTGACTGACGCGCACACCTAACTCGACCTTGGCGCCGGCCACGCGCGCACGATCGACGACATGTGCATCGAACTTGGCTCGCTCGACTTGGTATGCGTAAGCGGGCGTGCCGGGCAGGCCATCCTTGAACAAGTACTCCGCGTGCTCACCGGTGCGTTCATCGAAAAACTCAGCGCCGCCCTTGTAGAGAAAGCCTTGCGCTTCCATGTCCATACCGAGCCTATCGAACAGCTGCAGATCGCAGGGCAGCAGCGATTCGCCGATGTGAAAACGCGGGAAATGTTCTTTGTCGAGTAAGCGCACATCGACGCCGGCTTTTGCCAGCAATGCGGCTGCGGTCGCGCCTCCGGGACCGGCGCCGATAATGATCACATCGTTCATACAAGTCCCAGGATCAGCGAAGTATTGATGCCGCCAAAAGCAAAGTTGTTGCTCATGCAAATGCGCAGCTTGGCGTCGCGCGCTTCGCGTCCAACATACGCAAGGTGCGCGCAGCGTTCATCGACGGCTTCGAGCGTGCGATTGGGCGCCATGAAGCCTTCGCGCATCATCGCGATGCAGAACGCCGCTTCGATCGCCCCACACGCACCGAGCGTATGACCGGTAAAGCTTTTGGTGGAGCTTATCGGCACCTGATCGGACAGCACCAGCGCCGTCGCATGACTCTCCGCGATGTCACCCACTTCTGTGGCTGTTGCATGCGCATTTACGTAATCGATGCTTGAAGCCGCGAGCGAAGCATCTGCAAGCGCAAGCTTCATCGCACCTGCCATGCCGGCTTGCGAAGGGCTTGTCACGTGCGTGCCGTCGCAGTTGGTCCCGTAGCCCAACACCTCTGCCAGGATGGTCGCGCCGCGTGCCGAAGCGTGTTCGTAGCTTTCGAGCACGAGCGTGCCTGCCCCCTCACCGACCACGAGTCCATCGCGCTGTTTGTCGAAGGGACGCGAGGCGCGATCGGGCACGTCGTTATGTCGAGAGTCCGTCGCATACATGATGTCGAACACAGCGGCGTGGCTGACGTGCAGTTCTTCTGCGCCGCCGCAAATCATGATGTCTGCGCGACCTGCGCGAATTGTTTCTGCGCCGGTGCCGATGGCCTGGCTTGCGCTCACGCAAGCTGAGCATGTGGAGATCACGCGCCCGGTCACGCCGTAATAGATCGCCAAGTTCGCAGCGCAGGTGTGGCTCATAAACTTGATGTATTCGGTCGATTGAATGCCCGCGAGACTCTTCGAGCCCAGGATCTTTTGCGACCATTCTTCGTTCGCACTCGAGGAGCCATGCGTGCTGCCATAGGCGATGCCCGTGCTCGGGCGATGCAACACGTCTACTGGCAGGCCTGATTGCGCCAGCGCCTGTTCGGTGGCCGCTAAACTGAGCAACGCCACACGTCCCATCGTGCGCACTTTCTTGCGCGGATAGCTGAGGGTGAGGCCCACCACCGGCGCTGACAGTCGCGTACGCAGATGTTCGATGTTGCTCCAGCTCTCGCTGCGCACGATGCCGTGTCGACCCTCGCGCAGCGACGCGCTCGCAGCTGTCAGCGAGTTCCCGATGGGGCTGACGATGCCCACACCTGTCACCACCACGCGGCGATTGCTCATGCCAAACCTCCGTTGATTCCGATCACTTGGCCGGTGATGTAGCTGGCCTTGGCGCTTGCAAGAAACGCGACCAAGTCCGCTACTTCAGCGGCCGTGCCTACTCTGCCCATCGGAATTTGCTTGACGATTTCTTCGACGGGCGCCCCCGCTAACATCTCGGTGTCGATCAGACCTGGAGCGACAGCATTGACCGTGATCCGACGCTTGGCGAGTTCTTTTGCGAGGGACTTGGTGGCGCCGATCAAGCCCGCCTTGGCGGCGGCGTAGTTGGTTTGCCCACGGTTGCCGGTGA
>JBKJIA010000598.1:0-2933 GCA_046598735.1 Polyangiales bacterium
CGAGTCACCTCGCCACACACTGATGTGCTTACCACTCGCGTACCGGGCGGGCGTGACCCGACCCTTACTGAGAGGGTGCCCCGCTCGCACTACGCCCACCCAACGATCTCGAAACAGGGCTTGTGTGCGTACCTCCGGTCCCGTCGTCTTCTCGACGACGCCGGTCTCCAGGTCGACGCTGCCCTCGCGAAGTGGGCGGCTGTCTTTGTGTATCTTCTGCATGAAGCGCAGTCGCACGCGCGGTGCCTCGCGGCCGACGCGCTCGATCAAGCGGGGCCCGAAGGTCTCCACAAACCCCTCGCTCGTGCGCAACGTGAACGTACGGACGAGGTGCTGGAGATCAACCGCTTCAGCCGGGCCAAGTGCGGCTGCCGCTTCCTGGACGAGTTGGCCCACTCTCCCTCGAAGCGCAAGCGCGCGCGGCGTAGGGACGAGGCCTCGTCCGGCCCGGACAAGCAGTGGATCGCCCGTGGCTTCACGTAAGCGCGAGAGCGTGCGGCTCATGGCCGAAGGGCTCAGCGAAAGCCGCTTGCCTGCGCGTGCAACGCTGCCTTCCGCTAGCAAAACGTCGAGGGCAACGAGCAGATTGAGATCGGGTCTCGACATACCCTCCTCCGTAGCACCGTTGTGTGGGATGTGGCGCTCGACACATGGATTGTGGTCAAACACTGCACCCATCGCCATGTCACGCGAGGCCGCGCGCGCGCGTGCGCGTCGCTGTAGTTTAGTGGATGACTAAAGTTTCCAGAAAGCATCGCGAGATCCGTCCAAATGCCATTTGGGTGGGCACTGGTGGTGGCGGTGTAGGGCTTGCCTGCAGCGTCGACTATCCAAGCACACAGACTTGCGAATCCGCTCGTAGTTGGCACAAGTGGTCACTCGGTTTGGGCACGGCCCAAGCTGGCATGTCACACCTTGCTGGCAGGCGCCTGCACCGTAAGGTTGCCATTGCACCGTGACGCGCGTCCTCGAGGGCCCCTCGGCCGCGAACGTCACCGTGGCGGGCATGGTCTCGGGCCAGATCGGCGAGAGGGGGTGGCGCGAGATGGCTTCGTGCTCATCACAGAACTGCTGGGTGTAGACGAGCCGGAGAGGGGACTGAAGCTCAAGGTACTGCGCGCGGCCGTACATAGTAAGGTCGCCGTTGCTCATCTTGTAGAACGACGTCTTGCCTTGCGCGAGGTCGGGACGCAGTAACTCCATCGTTGAAGCCGGTGGGCGCAAGCCCTTCGCACAGCTTCTGAGGCTCGGTCCACATCGCGGACTTGCGCGTTCTTTTTCGCGATCCCGCCGCCCACCCTACCCCACGCATCGCCGCTACCTCGCCGCGCTGGGTCGCCTCACAAACCGTAAGGTCATCGACTTCTACAACCTGCACATCGAAGCCCGCTTCGAGCTCTGGTTGTCACAAGTGTTCGGGCGAAGCGTTCCATCATCGAACACGAACTCGTACACGTGATTCAGGGGCTCACGAATTTCAGAGTCCCTACCTACCATGCCCTCTCACCTTCCGCAGTGGTGGCCGCGTACTACCAGGCCCTCCGGATCGCGCACGAAGCTTACCTTGTGCAGACGGCCTTCTGGCCCAAAGCAGTGGCCCGCCGACGTGGTTCGCGCCTACTACCATCTCGCCGATCAGAGCGTCCCGATCGACGCCAGCGTGAGCAGCGTCGTTCTGCGCTGGGGCTCAGAAAGGCTCCGCGTCGCTCCAGCGAAGTAGCCCAGCGAGCCTCGCTCCGCCTTCCGCGCACAATTGCTGTCACAAAAACAAGGGTACCTGGCCCTATGAGTCTCTGAGGAGCCGGTCTTCTGCGAGTGCCCGTTGAGATCTGGGAAATGTGCGCCAAGGAGGTTTTCAAATGCGACTCTTTAGAATCGGAAGTACCTGGTACGCAGACATCAAGACGGGCGCCGACAGGATCAGGCGCAGCACTCGGTGCACGGACAAGAAGGCGCCCGAAGCCGTCGCGCGGCAATGGGAAAGAGACGCCGCAGATCCAGATCACACAACCACGGCCCAAGCGACGTTGAACGATGCGCTATCGCTGTTGATTACAGATCGGCAGGAGCAAGCCGCCGCAGGTCGCAAGAGCGCGAGCACCGTCAGCTTCTACAAGAGTAAGGCCGGCCATTGGCTGCGCTCCGGCATTTGGAAGGGTGACGTAGCCTCGATCTTCCCGGTCGCATTCTCGCCGGAGTACAAGCCCCGCGAACGCGCCCTCAGCTACGAGGAGGCACGCGACCTGTTAGCCGAGCTCACATCCGACCGCGCGGCCCGCGTCGCCTTCATCCTCGCCACCTCGAAGACATCAACGAAGATCACACCCGCGTGCTCATCCGCGGGACCAAGCGCGCCTCACGCCACCGCGTGGTGCCGATCGTGAGCCAGGACCAACACACGCTGCTCGAGTTCGCGATCGAGCATGCAGGCGGCCCAGGCGAGCCACTGTTCGACCCTTGGCAAAACGTAAGGCGCGACCTCGACGCGGCGTGTCTGCGCATCGAGAAGCGCCTCAACCCCGGCTTCGATCACGGCCCCGACGTCGGCTCGAAGAAGCTCAGGTCCGTCCCGCCGCTGCCCTTCAAGAGCGTGTCGCCTAACGACCTGCGTCGCACCTTCGCCACGTGGCTACGCGCCCTCGGCGCCCCGCCGCACCTGATCGCGCTGATGATGGGCCACACTGATTCGCGCATGGTGGAGCGCGTCTACGGCCGGATCCCCGTTGATGAACAGGCGCGTCTTCTGGCCTCGGAACTCGGAGAGTTCTCTTTGCCTTATTTTAGCCTTAACCCCGTGCAGAATACGGACGAGAAGGACGAATTGGACCGCGACACTGGAAAGGCGGCGGAGGCCAGAATTGAAAAAACCCCGCAAAAAGCGAGGTTTTCGGTGCCCAGAGACGGAATCGAACCGCCGACACGAGGATTTTCAA
>JBKJIA010000651.1:0-9289 GCA_046598735.1 Polyangiales bacterium
CCATATCCACCATCTGAACAAAGCCCAGATCGAACGGCAGCTTCTGTCGCAAGTTTTCCCGTGTAAACGGAGGTCCCCACTGTTGAGACGCAGGCGTCGGACCATCGATCAGGTTCACAGTAGGTTCGACAAACCGCAAGCCGACTCTAGGTTCTACCGGGTTGCGAAATAGGACCACTACCTGCAGCCTCTGTACGACTAGAAAGGGCGCACCGAGCGCGTGCTTGGGACGGTCCACGCGCAGCTCTTCCAGGGTGACGCCCGGAGTGAGCCAGTCAATGCTTACCTGCTCCACGTGGCCGACATAGCCCTGCTGCATATCGGCCAGGCCCGCATTGATGCGGGATCGAATGAATGCAGGCAGACCCAGCGCCAGGAGTAGGCCCACAACGAGGCAAGCAAGCGCGCCCCACAACAAGCGTCTAATAACTGGCTTATTCATCTGGACTCTACCGCCAATGGTCTACTCTGGGCGCGCGTGGATGCCCAGCTTCGCACCGCGTTGCAGACTTTGCATGCAATATGTTGCCTGGCTTGGCATAAGGTCTGCTTGGTCACGCGCATGGAATGCTGGGTCACCCCGCCGGGAACACGCACGCGACTTCAAGGATGCTGCATATGGGTGAGGGCCGGTGGTCTCCGTGCTCCCGAACGGCAACGTCTCGGCGTTGTCGGCCTACAACGTCTCGGCGTGGCCCGCCTAGCGGTGGCCGCATGGATGCTGCTAACCACCTTCGGGATAAACTCTGCCGCTGCGCAGCGAATGCTCCAGGAGACAAGCGCGCCTTCGGAGGCGACATCTCCAGCCGGGCAGGACGATTTCGAGCAAAATGTTGCGGAACGCAACGCTGTTTTGACCTCGCAGCTTTGCGATCTGCAGCGGCCCGCGCGCATCTACAGCTATAGCTGGCTGGCCGGACTTAGCGTGTTACTCATTGTGCAGGGCACCCTGGCGCTTACCGTGGACGCAGATGACGAGGCAGGGCGGGCCGCGCGCACAGGCTACGTGCTTGGCGCCTCGATGACGGGCCTGGGTTTGGGCCTGATCGGATTGACGAGTCGTCCTGAGACGAACAGTTGCGACGTGATGCGTGCCTACCCCACCTCATCGTCCAGTGAGCGAATGGCACGAGTCCAAGAGGGCGAGCGGCGCTTGCGGCGCGCAGGCAAGGCCGCAGAACGTCAGACGGCGTGGTGGATGCATGGGCTTGGCATCCTACTGGGGACCGGCGTGGGACTTGGACTGGGCTTTGGATACTCCGATAACGTCTTGCGGGCAACCGCGCAGGGCGTGGGAACCTTTGCTTTCACCGAGCTACGCATTTGGACGCGTCCCACGCGAGCTATCGGGTACGCCGAACGACTTTAGGCCCGGGCCTTAGGTGGTACGTTCGGGGTGGCTCGAAGCTCAACGCTACCATGCTTACCGATGGCCTTATCCGCAAGCGATTCGCCTTTGAAATAGCTGACCGCCGCCTGTACGAGCAACTGGATGCTCTGGACGCCGGTCTCGTCCCAATACTCAGCTTCCCGCGGTGCAACCTTGAGCACCACCGCATTGGGCGAAGTTGGCCCCTCTGGAAACCACAACCGGAAGCTCTCCTTCCAACAAGAGGCAAGCACACCGGGTTGATCGACCACCTCAGCGTGAGCTGTCATCGAAAGGTAACGGCGCTTCTCTTGAAAGGTGACCACCACACTGGGCTCATCATTGATTTCTTCCACCACCGCAGCGTCACGACTCGTTACAAAGAGTATCGTTCCATCGTCTGCTTGGTCCGCGATGTACATGGGGCGCGCGGCCAACCGGCCGTCCTCGCGCTCGGTCACGAGCATCCCCACGTCGAAGTGACGAAGTTGCTCGATGAGCTGATCAAACTCAACCGCCGCGTTGCGCGCCAGTTCCTCGGTATCGTGGCTCGCCGCGTGGCGCTCCGCCGCAGCGTTGTAACGCTTCGCAGCCGTCCGATTGCCTTCGCCCTCGTTGGGCTGTGATTCTTTCGGTTCCAAGGGTCCCTCCCGGTTGTGGGCGCGTGTGCACCAGCGCCGTCAACGCAGGCGCAAGGAGCGTGCCGGGGTCTGCCGGCGCGTAAACCCACGAAAACCTGGTCCCCGCAGTGCCTGACAATGCACGAACAGCACAGGCGGGGCGCGGCGCCTCAGCACTGGAAGTGCAGCGCAGGCGAAAACTCCTGATGCTTCGGCGTCAGCACGTTCGGCACGTTGCATGCACTACCGTGTGAGCACGTCGAGCCAGTCCGAGTCACGGGCCTGGGCTGGTGGGTAGCAGGCAGAAGCGCGAGGGTCCAATGCTGTATTACTCACTAGCATTTTTAGGGATTGGCCTAGCACGCTGATGAACCCGATCACCACCACTTTGGCCAAGCTTAGTTTTATACCTTAGGGTTTCCCCAAGGATCTTGAAGATTGACGGCATTTCGCAACGAGGAGGATTCGATGAATTGGACGCAAATCGAGGGCAAGTGGGACCAGTTCAAGGGCAAGGCACGCTCGCAGTGGGGCAAGCTGACCGATGATGATGTGACCAATCTGCAGGGTAAGAAGGATCAACTGCTCGGAAAAATCGTCGAGCGCTACGGGGTGGCGAAGGACGATGCCGAAAGGCAGGTCAACACCTGGCTCAGCAGCTTGGATGACGATGACACTAAGGACACTCGCCCGCGGAATACCTGAGTACTCTAAGGTTGTTTTGTTTCGTTCACGCGCCCTGCAGGTTCAGCGATCCTGTGGGGCGTGGCGCATGGTTTGCAGATCTTACGAACCACTTAGCAACCTATCCTAATCGTCTGCTGTGACTGCGGTAGTGTTTGCTTTGAGGAGTAGATCTATGTCGGTTCCCGTTCGTGAGCATGAAGCCGTCGACGACCAGCTGCAGACGTTTCCTCGCCTCGCTGATTCCGGCGTGTCCGTGCGCGGGCCTGAGGTCACGTTCCCCTACTTGATAGCCCCGCATCTGCTTGCACAGCGGTTGCTGGGTGAAGGTGGAACGGCCGTGGTTTACGAAGCGCTTCATACGCGCCTGAAGGTGCGCGTCGCGGTCAAGATGCTCAAACTATCGGGTGCGGAAGCCGCTTCTGCCCGCGAACGCATGCAGCGCGAAGCGGAGCTCTGTGCACGCATTGACAACCCGCGTATCCCTCGGATCTATGACGTGGATACGCTGCCCGACGGCACCCCGTACGTGGTGATGGAAGAGGTCCACGGACGCCCGCTCGATGAGCTACTAGACAAGGGTCCGCTCGATGTGGACCTAGCCTGCGCGATTATCTGCGAGGTCCTGGAAGCCCTTGGCGAGCTGCACAGCGCGGGCATCGTGCATCGCGACGTCAAGCCTTCCAATCTGATCTTGGAGGACAATGCCACGGAGAGCCTGCGCATCCGCGTGCTCGATCTCGGAATAGCCAAGCCCCTTGGGCCGGACCTTAGCTCTGGCGGTGCTGCCCGTCTCACACTAAGTGGAACCTTACTGGGAACACCTCACTATATGTCGAATGAGCAGCTCCTGGGAGGCGACGTCGATGAACGTACGGACCTGTACGCGGCGGGGGTGATGCTCTACGAAATTTTGGCGGGTAAGACTCCCTTCAATGGTGATAGCGTCAGCCAGGTGTTAGCCGCCGCTTTGCGGGACGAGCCCGTGCCCCTGCGCCAGCTCCGCCTCGACGTCCCACTCCGTCTGGAAGAGATCGTCACGCGCGCAATGCAGCGCGAGTTGACGGCCCGCTATCAGTCCGCGGCCGCCATGCTGGAGGATTTACGCGCATTTCAGACCTCCGAAAAGGCGTGGCCACGGGATGCGCCGACCTTACTGGTACAGCCCGCAACCAACGAAGCCAACAGCGGCGCCATCATGCCTGAGCCTCGGCCCGCAGAGGACGCACGCAAGGCCGCGCCTGCGCTTCATTCACTTCCGCCTGCGGCCCACCCCCAACGCACTAAACGCACGCGCATTTGGGGAGGAGTCGGTTTGGTGGCTGTGTGCGCTCTCGCAGGCCTGGCGTGGCCTAGCGATTTGGGTGAGCCGCCTGTGGGGGCGCCCACCAGCGCCAACCTTACCCTTACTCAATCGCCAAAGCCGACGGCGCAGCCTGCCTTGACGGAGCCTCCCCATGCGGATGTCCACCAGCCCTTGGACGTGGCAACGACCCCGCTGATCATCGCGAACCCTGCGCCTCTCCAACCAAGACCACCCTTACTCGATGCCGAGCCGGTGGACGCCGCCGGCTCGGGCACGCTTGAACCTGCGCTCGTTCCTTCTCTTGAACCTGCGCTCGTTCCTTCTCAGGAACGCTCAGGCGCCGCGCGTAC
This sequence comes from Polyangiales bacterium, assembly GCA_046598735.1. Classification (GTDB taxonomy): domain Bacteria; phylum Myxococcota_A; class Polyangia; order Polyangiales; family DASUME01; genus DASUME01. The sequence continues at coordinate 4,330 of JBKJIA010000651.1, forward strand.
TCAGGCAAAGAGGCGAGCCAAGCGTGGATGGAGTGGGCCCTACGTGAGTCCGCTACCGCTGACGCCAATGATAGACGCTGTCCGTACCGTCGCCGCGCCGGAGCCCCGGGCAGCTATCGCTCAAGACGCAGCGACCTCTGTCGAGCCGACCAAGCGTGTGCCGATCGAAACCCCCGCTGGCTTGCCGCTCAACCCTTACCTAGAGCACCCCGTAGGAACGAAGCCTGCGCCAGCGTCTGAGACGGGCTTGCCCAGCAATCCGTACCCTGCTCCGCAGTAGTCGCAGTCCCCGCCAGTCACGCTGCGCACGCTGGTTCTGCTGCCTAACTAACTAGACCTTATCGGCCCAGCTTAGTGGAACGACCTGACTGGCTGTGCTTCCCGCACCACTGCCAGCGCCTCCAGCATCATGCGCACCACCAAAGGGCCTAGAACCAAGCCCCAGCCGCCGATGGCGAGCACGCCGCCCAGCATGGAGAACAGAACCAGATAGGAATCGAGGTGCAGCTTACCCCAACGCGCGGACAGCGGTCTAAGTAGGTTGTCTACGCTCGACACCACCACTAATCCTATCAACGCCAGAATGATAGCTTGCGTGGTTTGACCAGAAATCCATAGGCCGATCGAGAGTGGCGCCCAAATCAGGGCAGTGCCCACCGTGGGAACAAGGGAAGCTAGGAATGTCGCGAAGCCTAATACTAGCGCCCGTGGCACGCCCAGGGCAGCATACGCGATCGTCGCCACCACGCCTTGAATCAGCCCAGTCAGGGCGACGCTGAACAGTAAGCCTCGGCCGGTTTCACTAAACGCGTCGCGCATTCGCCGCAAGCGCGATGGCGCCACGGGGATCTGAGCTTCCAGCCAGGCGTAAGCTCGCTCTCCGTGAAGCAGGACCGCATAAGTAGCCACTAGAAACACGAAGGTCCCTAGCGCCACGCCTCCTAGCACTTCAGCAACGGTACTTGCCGCATTGAGCGCTTGGGAACCATGGCTCCGGAAGAATTCCATCAGCGCGCTTGTGTCTACGGAAGAATCAACGATGGCCTTGCCTGCTCGCGGCCCATCTTCGTTCAACACCAGCTGCAGTAAGGCGGCCTTTCCCGAAGAAGAAGACAACGCGCGCTGCGCAAGGGTATGTGCATCATCTGACATGGCGATCAACAGCGCGGCGACAGGCGCTAGCAGAACGACGATCAGCGCAATGACCGCGACCCCTGCCGCGGACCGCCGACCGCCGATCGAGCGTGCCAGGCGCTCGACCTTAGGCCTCGTCAGACTTGCAGTCCACAGAGCCAGCAAGAAGGCCGGCCAAAACGGCGCCAGCACGTAGCAAGCACCAAGCGTCAGAATGGTAAGGACGGCGAGCAGAATGCGCCGCTCGACTGGATTGCTGTGGTTCGCAGAAAGTCTCGGGACAAAGGAAGAACGCATGCTGGCGTGAGAGCATGAAACGTTCCATGGTGACCCTTACTATCTAAGGGCGCGCGGAATCACTCATCCCACGTCATCCACGATGCGGCGCTGGCCTGATCACGACACGGAAGCACGGGGCAAATCACCTCCATGCGACTTGTTCGCCCCAACGGGGGGAGCGCGCGCCTAGGGCGACCACATGACATCAGCTCCCCAGGTCGGGCCGGGGCCGTATCCTGTGCTTGTCACGAAATCGTAAGGTAAGGCCAGCTCCAAACGAGCCCCTAAGCCCACGCTGCCGCCAGTTTGGCCGCTGCTGCCGACGATGCCTTCCACATATGCTCCGCGCGCAATGCCCTTGAGAAAGGGAGGGATAAGCTTACTGGCATCAAAGCCCGCTCGACCGCGCGCCGGCGCTCCTGATTGGTCATTCTCGATCGAGATGATGGGAACCCACTCCCCGAATTCCTCGCGAATGGTCACACTGAGCAGACCCGCCGTAAGGCCTGCGGCAAAATTCTTGGCATCCTCCTGTGCCTCTGACTCGGCGCCAGCGCGATTGCTGCCTGACAGGACGGCCAGCGCCTCGCCTGCGTTGCTGGCGGCGCCGCTGAAGCTAAGAACCGGCGCGCTCCCTCGGCCCGTCACGTCTACACGCAAGTCTTCACCCGTAGGCGTTTCATAGACCGCATGCAGCTCAAGCTCGGGATCGGGCGGGAAATCCCCGGTGAAGGTGATGGCTCCCTTCTCAATCCGGAACGACTTGCCAAGCAGCTGCAAGTCACCGCGCTTTAGAGTGGCACTTCCGATCATGGTAAAGGTCTCTTGGCGTTTGAGTGCGATGTCGAGCCCCACCTGCACCGTAAAGTCGCGATGCATGACCCATAGACTCTCGTCGGTCTTGGCCACCAGCGACAAAAGCGAAACCCCAGGCGCTTTAGTAGCCGCCACCAGCTCGGCCTCTTCGGGCTCGTCTACGAAATGAATGTCGTCGTGCTCTTTCAACGATTGAACGTCTCTGCCGCGATCTCCGGTGAGCCATAAGCGCCCTCCGTCCACGAGCACGTCGGTCGTCACGCGTTGCGCGGTATCCATGTTAGCCCGCACGCGAACCTGGGTGGTAAGCTCGCCAACGACTTCCCCCTGTCGACGCAAGGGGAACCTGTCTGCCTTGATACGAAGCTCGCCTGAGCCGGAACCATCTTCTTTCAGCCCGGCTTCGCCATCGAACCTTATCTTGCCTGCGCGGTCCCGGGCGGTCAGCCCTTGAATGCGTAGGGTTCGCTGACGAAGGGATACTCGCCCGTCGATGTCGCGAAACGGCTGCGCTATCGCCGCAATCGAGAAGGAGACATTCTTGAAGTCGATGACCGCTTCCGGTTGGGGATCTTGAAGAGTTCCGCCCAAGCTCACGCTTCCCGTCGCCGTGCCACGAGGTCTACCCAAGCCCTCGCCGAAAGACATGAAGGGGCCGAGCGGCAACGCCTTGAATTCGAGCTTGGCATAGATCTTCTCATCCAACGGTAAGGTGGGAAAAGACGACGCAGGCTCGACCTTCAAGGGTAGCCGCGCTTCGAGCTTCCCTGCGGGCTTGCCTTCCGCGCGCAGCGTGCCTTCCACCTGCAAGCTGCGCTCATCGACGGCCGCCGTCAGCTGCGCACTTACGGGACCTCCGCCCGGTGCCTTGAGCCCCTCGAGCCCCACTTCGAGTAGCGCTTCGATCGGCTTGACTCCAAAGCCCTTCCCTTTGAAGTTGAAGGCTGCCGTGCCCGCCTCGAGATCACAAAGGCCGGGCAGCTTCGATAGCTCTACGCCACGGCCGTGCGCTTCAAGCACAAGCTCGCTCAGCAACTGTCCGGGTGCCGCTTCCTTGCCGAGCAGAAGGCGCGTGCGCACGCTCGCGTCCACAGTCCCACCTGTATTCGTCGTCGATGTCACCCGCGCCTGGATGTCGTTGTCTTTGAGATCGAGCGAGAGGTCGATGTCCGACTTGGCTCCTAGCGCGCAGTTCGGATCGAGTTTGTCGCCGTGAACCAGTAGCTTGGCCTTCGCGTTCCCATTCAACGCGCTGCCATTGCCCTCGATCCCCAGGTCCGCTGCGATCTGAATGGGAACCTTAATATCGTAAACACCGGTCAGGAATGCGATCACGCCTTGCATGGTATCCAGGCGCCTGGGTGAGATCTTGGCTTGCATTTTAAACGGCGGTAGTGAGCTTGGGCTCGCCGAAGCGAGACTCTTGCGCATGTCCTGGTCGGGCCAGGTCACCTCGCCCGTCAGCGCCAAAAGCTCGCCCTGGAGGTCGGTGGCGTTCACGCGCAGCGAAGCCGTCTCTGGATCCATGTGCAAAGCGATCCGCAATGACTCGGGCGGTAACTGCTTGTACGCGGGCAGGGAGGCGCTGGTAGCAACGAGAATCTCCGCCTGAGGGTTCGCAAGCCCGCCATTGACGTTGGCGTCGATGGTAACCATCCCCTCGATGCCTTCAAACTGAGGCCCAGCATAAGTCGTCAGCAGGCCCAGTGGCACATGAGCATTCAACTTGGTTTGCTGTGTGATGGCGGCGAAATTCAGCTCACCCCGTCGGATCGGTACCCGCATCTGAGCATCGAGGACTGCACCAGCATCCTTGCGCTCGTTCCACACATTCGCCTTGGCCTGAAGCTCGCCGCGCGCGAGTGAAGCGTGGGCGTTCAACTTAGCGTAAAGAGGCGGACTACGCGGAACGCGCACGCTGGCCGCGTCGAGGTCCACACTAAGATCGGGTCGCTGGAGCGGACCGTCCATCACGATTTGCGCCTTCACGGCACCCGCCAATCCCTCCAGGCCGAGTAGCGCGCCCCAATGCTCGAGCTTGGGCATTCTCAAGTCGAGCTGAGCATGGCTCCGTTGTTTACTGTCGAGCGAGGCATGGGCCAAGACACGGTCCTCGTTCGAGGATAGCTGCAAGGCGAGCGCCGTTCGTTCTGGTTTAGCCGACCGCTCTCCCTGCAGCGCGAACGAAATCGGGCGCCCTTGCACCTGCCCGCGACCTGAGCCTTCGAGAGCCAATACGTTACCGCTCAAGCCTTGTGCTTCGAAGTCGGCCACAAACCAAGCTTGGCGTGCGCGAACGGTAATGTTGGCCGTGGCATCCGAGCGATCTCCATGCGCTTTGACCGTCACACGCTGCAGTGGGGTGCCAGCAAGATCAAGGTTCGAGGCCGTCAGTCCCAGCGCGAGCTGGGGCTGCTCGATGGTGCCATGCAAATCCAACTGTAGCTGTGCAGCGGCGCTGCGAACCTGCGTAAAATTGAGGTGCGTCAGAGCGATCGTCGCCCCGCCCTCGATGTCGCCCGTGCCCGCAAGCGACACCACTATGCGGCCATCCGCCCGTCCGCGGATGGGCTCGTCCATGACGATCGGTAGCTTGGCGAGATCGAGCTCACTCAACGCGAGCTCGACCTTACCTTGTGCAAGCTCGGTGTTCCACGAACCATGGGCTTGGAGAGCGTCGCCAAGGTCATCCAAGGTAAGACGCGCAAGCTCGATCGAGGGCAAATCCAGA
>JBKJIA010000029.1:0-18513 GCA_046598735.1 Polyangiales bacterium
GGCGCGCAGGAACGCTTCCTGGTGTGTCCAACGAGAGCACAGGGGTCCTGGTCTCGTCATGAAGCGGCCCGCGAACGCGGCATGCGCCACTGGGTTCCGGAGCACCGCACGTACGCAAGAATGCGCCCAACGTTCTGCGGGACACGCGAGGAACAGTTTCGCGTTGTTTGCCAGCTCTCGGGTGCCAGCCAACCGTCTCACCGCGAGGCGCAGGCCCTCACTGGGGCGCTCTTGGGTGAGGCGTCCCGGCCTATTCATAGGTCAACGGAACGAGACGCTTCTCAGCATCAGAGGGACCCGCGATGTAAGGTGTCGCCGTCCACTTCCACAACGGTCAATCCTTCGAAAACCATGAGAAGCTGACTCTTCTCGAAAGTTAGGGTCGATGTTTCAAGCGGCATCCACTACCGAAAATGGAGGCGCCTCAGCCACCCCGCTCGTGACTTCGTAAGCCTGCACAAGCAGCTACACACCTCGTGCCCAACCAAGCGCGCTCACGCCGCAGGCGGCGCGCCGATTTCGTCCCCATCGCGCATGTTCTGCACCGTATCCCGCGCAAATGCCGCGTAGCGCCCCTCGCGAATCGCCATGCGCGCGCGCTCCGTGAGCTGCGCATAGAACGACAGATTGTGCTGCGTGAGCAAGCGTGGGCCCAGCATCTCTTGCGCGTGAAACAGATGTCGCAAGTAAGCGCGTGAGTACCGCTTGCAGACCGGGCACGGGCACTCGGCATCGAGCGAGGTCTCGTCTTCCGCGTGGCGCGCCTGCTTGATGTTGACGCGGCCATGCCAAGTCAGCGCCTGACCATTGCGCGCATTGCGCGTGGGCAACACGCAATCGAACATGTCGATGCCGGCGCCGATGGCGGCGATCAGATCGTAAGGTGTGCCGACGCCCATCAGATAGCGCGGTTTTTCGCGCGGCATGCGCGGCGCAAGCTCGCTCAACACGCGCACCATTTCGGGGATGGGCTCGCCCACCGAAAAGCCACCGAGCGCGATGCCATCTACGTCCAGCGAGGCAATGTCATCCAGATGCGACAACCTCAGATCGAGATGCGTGGCGCCTTGTACGATGCCAAAGCGCGCTTGCCCTTTGGGCGACGCAAACGCGAGTGAACGTCGTGCCCAGGCGCTGGTGCGCCGCATCGCTTCTTCCAGCACCTTACGCTCTGAGCCACCGGGTGGACATTCGTCGAGCACCATTGCGATGTCGGAGCCGAGCAGGCCTTGGACGCGCATGGATTCTTCGGGTGTGAGCAGCTTCTTCGAGCCATCCAGGTGACTGCGAAACTCCACGCCGTGGTCGCTTATCTTGCGCAACTTGGCGAGCGAGAAGACTTGATAGCCGCCGCTGTCCGTAAGCATCGCGTGGGGCCACGACATGAAGCGCTGCACGCCGCCCATGGTTTGCACGCGCTCGGCGCCCGGTCGCAACCACAAGTGATAGGTGTTGGCGAGGATGATGCGTGCGCCCGTGGCGGCGACTTCATCGGGCGTCTGCGTTTTGACCGAGGCTTGGGTGCCAACCGGCATGAAAACGGGCGTCTCGAAGGTGGCGCGCGGCGTGACCAACTTGCCCGTGCGTGCATCGCCATCGCGCGCGGTTTCAGCGAATGAAAAGCCCTCGGTAATCATGGACGAACCAACATCGCGTCGCCGTAGCTGAAGAAACGGTATCGAGCACGCACAGCTTCGAGATAAGCCTCGCGTGTGTTGCCTTCGCCGGCAAAAGCCATGACCAATGCGAGCAAGGTCGAACGCGGCAAATGGAAGTTCGTGACCAGCGCATCCACCACGCGAAAACGGTAAGGTGGATAGATGCAAAGGCGACTGCTGCCGGGGCCGATGCGTAAGCTTCCGTCCTCGTGTGACGCAGATTCGAGCGTGCGCACGACGGTCGTACCCACGGCCACGATCAAACGCCCTTCCCGCCTGGCATCCGCCATGGCTTGCGCCGTTTCCACAGACACGTGGTAGCGCTCGGCGTGCATGGGATGGTCAGCCAAATCGTCGACGTTGAGCGGCAGGAACGTGCCTGGCCCCACATGCAGCGTGACAAAGGTCCGCGTATGACCCGCGGCTTCCAGCGCATCGAGTATGTGCGATCCAAAGTGTAAGCCTGCCGTGGGCGCGGCCACCGCACCGGGCTCGCGTGCGAACACCGTCTGATAGCGCTCGCGATCGGCGGAATTTGCCGCGCGCGTGATGTACGGAGGCAACGGCAGCTCGCCCACGTCATCGAGCGCGGCCGCTACGCCTTGGGGCGCAGACAAGGTCACCTCGATCGTCATCTCATCGCGACGAGCACCGATGCGCGCGCGCAACGCACCGAACTGCAAAACAGTGTCAGGTCGCAAAGACTTGAGCGGCTTGCCCATGCAAATCCAGCGCTCTTCGTTGCCGGCGTCACCCACGCGTTCGACGAGTAACAGCTCGACCTTACCGCCACTGTCGCGCAGGCCGCGCAAGCGCGCGGGGATCACGCGCGTGTCGTTGAACACGAACAATGACTTCGGGAGTAACGCGGGTAAGTCGCGGATGACGTGATGTGCAACTTGCGCAGGGGAACGCGACAGCACCAGCAAGCGTGCGCCATCGCGTTCTTTGAGCGGCTCTTGCGCAATCAGCTCAGGGGGAAGCTCGTAGTCGAGGGCGTCGGCACGCATGGGGCGCGAGGGAAGCAAATGGGGAGCTGTAGAGCAAGCAGAACGCTAGCATTGGCCCGACTACGATGGCGCTCAAAGGCGTAACACCTGCAGCGCATAGGCATGCGCCGCATCCGCGCGCGTGGCATCGGGATCGGCACGCACGCTGAGCGTGACGCACACGTTCGCGCCTGGAGCCGTGGGCACATCCACCGTTTCACCCTCGCCTGCGCCATGCTCATCGACCAAGCGCGCTGCGTCCGATTCGCGGTTGGTGACGAGCAGCGCCACATCTAGCGTGCTGACCGCATCCACGCTCAACCGCGCCGGCAAAAGCTCCTGCGCGATGCAATAGACGTCGCGATCGCCTGCCCAGCCTAGGTAACCCGTGCGCGGCTCTAGCTTGGCGATTGTCTCGGCCTTCTCGAATTTGTCGTTGGGTTCGCGCTCGTCGCTCGCGCGGCGTGCATCGAACCGTAAGGTCACCGTATACGAATCCGACACGTTCTCGGTCGGCATACGGTCCTCTTCCCACAGCTCGCGCACGCGTAAGTAGTAAGTGCCACCGCGTAGGCCGTAGTTGGGGATGACCTCCGGCTCGGCCATGTGCCCGCTATCTGCCACGAGCAGCGGCGTGGACTCACCCCGACGCGCCAAATCGAGCACGAGATCCATGTTGGGTAGCGCGGTCACCGTAAGGTGCGGCACGCGTACCTCGCCCATGGGTACCTCGAACGAATACACGTCTGCATCGCCATGGGTGAGCGTCTGGCGTTTGCCCAAAGTCCCTTGTAGGGGTGCACCAGGCCTGAGCTTGTTGGCCTGAGCCGGCTCGTCGTTCGGCTCGCGCTCCGCGGTCTCGACCAAGCTCGGGCGATTGCCCCATAGCTCGTAACCCGCAAAAAACAGCGCCACCACCGCGACGACGCTCAGAACCGTGGCAAGCCAGCCCGTGCGACTGAGCCGCTTCTCGTACTTGTCGACGTCGCCACGCGTGGCGGGCGCAGCCGAGGTGGAGTCAGCGAGCGCAAGTTGCAGGGAGCGCGAGCGCATGACCAAATTGTCGGTGGTTTCGAGCTCGCCCACGTGCGCCAAGTAGCCAAGCAAATCCGCACGAAAATCCTCCATGCGTCCGTAGCGTTTGCGCGGGTCTTTTTGCATGGCGTGCGCGATGATTTCGTCTGCTCGGTCGGGCAAATCCTCGCGCATCGCCCGCTCGCGCACAGGAATCAACGTGGCGCTGAGGTGTTGGGTCAACACACCCATGGGCGTATCCGCCACGAAAGGCGGCACGCCCGCGAGCGCGCGATACATCAGCGCACCGAGCGCGTAGATATCCACGCGATGATCGTAAGGTTCGGCGCGAATTTGCTCGGGCGCCATATAGTAAGGTGTACCCACCAAATGACCGCTCTGGGTGGCAGCGCCCGTGTCTTCGACATCGCGCAGCTTGGCGATACCAAAATCAAGTACCTTGACCAAATCGCGCTGCCCCGCCGCCTCGACGATCATCACGTTTTCGGGCTTGATGTCGCGGTGGATGATGCCGGCTTCATGGGCTTCCGAGACGCTGGCCGCGATTTGCGCGCAAATCTTGACCACACGCGTAAACGATAGCGGCCATTCATCCGCGATCACCGTGCTGAGATCTTTACCCGGTAAGTACTCCATCACCAGGTAAGCGAGGTTGGCACTCTGACCGAAGTCGAAAATCTGCACGGTGTTGGGATGCGTGAGCTTGGAAATCGCCTTGGCTTCGCGACGAAAGCGGCGAACGGTGTGTGGATCGGACGCGAGCTCACCGGATAGGAGCTTCATCGCCATCAGCTTACCGATGTGGATGTGCTCGACCTTATAGACCACGCCCATCCCGCCTCGGCCGAGCATGGATAAGATCTTATAGCGGTCCGCGATCACCTGACCTATCAGCGGATCGGCGGCCACGGCGGCAGACTTACGGTTGGGCCGCAGGGACTCGGGCGGGTTGACCACCTCCGGCCTTTCCACGGGCTGTTGCGGGGGAGCGCCCGGCGCGTCGTGAATCGTGGCGGCACCGGTTGGACGCGCCTTGGAGGCGGGCGCGCTCACAGACACCTGCGCGTCAGGAAGCGCCGGCGCCAGCGCACCGCAGCTGGGACAATACCGGGATCCCGCGGGCACGCCCACGCCACAGCTTGGGCAGACCTGACTAAGTGCGGCATCCATGGTCAGAGAATGTACCGAAGGCCGTGTCTAAGCCTAAGAATTAGCGCGCGAGCTTGAGCACGTATTCGGCGGTCACGCTGGGTACGTTTTGAACCTGACCCTGTTTGGAGCGGAACTGCTGCTCACCGGACACCGTACCAAGCACACGTACCCATGTGTCTACCGTGGCATCGGTGGCTTGCGCAACTTCGACCCAGAGCGGGCAACGCTGCGCGCCAGGGCAATCGAGCACGAGCAGTTGCAGTAGGCTGCGCCCGTTCTGCACCTCGACGTTGTAGACGCGACCGTCGAACGCGACCTTTTGTCCGCGATAGATGATGGGATTGGGCGCAATGCGCGCGTAGGTCAGCGTTTTGTCCGCCTCGAAGCTAGCCGCGGCGAGAGACATGTCTTCCACGCGCCGCACCTGGATTGGAATCTGACGCGGTGCCTTGCCTGGCGCGCGCGCAATCACGTCGAAGGTGTACTCACCCGCATTCGGTACGCTGACGCGATGCAGGAACCGTCCCCCGTTGACCGGCACCGGCGTGCCGCTGATGTGAACCGTGGCCGTAGGCTCAAGACCGCCCGCAATCTCGACGGTGGTTTGGTCCGTGACCAGCCGGGGGCCGGGCTTGTCGATCTGCATGCTGGTCACGGGCATGCTCACGCTCGCATCCCCTTGCACCGGCGCCGAAGTTCCTTCGATTCGATAGCGCGCAGAGAGTGTGTACGTGGCTCCCGTTTGCGGGGGAACCACGTAGCGTTTCACGGCGTGACCTCGCCCATCGAGCGCCAGCGGTTGACCATCGAGCGTGACGCGCGAGCCCGGCACCGCATCGACCACGACGTCGATCGCGGGCGGTGCCAGCGCCAGAGGCGCAAGGTCGGTACGGACGCGATAATCCACACGCAAAGCCACCGTGGCGCCATCCACGTCGCCTGACTTGGATACCACGTCGATCGCAAGCTCGTTGTCCCCCACGTTGAGAGAGTCAGACACGAGCGGAAACTGCGCTCGCCCCGCCACGAGGAGCTGCTCGCTGCCCGAAAAGCGCACCTTGGCGCCCGGCTCGCTGCCCGGCACTTGCACCTCGAGCGCATCCGCGAGGCCGGTGCGCACGACACGAACCGTAAGGTTCGGCCCTGATGAAAGACGCAGCGCGAGCAGCACACCTCCTGCGATCACCGACACCGTCAGGATCGCGAGCACGATCCAAATACCCTTGTTGCTGGGCGGCGGTGGTGCGAGCGAATCGCTCGTGTCCTGACCGTAAGCAGGCACGGGCTTTGAAAACGAGCGCGGCGCACCGCTCATGGGCGTGGGCGTCGGCGCGGTGGGTACCGGGATCGATTGCGGGGTTTGTGCGAGCTGTGGCTGCGCTTGGGGAGATGGGACGGGCTGGACGGGCTGGACTGGCTGCATTGCACCTGCGGGCGGCGCGGCACCGAGCATGGTCTGCTTGGTACGCGGGTCGATCGCCTGCCCGGCGGATTTAGCGACTGCGGGCGCAGCCACCGGCGCGACTCCCAACATGGTGCGATGGCTCGGCGCACTCAGGGGCGAGGAGGTGGCGATCGCAGGTGACGTGGCCGACTCCAGCCCCGGGAATTGAGAATCATCCACCCCGAACACGGTCTGCTTGGGCGGCGCTTCGCCCGGCGCGGCTACAGGCGGTTGAGATCGCGGCGGCTGCGGTTCCGGCTGGGCGGCCGGCGTGAGCAGGCGACCGGGCGCTTGGCCCGCAGCAACCGGCGCAACGGGTGCCGCGACAGGCGTGGCACCTCCCGCACCTGCCGCAGCTGCCGCAAATGGCGACATGCCCAGCATGGTCTTCTTGAGCCCGCCAGCGGATGCCAACACTGGTGCTGGCGCGGCGGTCGCGGGCGCCGCAGCGGGGGGTGCCGGAGCCTGCAGCGGCTGCCCCGCCAACATGGGCGACATCATGCCCATCATGGTCTTGGCGGGCACCGCCTTGGTCGCCGCTGCAGGCTGGGCCGGGGCCGCAGCGCCCGCGTTCAAAGCGCTCAGATCCAAACCGCACGAGCCACAGAAGCGATCTGCAGAGGTACGCGGTGCACTACAAGCCGGACAGCTCATGGGGGCAGTCATTCGAGCGCAGGTTAGCAAATTCGCAAGCAACTGTGTGCATACCCGGCGCTCGCTGCTCAGCGCTTGAGGCCGAGTACTTCCGCCATGCCGTATCGTCCTGGTGCCCGCCCCACCACCCAGCGCGCCGCGCGCAACGCTCCGTGGGCAAACAGGCCGCGATTGTGCGCGCGGTGGGTCAGCTCCAAACGCTCCCCGGCTCCTGCCAAAATCAACGTATGGTCGCCGACTACATCGCCGCCGCGTAGCGTCATGATGCCAATTTCGTCCTTCGTGCGGGCACCGGTCGAACCTTGGCGACCGTACACCGCCACGTCGCGGGCGCGCTGCTCTCGGCCGCGCGCAGCTGCCTCCGCCAAACCAAGTGCGGTGCCACTGGGCGAATCGACCTTATGCCGATGGTGCATTTCGATAATCTCGAGGTCGAAATCAGCAAGCAGCGCGCTCGCCTGCTCGGCCAGGTGATAGAGGACGGCCACCCCCGTGCTGTAGTTGGGCGCCGCCACCACAGGCACGCTGCGCGCAAGAACATCCACCGCGCCCGATTGCGCTTCGCTCAAGCCGGTGGTCGCGAGCACGAGCGGCAAACCGTGCTGCTTGCAAGCTGCCAGCAACCCATCTAGGGCGCTCGGTAAGCTGAAATCCACGACCACATCGCAGCCTGACAACACCGTCAGGTCCGCAGACAGGTGGATGCCCATGGGCCCGACTCCAGCGAGCTCTCCGGCATCGCGTGTGACGCCCGCCTTTGCCGCGGAATCGACTGCTGCTGCCAGTGCGAGCGCGTTGTCTTCGTGAATCAACTGCATGACGGTGCGGCCCATGCGGCCGGCTGCGCCGTGCACGCCTACTTTGAGTGCCATGAGACTCCTGTTGCGAGGTGCAGCGCCTGGTCTACGCTCGCGGCACGCTCGTGGCCAGGGGGACTGAACGGGGGTGACGTTACACACTGCAGACTTCCAAGGCAGCAAGCGCTTCGAGCTCTTGTCGAGGCTCGGCTCAGGTGCCGCGGGCGTGGTGTACGCCGCGCATGATCGCGAGGCCGGCAGTCGCGTGGCGCTCAAAGTTCTGAAGAGCCTGGCGCCCGAGTCGATCGCCGATTTTAAGCGCGAATTTCGCGCGCTCGCGGACCTTGAGCATCCCAACTTGGTGCGACTCGGTGAGCTTATCGCGGAGGGCAATCGTTGGCTGTTCACGATGGAGCTCGTCGAGGGCGTCGACTTTACGCAGTACGTACGGCCCGACGGCGTACTCGATCAAGCGCGCTTGCAGAACGCGGTCATTCAGCTGGTGCTCGCCTTGGGCGCGCTGCACGACAATGGCCAGGTGCATCGCGACGTGAAGCCGTCGAACGTGCTGGTTCGTGCCGATGGATCAGTCAAGTTGCTTGACTTTGGTCTGGTCATCAGCAGCGCGGAATTACGCGAGCCGTGCGATCCTCCCCCCGACGCGGCCGTGGGCACCACCGCCTATGTCGCCCCGGAACAAGCAGCCGGCCGCAGCATCTCAGCGGCAGCCGATCTGTATGCAGTGGGCACGATGATGTACGAGGCGTTGACCGGACTTTTGCCGTTCGACGGCCCGCCCTTGAAGATTCTGATGGATAAGCAGACGCAACGGGTTCGTCCGCCGCGGGAGCTCGTGGGCGGTGTCTACCCAGAGCTTGAGCAACTGACGCTAGAGCTGTTGTCGGCCGAGCCGACGCAACGCCCCACTGGCGCGCGCGTGCTGAGCCGTTTGCGCGGCAGAAAATCAGCCAAAGACGCCGTCACCCAACCCACACGATCGCACGCATTTTTTGGCCGACATGTCGAAATGGAACGTTTGGCCCGCGCGCTCAGTCGACCCAACAGTGGGCGCCCCAGCATGTGGCTCGTGGTGGGCGCAGCCGGCGTCGGACGCTCGTCTCTGATCGCGCGCCTTGCACGAAGGCTGACGAGCAACGGCGTGCTGGTGCTCAGCGGACGTTGTCGCGCGGCCGAAGCCGTGCCCTATCGCGCGCTCGATGGTGTGCTCGATGAGCTCGGCCAGCAACTGTCGCGCTTGCCGCCCGATGTCATGCAGTCGATTTTGCCTGATAGCGCCGGCTTGCTCGGACGCACGTTTCCGTCGCTTTCGCGCGTCGACGCGATCGCACGGGCGCCGCTCGACACGGAGCAAATCGCCAATCCGCTCGAACAACGGCGACGCGCATTCAACGCGTTACGCAGTCTACTCGGACGTCTGTGCAAGAGGCAGCCCGTGGTGCTCGCGATCGATGACCTTCAATGCTCAGATCGCGATTCGTTGACGTTGTTGCGCAGTCTGTTGACGCCCAGCGACGCGCCTCCGATCACCTTGCTCGCCACGTTGGTGCAGCGCGCACAAGAGTCTTCGCTACCCGGCGAGCTCTCGGTCGATGACATCAAAAGCGCGTTGCCTATCGCGCTCGACTTGCTCCCGTTATCAGGTCTCGACGACGACGCGGCCGCGCAGCTCGCGCAGCACTTGCTGGATCTCGATCCGCCGCCCAATGCGCCCCCGTGCGAAGTCATCGCGCGTGAAGGTCAAGGGCATCCGCGCATGATCGAAGAGCTCGTGCATCACTTGAAGACGCACGCATTGGCAAACGAGCGCGTATCCATCGAAGAAGTCGTGCGTGTGCGAACGGAGGCGCTCGAACCGGCTGCGCTCCACCTGGTGGCGTTGCTTGCGATGTCCGCCTCGCCCATTCCGCAGGAAGTACTTCGGCACGCCACGCAGCTGACAGAGCACGAGCTATCGGCCGAGCTTGCACGACTGCGTCTGTCGCGCTTGGTGCGCGCGGTGGGAGTGCGGGGCAAGGAGCGCATCGAGGTTTACCACGATCGCATCCGTGAAGCGGTGCTCGCCCAAGTGCCGGAAGGCGAACGCGCCCTGCACCATCGGGCGCTCGCGCTGGCGCACGAAGCTTTGCGCTCGGAAGACTACGAAGCCATGAGCCGGCATTGGTGCGCAGCTCACGTGCGCGATCGCGCGGCTGAGTATTCCGCGCGTGCAGCAGACGATGCGTTGGCCGCGCTCGCGTTCGATCGCGCAGCGCTCCTGTATCGTGACGCGGTGGAGCTGAGTGGTGACTCTGTCAATGCCACGCTCCATGAGCGACATGGCGACGCATTGGTGAGCGCAGGCCGAGGCCCGGAAGGCGCGCGTGCTTATCTCGCGGCTGCAGCAGGAACAGCCGGCATTCAAGCGCTCGACCTCAAGCGCCGTGCAGCGGAGCAACTGATGGTCTGTGGCCATGCCAGCGAAGGCCTTGCAGCCGCCCGCAACGTAGTCAATGCGCTTGACCTATCGCTGAGCGAGAGCCACGAACTCGCCCAGTTCAAAGCGTTGTTTCGTTTGGGCGTGCTGGGAATACGCGGGCTTGGTTACCGCGAGCGCGACACAAGCGAAATCGCTGCGCGCGATTTGATGCGCATCGATGCATGTTGGTCAATGTTCGTGGGCTTTGCCGCGCTCGAACCGTTGCGCGTGGCTGATCCACTCACCTTACATCTGCAGCTCGCGCTCAAAGCGGGCGAGCCCTATCGGGTGGGTCGCGGACTATCGATTCTGAGCACCTACGCCGGCATGATGCGACGCGGCACCGCAGCGCGTGCGCAGGAGCTCGCGGAACGCGCAGAAGCCATCGCGATTCGCCATCCCAATCCGCATTTGCTCGGCCTATGTCAGATGAATACGGGCTTGCGCGCCTTTCACACGGGCGATCTCGACGCTGCGCGCGTAGCGTTTCATCAGGCTGAGCGCGTGTTGCAAGAGAACTGCCGCGGCGCCACGTGGGAGCTTGGCACCACCCATTTCTTCTCGCTCTTGTGCCACCTGGCCGCGGGCGACATCGCCACCTTGATGCGCCTCTCCACGGAATGGTATGACGACGCCGTCGCGCGTGGCGATTTGCACGCGGCCGCCAACCTACGCGCACGCATTCTGCCTGCAGTGGCTTTGATTTCAGGCAAGCCTGAGGTCGCCCGCGCGCATGCGGCCACGCCGATTGCGAACGACGGAATGCGTGTGCTTCAGATGCAAGACTATTGGCGCGCCGTGTCGCTGAGTGAGTGCGACTTGTTCGATCAGCTGCCGGCCGTAGCGCGTGCGCGCCTGCCTGGACTCTTCAAGATCCTAAAACAATCGATGTTGCTCGAGGTGCGCTCGATCTTCGTGGAAGCGCATTGGCTACGGGGCCGCGTCTTGATCGCGTGCCTGGCCGCCGGTGAGTCCGGCGTGAGCGAGGCCGAGGTCTTGCGCGATGCGGCGCTGATCGAAGGCACGGAAATGGGCGGTGCACAGGGCATGTCCCTGACGTTGCGCGCGGGCCTGGCCGAGCTGACGGGCGATCCCAGTACGGTCGAGCCCGCGTGGCGCGGCGCCGAAGCACAACTCAAGAGCGATGGACGCGCATTGCTTGCGCAACTTGCACGCCTGCGTCGCGGACGCTTGGGCACCCTCCCCGACGCTGATCGCGCCGAACGAGAAGCGCGCGTGTGGCTTACTGGTGCGGGCGTCGAGGGGCCGGATCGTTTACTCGACGTATTTCTGCCTGGTCGCCGCTTCACTACCTGATGCACATGCGGAAAATAGGTATGGTGAGGCCATGTTTGATCTAACGAAACTCGGCGGACGCACAGCGTTCGAAGACTTGCTCGACGCTGTGCTCCAAGGCGGCGAGCTAGCCCTTACCTTGTTTCGTAGCGGCGCAGCCGAACGCGCCGAAACAAAGCCCGATCGCAGCCCGGTGACCGAAGCGGACCGCGCCGTCGAGCTGCACCTTGCGCAGTTCATCCAAAAGCGCTTTCCAAACGCGAAGTTTTTCGGCGAAGAAACCGGCGGTCGCGACGACGTCACGCAAGGCTTACGGTTTGTCGTCGATCCGATCGACGGCACGCGCGCCTTCATGCGCGGCATGCCCAGCTGGTCGATCTTAGTCGGCATCGAATACGCGGGGCTGCCGGTGGCTGGCGTCGCGTACATGCCCGCTGCCAAGGATTTGTTCACCGCCATTCAAGGTCACGGCGCCTACGTCAACGGACGCCCCGCGCGCCTTTCGCATACTGCGCAACTTGCAGACTCGCTGGTTTGTCACGGCGGCCTCGCCCAATTCACAGATGACAATCGCGAATCGCTGCTCGGTCGTCTGGCGCGCACCACCTACACGCAACGCGGCGTCGCCGACTTTGCCAGCTATCGCGCGCTGTTGCTGGGCCAAGCGGATGCCGTGATCGATCCGGGCATCCAACCCTACGACGTCGCCGCAGCATGTGTGCTCGTGCGCGAAGCTGGCGGAACATTCACATCACTCGACGGTACGCCCACGATCTACGGCCCTGGTGCGCTCGCATCGAACGGACACGTACATGATGCGTTGCTTCGCGTGGTGCGCGGCGAAGAGCCTTGAATCCGCGTTCCAGGTCTGCCAACTTCGGCCCGCCGCTATGGAACACGAACACGCCAATACGCCTCCCACGATCCCCGAAATCACCGACGAAGCCGGTAACACCCCCGCCTGGGTGCCGATGCTCGGAGCGGGGCTTGCTGCAGCCTTCTTAGCGTGGTTGCTGTTCCTGTGAGCGAAGCAAAATCTACGGTTTTCGATCCCGTCCCGCTGATCGCCGCTGAGCTTTCGCTCCCCATCCATGGTGTTGCCGCAGTCGTCAAGTTGCTTGGCGAAGGCTCTACCGTCCCATTCATCGCTCGCTACCGTAAGGAAGCCACGGGCGAGCTCGATGAAGTGCAGATTCGCAACATCGAAGAGCGTCGCGCGTACCTGCTCGAGCTCGACGATCGACGTAGGACGATCCTCGAATCGATCGCATCGCAAGGCAAGCTCACGCCGGAGCTGCAAGCGAAGATCATGGCCTGCCAAACCAAAGCGGCCCTTGAAGATTTGTACCTTCCCTACAAGCCCAAGCGCCGCACGCGCGCAACGATCGCGAAAGAGCGCGGTCTCGAGCCACTGGCTCTGCGTATTCTCGAGCAACCCACGGTAGGCGATCCACAAGCCGAAGCCGCAGCCTTCGTGGCACCGGACAAAGACGTGGCCGACGTCGCTGCCGCATTACAAGGTGCCCGCGATATCGTCGCCGAAGTCTTGTCCGAGCAAGCTGATGCGCGCGCGCGTGTCCGCGAAGCCTTGGCCGAACGGGGCATCTTGGTTTCGGAAAAAGCCGCCGGCTTGCCGGATGCGCCCACCAAGTTCGAACAGTATTACGAGTTCCGTGAAGCGGTGAAAACCATCCCTTCGCACCGCTTCCTCGCGATTCGGCGAGGTGAGCGCGAGAACGTACTGCGCGCGCACATCGAGCTCGATCCAGGACCCTTACTATCGGTCTTGATCGGGTTGATGGGCGAAAAGCGCGCAAGCCCATTTGCCGGCGAGATGCACACCGCGGTCGAAGACGGATACAAACGCTTGCTCTGCCCGAGCGTTGAAAATGATCTGCGGGTCGAGCTCAAGATGCGTTCCGACCGCGGTGCCGTGGACATCTTTGCAGACAACCTGCGCAACCTGTTGATGGCCGCACCACTCGGCACCAGGGCGATCCTCGGCATCGACCCGGGCTTGCGCACCGGCTGTAAGACGGTGGTGATCGATGCCACCGGTAAGTTCATCACTGAAACCGTGCTGCATTTGTCGAAGGGTTCGCACAGCGAGGAGCAAGCCAAGCTCGCGCTGCTCGAGCTCGTGCGCAAGCACTCGCCATTCGCCGTGGCGATAGGCAATGGCACCGGCGGTCGCGAAGCAGAGCGTTTCGCCAAATCCACGCTGAAAGATGCGGGAATTACCGACCTGCTCGTGGTGCAAGTAAACGAAGCCGGCGCCAGTGTGTACAGCGCATCCGACGTCGCGCGGGAAGAGCATCCCGACCTCGACATCACGGTACGCGGCGCGATTTCCATCGCACGCAGGCTCCAAGATCCCTTGGCCGAGCTCATGAAAATCGATCCCAAGGCGATTGGCGTGGGCCAGTACCAGCACGATGTGCATCAACCGATGCTGGCAAAAAAGCTCGATGAAGTCGTGGAGAGTTGCGTGAACGGGGTGGGCGTCGAGCTCAACACAGCCAGCGCACCCTTACTATCTCGCGTGAGTGGCATCGGGCCTTCACTTGCAAAAAAGATCGTGAAATTCCGCGAAGACAACGGTCGTTTTGCGAGCCGTGCGGCCCTGCTCGAAGTGCCCGGTCTTGGCCCGCGTGCGTTCGAGCAAGCGGCCGGTTTCTTACGGGTTGCACAAGGTGGGCACACTCTTGATAGCTCCGCCGTGCATCCTGAGCGTTACACGCTCGTGGAGCAGATCGCGCGCGACCTCGGTCTGTCCGTGCCGGAGCTCGTGGGCAATCACGCCGCCATCGATCGCATTTCAGTCGAAAAGTACGTGGGAGAGGGCGTGGGCGAGCCTACGCTGCGCGACATTTTGGCGGAGCTCAAAAAGCCCGGTCGCGATCCGCGCGCTGATTTCGAACCGCCCAAGTTCCGCGACGACGTCGAAAAGATGGAAGACCTCACGCCCGGCATGTCGCTCGAAGGCGTGGTCACGAACGTCACGGCGTTCGGAGCTTTCGTCGATGTCGGCGTACACCAAGACGGCCTCGTGCACGTCTCGCAGCTTGCCGATCGATTCGTCAAGGATCCGAACGAAGTCGTCAAGGTGGGTGACAAAATCAAAGTGCGCGTGGTCGAGGTCGATCTGGCGCGCAAGCGCATCGCCCTCACCGCACGCAGCGAAGCTCCCGCAGGCGGCAATCAAGCTGGCAATCGTCCGCAGCAACAAGGCTCGGCCGGTCCGCAGCGTCGCGACGGCGGTGGCGGTGGCGGTGGCAACAGACCGTCAGGTGGCGGTGGGCGAGGTCCTCAAAAACCTGCAGCAGACGTCAACAAGTTCTCGAACAGCCCGTTCGCCAAACTGCGGAAGACCTGATGTAGGCGCGCGTTCGCCCGCGCACCACAAGTGCGGGGCGTTTGTCCGCTGCGGCATGCGCATGGCCCTTATCTGGGACAGTAACGCAAACCGCGCATGAATGGACTATCCTCGGCATATGCCGACCATGCGTCTCGTGCTGTTTCTGTCGACGCTGGGCTTGCTGCTCGCGCTCTTGGGCAGCCATGTCGTGCGGCGCAGCGCGGCTACGTTCGCCATGTCGCGCACGCTTCGCCGATCATTGATTGCGCTGATGATCGCGGGCGTCGCTGCAAGCTTGATTAGCCGCGTTCTAAGCGAGTCATACCCAGGAGCCGCGCGGGCGCTCGGCACGCTGGGTGGCGCAGTCAGCTTGTCGATCATCGTTAGCAGCGTGCTGCTTTGGCCGTATGAGCTTGCGCGCGGTGCACGTGCGTTGTTTCAAATCATGCGCCGCAGATTCACTAAAGCGCCCGCGTCGCTCGACACTCAGGTTGGCGCAGCAACCGATGCTCCCGCCCTGCCCGCACGCCGTGATTTCCTCACGCAAGCAGTGGTCGGCGGCGCGGTCTCGCTCGGTACGGGCTCCGCTGTTTACGGCACGCTGATAGGGCGCCATGACTATCAGATCGAAGACGTGCCCGTCGCACTCGCCAAATTGCCCGCCACACTCGATGGCTTTCGGATCGCGCAAATCTCCGACATTCACGTGGGTTTGTTCGTCAGCGAGTACGAGCTTTCACGCGCTCTGACGCTGATCAAAGAAGCGCGCCCGGACGCCATCGTCATGACCGGTGATCTCGTCGATCACGACATTCGCTACGCATCGCTACTCGCGCGCTTCACAAGGCAACTTGAGGGCATCGCGCGTCACGGCGTGTTTGCGATCGCGGGTAACCATGATCACTACGTAGGCGTGCAATCGGTCTATCAACACCTGCGCGAGGCGGGCGCCGAGGTGCTGCACAATCGGCACGTGCGCATCGGCCAAGGACGCGATGCGTTCGTGCTCGCGGGTGTCGATGACGTCGCTGCAGCACGCTACCAAGGCCAAGGCCCCGATCTGACGCGGGCTTTTGCAGGCGCCACGCCCGATCTTGCGCGCGTGCTGTTGAGCCACAACCCGTCGTACTTTCCGACCGCGAAAAACAGCGCCGATTTGGTGTTGAGCGGCCACACGCACGGCGGACAGATCACGCTCTTCATCAATCCCGCCGAGATTGTGCTGCAGCACGGCTACATTCGCGGTCTGTATCGCAGCGGCGAAAGCCAAATCTACGTGAATCGCGGCTTTGGCACGGCCGGCCCGCCTGCGCGCGTGGGCTCGGCACCAGAGATCACCCGCCTTACGCTCACGCGCGCGTAGCGGCCTGGAACCTTACGTTCCTGGCACGGGCGGAGGCGTGGTGACTTCGAATAGCCACGCTTCGGTCGATACGAACTCGATTCCATCGGCCTGCTCGGCGCGCAACAGATCGGGATGATCTGTCACCACGCGCGTGGCGCCCGCTGCCTTCGCGCCGGCAACCAGCGCTTTTTCCCACGCATCCGGGCCAAAACCAGAAGCGCCGGGTAGCACTTGCACAAACGAACGAATCAGCTCGACCTGACCTTTGACGGCCTCGTGTTTGAAGTCCGGCATCGCTTCCAAGATCGCCTGCACGCGCGCCAGCGACCACTCCGTGACCTTACTTTCGCCTTTGTGCTGGCCCAACACCCGCTGCACCACACGGTCTGGATGCGTACCGGGAGCCACCGATGCGTTCACGAATACGTCGGGTGCCAAAATGATATCCATGGATGTGTCTCCTGAAGGCCGCGTTCTCTAGATGCAATTGCAGCCAATAGCCGTTCAGGGTCAAGCGGATCAGACACGCGCACGCTGCAATGCTCGCCGTGGCGCAACGAGGCAAACCTGGGCCAGACCTAACGCGGCTTTAGGCCGAGCACGACGCGCCAACGTCCCTCTTCACGTACGAGCTCGACTTCAGCGGGCGCGCGCTTTTCGATCGGAATCTCGACCTTGGCTTTGTCGCCCTCGATGCGCACGTGCATGCGCACTCCTGAACGGCCCAGCCCTGCGAAACTGAGGCGACCTGGCACGATCATCTCCCAAGGTTCGAGCTTGCGACCGGCCAAAGACGCGGTGCGCGCAGCCCGTTCCTTGAGCGCCGTGCGACTGGATTTGTCGAGCCATTCATAGGCCGTTTTGCGCAGCGAAGGGTCATGGATGCTGCCTTCGATGGCAGACAAAAATTCGTTTACGGCAGCATCGGGCGCAAGCTCCGCGGGATCGCGCGCGCAACCGCTAAGCAACGCACCGAGCAACGACAGCGTCACGATGAGGGGCCTCACGAGGCGCAGCAGGCGATAGGCAGACACAGACCTAGCTCTTGGCAAACTCGACCCGGCAGTCAAGCGGCTTACCCTTGCGTTACTCTTGCGAGCCTCGTGCAATTCGCCTGCGAGTGCTCACGATGACACCCCCGCGCCCGTGATATCGTCGGTGCCTCGTGACCCCTTCGCTGCCCACCGATGATCCTTCGCTTTCGCTTGCTCAGAGCGTACGCGAAGACGGAACGTTGACCCCCGGCACGCGCGCGCCCGATGCCGTGCTGCTCGCTCGCATGTTTCGCGAGATGCTGCGCGTGCGCTTGATCGACGAAAAGATGCTGGCTCGCCAACGCCAGGGAAAGATCGGCTTCTACGGCACGATCACAGGCCAAGAAGCGGTGCCGGTCGCCGCAGGGCTGGCGCTCGCGGCACAAGACTGGGTGTTCCCCGCCCTACGCGAAGCCGCGATCATGTTGGTGCGAGACTACCCACTCTCGAAGTGGCTGGCGCAGGTTTACGGCAACGAAGGCGACGTGCTCAAGGGCCGCCAAATGCCAAGCCACATGTCCGGTCGCGAGGTCAATCAGGTCTCATGGTCGAGCTGCATCGGTCCGCAGTTGCCGCAAGCCGTGGGCGCCGCCATGGCTGCTCGCATCAAGCGCGATCCCACCGTGTGCGTGGCGTTCCTGGGCGACGGCGCCACCAGCGAACCCGACTTTCACTTCGCGATGAACTTCGCCGCCGTGTTTCGCGCGCCCGTCGTGATCATCTGCCAGAACAACCACTGGTCGATAAGCGTACCCACGTCAAAGCAGACCGCTTCCGCCACGATCGCCATCAAAGCCGCGGCCTACGGCATGCCGGGTCTGCGCGTAGACGGTAACGATGTGGTCGTCTGCCAAGACGTATTCAAAGGCGCGATCGAACGTGCGCGCGCAGGCGAAGGCCCAACCTTCATCGAGGCGGTCACGTATCGCATCGGCCCACACAGCTCGAGCGATGATCCCACCCGTTACCGCAGCGACGACGAAGTGGAAACGTGGCGTAAGAAAGATCCGCTACTGCGCGTAGAGCGTCTGATGCGTGCACAAGGCGCGTTGAACGACGACTCGCTCGCAGCCTTGCGGACTGAGATTGCGCGCGAGATCGAACAGGCTCTGATTGCGATCGAATCACTGCCCGCGCCGGCTCGACAGACTCTGTTCGAAGATGTATTCGCCAGCCAGCCGTGGCACCTCAAAGAGCAAGCGGCGGAGTGCGAGAAAACATGGCAAACGCGACCTACGACCTGATTGTGATTGGCTCAGGCCCCGGCGGATATCC
>JBKJIA010000135.1:0-2940 GCA_046598735.1 Polyangiales bacterium
AAATGTAAATAATACGATCAGCAACAATAATATTTCTGACTTTGGTTTCCGCGGCTTGGATATTGCCTCCAATTCAAATACATGGAGCATAACAGGTAACAGCTTCTTCAGCGGTACAATTTCCGGTTCCATTAACTATGCGGCTAATGCGAGTCTTCAGGGACTGAGAATTTCCACTGGCTTCGGTTATACAGTAACCAATAACTTTATGGGCGGCAGTGCAACAGGTGCAACCGGCTCTAATGCCTCTTATTCTTCAAATGCGGGCTTAGTAACCTATTCAGGTATTTCTATTGCTTCAGCTACGGGAGCAGCTTCTAATATAAAAGGTAACACTGTAAGGGGTATAACAATATCCTGTATTCCCACAGCGGCATCATCAGTTGTTTTTAACGGGATCACTGCCTCTGGAACAGGATCCGTAAATATCGGTGGCGTCGGCGCAGGTGAGGGTAATATGATAGGCAGCAACACTACTAACAGCTCCATCAATATCACTACAACAACTACGAGTACTGCAAATACTTCGCAGGTAATAGGCATCATTCAGGGAAGTGCAGGTAACCTTATACAGGCTAACCAGGTAGGAAGTATAGATGTAAGCAATGTGGGTACATCACCTGCCAATACAACCATTTTTGCAATCGTCGCTACGGGAACATCCACAACACCCCCAATGGCTATCACAAATAATATCGTGGGAAGCACAGGGGGAGGCGCCGCTGCGAACAGCATACGTTTCCTTGGAGGATCTACTGCTACGGCCGGCAGTTTTGTAGGAATACAGCATCAGGGTGTATGTGCAGGAACTATTACCGGTAACACAATACGTAACTTCACTAACCAGAGCACAACATCATCGGGTAATATGACCGGTATTGTGATAACATCCGCGGTTGCCGCAAATGCTGTAACAATAACAGGTAATACGATAGATGCGATAAGTTCAGTAACGAATTCATCTACATTAGCTACATCATATATCGGTGTAAGCGTTGCCTCAACAGGTACAAACACCATATCTACCAATACCATTACCAATATTACTCAGGCAGGTACTGCATCAACTGTATTGGTAAGGGGTATTTCTACAACAGGAGGTGTAAATACGATCTCGGGTAATACAATAAATACACTCACAACTACCTCTACTAATACGAGTGTTACAACAACTCAATCTGTTATCGGTATTACTCAAACCTCTACGGCAGCGGGTATCCAAACAATATCAGCCAATACGATACACAGCCTGAGTAATACTGCTGTAGTTTCTACAAATACAGGTGTGGGCGGTATAATTTACAATGCTTCTAATACAGGTGCAAACCTTATAGAGAAGAATTTTATCCATTCCCTCACTGTTGCAAGTACCTCAATTACCTCCACTATAACCGGTATTTACGCAGGGGGAACCACTACGAGTACATACCAAAATAATATGATCCGCCTGGGTACATTGAGTACCACAACCGGTGTCATTGTACGTGGTATAAATGATGCTACAGGTACTAATAATTTTTATCATAACAGCATATATATAGGTGGCTCGGGTGTGCCTACAGGCGGTTCCAATACTTTTGCATTTACAAGTTCGAGTACCGGAACAAGGGTTAACCGAAACAATATCTTTTTCAATGCGAGGTCTTCTTCTGCGGGCACTGCCAAACATTATGCAATTTCAATTGGGACACTTACAGGATTAACAATCAATAACAATGATTATTATGTAAATGGCAGTGGCGGGGTTTTCGGTTTCTTAACATCGGACAGGACAGATCTTGCAGCATGGAGAACAGCCACAAGCCAGGATGCGGCAAGTGTAAGCGGCGATCCGCAGTTCTTATTACCAACCGGCACATCAGCTACTGTTAATCTTCATATCAGCCCAACTTTACCGACACCCGTGGAAGGAACAGGTTCTGCCATAGGTACCGTAACAGATGATATAGACAATGAAACCAGGTCATCCTTTTCACCGACGGATATAGGTGCGGATGCAGGTAACTTTACCGCTTTGGTAACGAATGATATAGGTGCGGTTGCATTTGTGAGCCCGGCAGATGGTGGCACAGCAGTAGCAGGAGCAAGTATTACCCCTTCTGCATCATTTATTAATAACGGAACTGCTACGCAAACAAATGTTACAGTACGTTACAGGATTCTGGATGCAACAACTGCTGAGGTATATAACCAAACAGCAGTAATTTTATCATTAGCACCGGGTGTCTCTATAACGGTTTCTTTCCCTGCTCAAACGCTAGGCGGAACAGGCGGAACCTATTCAATTATTGCAAAGGCAGAATTGGTTGGTGACGGTAATACCGCTAATGACCAGATAACAGGTTCTATAACTGTGCTGTCCCAATTATGCGGCGACATAACCGTAGGCAGTGCGCAAGCGGCACCGTTCAATACCATTACAAATGCCATCACCAGATTGAATCTTGTAGGCGTAAGTTGTCCCGTAAGGTTCCTGTTGGCTGACGCTACATACCCAAGTGAGGCCTTCCCGATTACGATCAATACTGTAAGCGGCGGAAGTGCCACTAATACAGTAACAATTAAACTGGCAACGGGGGTAACAACGTCTATATCCGGTACAAGCACATCTGCTTTGTTCCTGATAAATGGTGCAGATTACATTACAATTGACGGATCAAACAGCTCTGCAATTACTAATGCGGTTTGCCCGGCAGCAACGGCTACGAGGAATATGACCCTTACAAACAGCAGTACCGGAACGAGTACAGCTGTGATTTGGCTGCAAACTGCTACAGCAGACGGTGCTACTAATAATACTGTTATGAACTGTATTCTTACCGGCAGCGGAAATACACAGACCTTTGCGGGTGTGGGCAGCGGCAGTTCTACAATCAGTACTACATCTTTAGGTACAGGTAACAACAGTAACAGATTTATCAACAACAATATCAGTAATAC
>JBKJIA010000356.1:0-3195 GCA_046598735.1 Polyangiales bacterium
CTTCGATCACTTTGAGGGGCGCAGCTTCCGCGGCTGGCACCACCACGTCTCCGTAGTCATGTGCTGCTTCGCATTCGTCATCGCCGAACGCGCGCGGCATTTCCCCCCCTCGGCCCGAAGGACGACTCAAAGCAACACGCAGCACGTCGCGGCCTGAGAGACACTTCCACGACAGCTTCGTCACCGTTCGTCTGGCGATCGTACGCGTAATAGTAAGGTGGCTGCCGAGGTGTCCTCTATGCCACGAGAAGCGAGGCCGATGTCACGCATCGGCGAAACTGCGCGTCGACGACCCGTGACGCAGTAGTGGTAATTCACGCCCGGCTGCGCGCTACAGGATCTCGCCGCCACCTCCATCGGTCTTGCACCCGCATCCGCACGCGTCGTCGAAGCGCGAAGTGCCCGTGTCGCACTTGAACTGCAGGCGCGAGCATTCGTCGGGGCTCTCGCTGACGTAATACGCGCCCGGCTGCGCGCTACAGGTCTCGCCCGCGGTGCCGACGTAGATGCACCCGCATCCGCACGGGTCGTCGAAGCGCGAAGCGCCCGGGAGGCACATGAACGGCATGCGCGAGCATATGTCGGGGCTCTCGCTGACGTAATACGTGCCCGGATGCGCGCTACAGGTCTCGCCCGCGGTGCCGACGTAGATGCACCCGCATCCGCACGGGTCGTCGAAGCGCGAAGTGCCCGGGAGGCACTTGAACTGCATGCCCGAGCATTCGTCGGGGCTCGCGCCGATGTAATAGAGGAAGCCACCATCAAGCGGGTCCGGCTGCGCGCGACAGGTCTCGGTGTGCAACTCCGCGGCGGTCTCGGACGTGGACTCGTCCATCATGGGCTCTGCGTCGTCAGGTGCGCAGGAGCAGCCGAACGTGGCCGCGAGGCCGAGACCTGCAGCGGCGACGCGCAATTTTGAGATGATGTTGAACATGAATACCTGCTTTCTAAATCTGGCAATTCGTTGACCATAAGTTAGGAGTGGAATGTTCGACCTTGAAGCGAAGCTGGCTGACGCTGTCCGCGAGGAACGGCAATTCCAGCAGCGGGGTCATGGCACCGCTTCCCCGTTAGCATGGATTCTCAATGGGGACGCATGAAGATTGTGTTGCGTTGATGAGCGAAAGGTAAGACTGGCCCGTGTCCGGCAGTGCCTAAGTACTTAGTAGAAGGCGGTAGCCGCTGACAGCGGCGCGCTACCTGACGCGGACGCAAGCTGGCCTTTGCGGAGCATGTGGACGAGCTCGATGCCGCCCAGCACGACCCTAGCAGTCCGGAAGGACTTGAAGCCGAGCATCGGTGCACTGCCGCGCCTCGATCTCGGCACCGTCGTAAGCGTCGTTGAAGCCTTCGATGCCCGCCTTGTTGGCGCCGCTCTTGTCGACGGTGATCAGCGACGGCGTGCTTGCGCTTCTTGAAGGCCGCCTCGAGCTCCGGCGTGAGACGAACCACCCAGCGCAAGATCGACGTGTGATCGTCCTCCACGCCCCGCTCGTCCACAATTTCAATGGGCGTAGCGCACTAAGGGCGCATTAGGGCCCGCCGCCATCCTAAGTTGGGGTCCCCTTTCCGAGTGCTGCGCAAAAGGCCATCGCATTGTCCCAGGAGATATCGGTCACGGGACGCTCGCTCGCTTCGGCGTGACCTGGAAAAGCGCAGACCACTGCCTTCTAGTGACCGGAGTCCTGCTCATCCAGAATCCGTCGATGTCGCAGAGCAGCGCCGCGGCGCTGAGCCGGCTTTGCGCGCACAGCTGGCCGGGCAACGTGCGGGAGCTTGCGAACGTCATCGAGCGCGCGGTCGTGCTGTGTCCCGGTAGCCAGGTCGACGAGAGCGACCTGCCCGATCTCGGACTTCACCCCTCCAATTTGTCCCGCCAACTGAGGTTGCTCGGGCTGCGCTAGGCGAGAGTGGAGCGCCTGCAGTGCGGGGTGAATCAGCTCTGCGGCCGTACCACTCCATTTGGAGGTTCCCTTCTCACTGGCCCGAGGTGTTCCTTGTCTGGGAGGTACAGCTCGCGACCGCATCCTGTTCCGATGATCCGCTCACCGGTATGCGACTTCCTTTGCATAATATTTCAGCCGCCAACCCAGGTGGAGTCTCGACCAAGGGACATGACATCGCGCGCGCAACAAACATGCGAGTAACAAAATCAGCATCCTGAATTTGCCCGGCAACACGCGAGGTGCCAGAACAGCGTTCGCTCGCACAGGAGTAAGACGTCTCATCGTTCATTCACTCAGTAGTCCTCTCGTTCGTCAGCTCATCGTTCGACGAAGTAACAGAGGCAAGCAACCATCGGAGCTTACTATGGCTCGAAGAACGTTCGTGGCGGGCCCCATCGCGCTTATCGCGGCCCTGTCGTCCACCATGCTGTGTTCTCAGGCACGGGCAACGCCGGCCCCCTATCTCGGAGCCAGATTTCCCGACTCGTACGTCAAGTACAAGAAAGCGCATCCGGATCAGTTCAAGCTGCGCGGCGGCTGGAAGAACAAAACGGAACATGCGCGAAGAGCGCGGCGCCTGCGTCAGAGCGCATCCCCACTCACGGCACCGGGCAGTACCCCCTCCGGTGCACCTTCGGGAGCGGGGCCCGCGCTGCTTCCCAGCGAGATCGTCACGGGCACCTTCCGCATTCCCGTCGTGACCATGGAGTACAACAATACAGTCTCGGCTCCTTATGCGAGGGCCGTGCTGCAAGACGTCCTGTTCGGCACGAATCCCACAGGAAACCTCACTCAGTATTATAGTGAAATCTCGTACGGACACGTGAACGTGATCGGCGATGTCCACGACTGGGTGCAGGTCGGAAACAACGATACGTACTACGAGGGAACGTCGAACGGTCTCACCCCGGGCAACGCACGAACCGGAGAGCTCCTCGAAGGCGCGCTGGATCTCGTAGATGGTACTGTCGACTTCGGGCAGTACGACAACGACGGTCCCGACGGCGTTCCGAACTCTGGCGACGACGATGGCGTGGTGGATTTCGTGGCCTTCGTTCATCCCGAGATCGGTGGCGAGTGCGGTGTCGCGGGAAACATGTGGTCGCATCGCTGGCGCTATCGCTTCTGGCCCAACGCCAACAGCGCCTCGTACACCACCAACGACGCACGGAGCGGCGGCGGCTCGATTCGCATCGACGACTATGTCATCCAGCCCTCCCTCAATTGCAGCGGAGGAACGATCGAGATT
>JBKJIA010000158.1:0-2557 GCA_046598735.1 Polyangiales bacterium
ATGCATCAAGAAGGCTTGCTTGCGCGCGAAACCGAACGTGCAGGCAAGCGTCCAGAGCGCATGCGCTATCGCATCACCGAGCCAGGGCTTGCGCGTCTCGATCAGCTCTTGCGGGCGCAGCTTGCAAGCCTCGACGTGATTCGGCCGGCCGGCAACATGGCGCTGTTGTTCATGCAACGTGTGCCACGCAAAGAGGCGGCCGAGTTGTTGGGACAGCGTAAGCAAGAGCTGCAAACCCGACGCGCGCGCCTGGCGGCCGAGCTCGCTGCCCTGCCTAGCCACACGCCGGCCTTGCCGATTCACGAACGCAATCTTGCGCTGATCGAGGCCGACATCGGCTGGCTCGAAAAGCAGATCGCGCGTTTGCTGCGTGAGGCTCAGCACGCCGATGCAGCCCCAGTGGCCCGGGCCAAGAAGCCTGCCCGCAAGCCCGATGCGCGGCATGGGCGCTGAAGCTCACGTTCTGGGAGCCGCCCTGCTATAAACGCCCCCGATGTCCGACGCGCAAAAACCCGCCGACACTGGCAAGCCTGGCAAGCCCAGCAATCCTGGCAGTGCCACGAGCACGGCCGACGAAAACGCCCCCAACTTCGTGCGTGACATGGTCGAAGCCGATCTCGCTGCGAACAAGCACCAGGGCAAGCTAGTCACACGCTTTCCGCCGGAGCCAAATGGCTATCTGCACATTGGGCACGCCAAGTCGATCACGCTGAACTTCACCACGGCCGCGCTCGCTCCGTTTGGTAGATGCAACCTGCGTTTCGACGACACCAATCCGACGACGGAAGACACCGAGTTCGTCGACTCCATCCAAGCAGACATTCGCTGGCTGGGCTTCGATTGGGAAGACCGTAAGTTTTTCGCATCTGACTATTTCGAGCGTTTGTACGAGTGCGCCGTGGAATTGATCCAGCGCGGGCTCGCTTATGTCGATGATCAGACGCTGGACGAGATTCGCGCCAATCGCGGCGATTTTTACAAGCCGGGCACGAACAGCCCTTACCGTTCACGCTCGATCGCTGAAAACCTCGATTTGTTCGCGCGGATGCGTGCCGGTGCGTTCAAGGATGGCGAGAAGGTGCTGCGCGCCAAGATCGACATGGCGTCGGCGGACGTGAATCTGCGCGATCCGCTGATGTATCGCATCAAGCACGCGCATCATCACCGCACTGGTGACGCCTGGTGCATCTATCCGATGTACGACTACGCGCATCCGCTTTCCGACGCGATCGAAGGCATCACGCATTCGATCTGCACGTTGGAGTTTGCGCATCATCGGCCCCTGTACGATTGGTTGGTCGCCCAATTTTCGTTCAACCCGGTGCCCGAGCAGACGGAATTCGCGCGGCTCAACCTTACTTATACGGTGTTGAGCAAGCGTAAGCTGCAGACGCTCGTCTACGACAAGCACGTGACGGGTTGGGATGATCCACGCATGCCCACGATCGCAGGCCTCAGGCGGCGTGGTTATACGCCGCTGGCGATGCGGCGCTTTTGCGAGCGCATTGGCGTGTCGCGTCGCGATAGCGTGGTGGATGTTTCGCTGCTCGAACATGCCGTGCGCGAGCATCTGAACGCCACCAGCCCGCGCGTGCTTGGCGTGTTGCGTCCGCTCAAGGTGGTGATCGAAAACTTCTCGGAGCACGACACGCTCGAGCTCGACGCTGCTTACAGCTCGGAAGAAGCCAGCTGGGGCAGTCGCAAGTTGCCGTTGACGCGCGAGCTGTACATCGAGCGCGACGACTTCATGGAACAGCCGGTCAAAGGCTGGTTTCGCCTGTCACCCGGTGCTGAAGTACGACTTCGTTATGGCTGCATCATTCGCTGCACGAACGTGCTCAAGAACGACGCAGGCGAAATCACCGAGCTGCGCGCAACCTGGGATCCGGACTCGAAAGGCGGCGACGCCAAAGATGGCCGCAAAGTCAAAGGCACGATCCATTGGGTCAGCGCCGCGCACGCCGTCGACGCCGAGGTGCGGCTCTACGATCGCTTGTTCACCGCGGAAAACCCGCTCGACGAAAAGCACGAGAAGCCGTTCACCGACTTCATCAACCCGGCCTCGCTCGAGGTCGTGAAAGCCAAGCTCGAGCCGAGCCTGCGCAACGTCAACTCGAGCACGCGTTACCAGTTCGAGCGCGTCGGTTACTTCTGCGTGGACTCGGTCGATTCGCGGCCAGGCGACCCGGTCTTCAATCGCACGATCTCGCTCAAGGATTCTTGGAGCAAGACTGTCAAGAAGGCTTGAAAATAGGCGCGACTGCTGCACGTAAACAGTAAGATCTGCGTTCGCCTACGCATCGCAGTCGAGCACGGCTAAGGTCCACAGCGAGCCGTCGAGGTAAAGTAAGAAGAACTCGCGGGGCCTGCCGGAGCCAAGCGCGGGCTGACTCAGGCTGCCGCGCGTTGCGTCGAGCGTGAGTGCAGGCCCCTCACCAGCATCGTCAACCACCTTGATCATGAGTGCGCGTGCCGCGGATGCTGAGGCAGAAACCGGCGATTCCAGCGCAAAGACCGCTGCGCGTGAGCCCAGCGCCGTAGCGAACGACAAGGCGCC
>JBKJIA010000250.1:0-13756 GCA_046598735.1 Polyangiales bacterium
AAATGGTTTGGTACCTGTACGGACATCGACCAACTCAAGCGCGCACAAGCGCGAGCGGTGGAGAGCGAAACGCTGCTCCGCTTGACGGGTCACGCTGCGCGCCTAGGCGGGTGGATAATTACGTTGCCTGACCTTACTGTCACTTGGTCTGACGACGTCTGCACCATCCTCGATTTTCCCGTGGGCACTGTAGCCAGCTTTGAGCACGCGATCGGGCTCTATCCACCAGAATTTCGCGCAGTCGTTCGCACTAAGATCGAAGCTTGTCTAAGCAATGGTGAGCCGTTCGATCTCGAGCTGCAAATCACGACAGGCACAGGCCGACGCATCTGGGTAAGAGCCATCGGGATAGCTCAACGGGACTCTTTTGGCGCGATCACGAGCGTCTGCGGCGCTTTTCAGGATATTGACGAGCGACGAAGGCTTCAGGATCAGCTTCGCCAAAGTCAAAAGATGGATGCGGTCGGTCGCCTCGCAGGCGGCGTGGCGCACGACTTCAACAATTTACTGTCGGTCATCCTGAGCTACGCAGAGTTTACCCTCGAGGACCTCAAGCCGGGTGACCCACTAAGAAACGACATCGAGCAAATCCGCGCGGCAGGGCAACGGGCCACGGCGCTGACGAGCCAACTACTGGCCTTTAGCCGACAACAAGTGTTGCAGCCGCGTATCATCGATCTGAACGAGGTCATTGCGGGCATGAAGTCGATGTTAGATCGCCTGCTCGGCGAGGACGTCGAGTTGACCGCGATCACAGCGCCCAAGGTAGGACTGATCCGTGCCGACCCTGGGCAGATAGAACAGGTGCTCATGAACCTGGCGGTGAACGCGAGAGATGCCATGCCCCGGGGCGGAAAACTCACCCTCGAAACGAGCAACGTCGAGCTCGATGCCGCTCACCTCGGTGGCCATGTCGGGTGCGCGCCAGGACCTTACACCATGCTCGCGATGACAGACAGTGGAGTAGGAATGGACGCGCCCACGCGCGCACGCATTTTTGAGCCATTTTTCACCACGAAAGAGCAAGACAAGGGCACAGGTCTGGGCCTTGCCACCGTCTTTGGTATCGTGGAGCAAAGCGGCGGCTACGTTGACGTCCATAGCGAGCTAGGCCTCGGCACCACATTCAAAGTCTATTTTCCCCGGACCGAGTTAGCGGCCACAGCGCTCTCATGGTCGGGTGCCCCGCTCGCATTGCGGGGCTCGGAGACCGTGCTTCTCGTCGAGGACGAGGAGCAGGTGCGCAAGGTGGCATCCACTATCCTGCGAAGGAATGGTTACCACGTGCTAGAAGCCGCGAGCGGCGCGGATGCCTTACTCATTTCAAAGGGTTTCGCCGGCCCGATTCACCTGATGCTCACCGACGTCGTCATGCCGCGGATGAGCGGTAGGCAACTCGCGGAGCAGCTCGCTACGGAGCGCCCCCAGACCAAGGTCATGTTCACTTCCGGCTATACTGACGATGCCATCGTGCGCCACGGGGTGCTGAATTCAGACGTCGCCTTCCTGCAAAAGCCGTTCACGCCTGATGCGGTCTTACGTGCAGTCCGAGACGCACTATCGAGATTGGCATGATTACAAACGAGCAGGGCATGACTGATCAAGAAGTGGCGATGAGTTGTCCATGGGTTGACCCCGAACGCTCGTTCCCGGCGCCTGGCGACGTTGGCTTGGGTAAGACCAGCGAGGCGGGGCTGATCCGAGTTCAAGGTTGAGGAGCGGCGTCGGCCTGCCCTTCGGTTAGATTAGAGGACTGCGGCAGCGGGCCTACAGCATACGGCGCCTTCGATCCCTTGCTGAATGCGACCTAACTCTACCTCATCGGGCGAGCAAGCAATCTTGCCGTCCCCAATGTCACCATGCACCACGCCTCCGGCGCACGTGCACTCCTCTGCGGTCGTGGGCGCGGCTTCTCTCGGCTCGCAGCCTTCCGAGCTCGGCGCAGGTGTCTCTGTGCCACTTGTGCCACTTGTGCCATTTGTCACGGTGTTGGGGGCCGGTTCCGCAGGCTTGGACGCACCACACGCGAGCGCTGCTAGCAGCGGGCAGGCGCGTGCGAGCCTGAGCGTTACCGCGCCGTATACGCAGCTCTTGTTTTCGTGGGTCATGGTCGGCTCGTTTCGCTTGGATGAGAATGCCAGGACTCTGGGCGTGGGCCCCTGCATAAGCAAGCTCTGGGTATATTGGTCAACAATGTTGACTTACTTGGCTGCGCTAGCCCTCTTGCGCTGTCCGCGTTTTGCGCCTTTGGGCAGTCGTTTTCGTTCCCTCCCCAGCGGCTAGAAGCGGGCCCAAAACCCGCGCTAGCAACGATGGAAAGGTCCCGCTGTCGCGTAAGGCCCACTGGATAATGGCGCCGTTCCATGCGGCTTGGATACTTAGGGCAAGGCGCGCCGTGTCCGTTGCTGGCAGCTCGCCCAGGCTGACCGATTCATCGAGCAGCGTGCGGATGGCGCGCTCGATGGCGCGGGCATGGGAGAGGGCGGCAGTACGCATCTCGGGGTCGGTCATGTCCGTGAGCAGCACAGCCAGACTGTTGGCGACTTCTTGGCGAGTACTTAGATCTTTTGAAACCTGAACCAAGGCGAGGCGAAGGGCCGCGAGGGGACTTGCTAGCTTGGCCCGAGCTTGCTCGAAGGGTAGGCCTGCTTCCGCCGCGGAGACCCGCGCAAATGCCAGCAGCAGCCCCCGTTTGGAGCCAAAGCGCTGGAGCAGCGTGGCAGGTGAGAGGCCGGATTCTGTCGCCACATCGGCCAAGGTAAAACGCGTGGGCCCGATGCGAGTAAGCACCCGGGCGGTGGCGCGCACGACCTCCAAATTCGGGATCGTCTTGGGGCGAGGCAAGTACGTTCAGCCGTGGCCGCGCACGCGATCGACGCTCCATATTCCGGCACCGCGGCACGCGATATACAGGAACAGGAAGGCGTAAAGCAGCGCGAGCTCGCCGTTGTTGATCGCGGGAAAGAAGTCTGCACCGAAGGCGAGCTTCCAATGAAACTGCGTGTATGCAACCGCCATCGTCCCGCTGGCAAGCAAGGCCGCCCAGTGCGTCAGTGATCCTGCCGCGATGGCGAGACCACACACGAGCTCGATCACACCGCCCACCCAGATCTGGCTTCCAAAAGCGGGCTGATGCTCGGACAGCACGCCCAAAATCTTTTGTACGCCATGGAAGCAGAACATGAGACCGGAGATGATGCGCAAGAGGGCATAGGCCATTTCGGCGCGAGATCGAAGGGTGCGGGCAAGCATGCGGCGTATATAAATGGCTATTCGTTTATCGTCAACAGCGCATCCGCAAAGCCCGCGGCGGGCGGTGGAGTTGGAAGCACGCTGCTGGTCGAGGGGCGTGTCACGCGCTACGTTCGCGCGCATGTGGGTCGCAGCCGGACTTAACTATGACTGCGATCGCAGAGGCTTGGGACCACGACTTGCGCCGCAATTTAGGCCGCTTGCGGCGGATGCGGAACTTGAGGCGTGGCTGCTCGGGCCGGGTGCTTCTCCCCACGGTTGGCTCGCCACGCGCGTGACACAGGCTCTTGCGAGTTTTGCGTCGGTATACCAAGTCCACGGTTGGCTTGGTACGTATGGGATGCACTTGCTTTCGAGCCTGCAATG
The DNA here is from genome assembly GCA_046598735.1 of Polyangiales bacterium. Lineage (GTDB taxonomy): Bacteria > Myxococcota_A > Polyangia > Polyangiales > DASUME01 > DASUME01. The sequence continues at coordinate 3,619 of JBKJIA010000250.1, forward strand.
GCGTGATTTACTGGGAGCCGGCCCCTTCGCGAGCTTGCTGGACGTGGGGGCCGGTGCTGGCCACGTGACGGAAACGGCGCGCTCCTTGTTTGACAGCATCACGTGTACGGAGACATCGCGCGCCATGCAGCGACGACTGCGCGCGCGGGGATTTCAGGTGCGAACGGCAGTGCTGGATGCGGAGCCGGCGCGCGCCTTCGAGGTGGTCTCGTGCTTCAACGTGCTCGATCGCACCGCACGGCCACACAGCTTGCTGCGTGCAGCGTTGACACAGCTGGCAGCCAGCGGTCGACTCTTACTGTCTGTACCATTGCCGCTTTCGCCCCACGTGCACGTCGCGGGCGGTACCGTCTCGCCCGACGAACGCTTGCCTATCACGGCGCGCACCTGGGAAGCTGCCGCACGCGACCTCACCGAGCAGGTTCTTGAGCCCGCCGGGCTCCGGGTTGAACGCTTGGCCCGCGTGCCTTACCTGAGCCGCGGAGACTGTGACTGCCCCCTGTATACCCTTGATACAGGCGTGTGGCTGTGCAGCCGCGCCACCTTGGGGGCGGGATGAGTAGTTGTGCTTCGAGGCCTACCAAATTTATTTTGGCTTCATTCTTAGCGTGGGGTCTGTTCTCCAATCTTCTGTCGCGGGCCATGGCAGCCGATTCGGACGAAGCGGCCGAAGACGCGCAAGCGGCGCAGGACGTCGAGGCACCGGACCCACCCGAACCTGACTATTTGGCGTTGGCGGATGCGCCGCTGTTCTTGCCACGCAGCTACTTCTATTGGGGAACGCCGGTGGGACCGCGCACTGCGCGTGAGCCGTTGGTGTTCGGGCTCGAATATGCGCTGCATCTACCCATCTTCAGTGACGTGCGCGATCAGATGCTGGCGGGCAAATCTTGGGCAGGCGCGGTAACTTTGAGCTTTGAAGGCGCGCTGCGCATGCTGACCCAAGACTCGCAGCCGGTGCGCATGCCTTCCTATCGACCCAGTATTTCAGCGCAGGCTTTCTATACTTGGCAACGCGCGCAACCCGTTGTGTTTGGGCTACGCGTCGGTTCGTTTCACTACTCAAACGGTCAAGAGCGCTGCGCTGTGGACGCCAAGCTGTACGACGAAGAAAGTGCGTGTTTCAAAGCCCTTTCTGAGACCAAGAATCCCTCCCGTTCCCTCAACCGTAAGAGTGGCAATTTTTCCACCACTGGAGGCATCGTGGAGCTTCACGGACGTATTCATGAAGTCAACGATAAAGGCGTAGCGATCGCCCACCTTGCAGCGGGCGCAGGGCTCGAGTTCAACATCGAAGGCCTCGCGGGCAGCATGGATGCACCCACGCGCGCACTTTACGGGTGGGGTCGCATGGAAGCGAATGTGGAGGGCAAGCGTCGCTTTGGCTGGACCTCGCTCACGGTGCGCAGCGCTTTCTTTCATTACCCAGGATCCGGTGCAAATGTGGGCGCCAATGCGGGCCGCGTGGAGCTGGTGCTGGGCCCATACTGGTTGACAGGGTTAGGTCTGTTTGCGCGCTATTACGGCGGGCGCGACTTCTATAACGCCTTCTTCGTCGACCGCGTGCAGCAGTTTACGACCGGTATCTCGTGGGATGGCGAGCGCCCCCTCAAGTTCAAGCCCTAACACTCAGGTCCGAATAGGTGGATAAGCCTCGCGCTCCCTGGACGCGTGCGGGAAGGCGGTAGTCTGCTTTCGTAGGCTTGGCTCCGCCCATGCGGCAAGCATACAGTACGTGCATGCAGACCCTGTACGGCGCAATCGAAGGCGGCGGCACCAAGTTTCTATGTGCTGTGGGCAGCGGGCCGGATGACATCCAGGCCGAGACGCGCATTGCCACGACGGACCCCGTGCAGACCCTGGCGCAAGCGACAGCGTTCTTCGCACCTTACGGTTCGAAACTGCGGGCCGTCGGGGTGTGCTGCTTCGGCGCCCTTGAGCTCCGGCCGCAAGCGGGCGAAAGGTATGGCGCACTGCTCGAGACGCCGAAGCTCGGTTGGTCTCACTTCCCGCTGCGTGCCGAGCTTGCACGCGTGCTGCGGGTGCCGATTTTCATCGATACTGATGTGAATGGCGCGGCGCTCGCAGAGCAACGCTGGGGTGCGGGTCGGGACGCAGATCCGCTGATTTACGTCACGGTCGGCACGGGGGTAGGCGTAGGCGCTGTGATCCACGGTCGGCCTCTGCACGGTCTGATGCATCCCGAGCTTGGTCACATGCGTGTGGGTCGTGCGCAGGGGGATAGCTTTGCCGGCATCTGCCCTTTTCATCATGATTGCATCGAAGGGATGGCGTCTGCTCCAGCCTTGCGCGCTCGTAGCGGCCGCGATCCCGATGGGCTCGACGACGCGGATCCGATCTGGAATCTGGAGGTCCACTACCTTGCCGCCTTAGTGCATACGATCGTGCTGGCGTACTCCCCTGAGCGTGTGGTGCTCGGAGGCGGTGTGCTGCGTCGCGCCATTCTTTGGCCCAAGTTGAGAGACGCCGTGCGGACTTCGCTCGCAGGCTACGTCCCGCGGCCGCAGCTCCAAGTGTCGGGCATCGCAGATTTTATCGTCCCGTCGCGCCTGTCCGGCCGCGCGGGTCTCCATGGTGGCTTTGCGTTGGCCATGGCCATGGCCGGGGTCGAGGCCGCCACGACCTGAGTGTCTCAGAGCGAGAACAGCACGCTCATGCATGTCACGCCGGCTTCGATTTTTTGCAGCTCACTCACATCGAGGGCTTCCACCACGAACCCCAACTTGCGCAGCATGTCTGCGCTGGCAGGGGCATCCGCGGGCAATACCACCACATCCCCAAGGCACAGCGCATCACCCGCGCTTGGCTCGAGCGCGTGGCGCACTTGGTAACCTAGGGCGCGTAGGACCTGGGTATCGATCAGATCGGGTGCGGCGATAAGCGAGCCATCGGGCAGTGAAGTGACCGCTGATTTCAAATGCAACACGCGCTCTACATCGACCGCTACGACTGCGCGCGCCAGCACGGGTGATAGCTCGGCTACCTGGGCGAAACCTTCGGAATTGGAGCGACTGCTTCGTCCCACGAACACATGTCGGTCCGTCACCAGCACATCGCCACCATCGATCGTGCCGGGTGCTTCGATCGTATGGATAGACAAGTCTAGTTGCTTGACCAAGTCCGCCATGCCCGCGAGCTCGCCTCGCCTGCTCGGCGCGCCCGGACGCGTCAGAATGGCCTGCGTGCCGATCACGAGCAGCACGTCTTCCACGAACAGGCCGTCCGGATAGTCCGGCGCGGCGGGTGCTTCCACGATCCGCAAGCCATGCCTGCGCAAGAGCGCCACGTAGGCTGCATGTTGATCAAAGGCGCGCGCCACATCGAGCCGGGTGCGCTCGAGATGCGTCAGCTCGCCTTGCGCAATCTTCATGCTGGGTTGGCGCACCAGTGCGTGGCTGAACGGTTTGGCCATCGGCCATCATCCTATGGGCTTGTGCGCAGCCCGTCACGCTTCCATTCCAGACGCGGCAGAGCGGCCATGCCGCCACGTCGCACGCGCAGCCTGACTCGGGTATATGCCTGCGCGCTTTATGAGCGATCTTCCAGCCAATCCCTCCGATGACGTCGAACAGGTTACGGTCGAGCCCGTCCCTCGGGTCGCAAGAGAAAGCCTGCCGCGCGAAACCCAAGAGGCCATCTCCCACCATCACGGCAGCACGCGTGGGCTGATCTTAGGCGCCCTGGGCGTGGTCTACGGCGACATCGGCACAAGCCCGTTGTACGCGCTCAAGGAATGCCTATCACCGCATCAGGGACTGAGTGCCAGCCGCGACAACGTGCTCGGCTTACTTTCGCTGATGACCTGGTCGCTTATCATGGTCGTCACGGTCAAGTATCTGGCCTTCATCATGCGTGCCGAGAATCGCGGACAGGGAGGTATTCTGGCCTTGCTCGCACTGTTGCCAGAACGCTTCCGGGTGGCGGCCCCTGGCAAGGTCACGTTGGTAACTGGACTTGTGGTGTTCGGCGCCGGTCTCTTATACGGGGACGGCATCATTACTCCCGCCATCTCGGTGTTGTCCGCTGTAGAGGGCCTGCGCGTCGCGACCGATCGATTCGATCACTTAGTCGTACCGTTGACCTGCGCGATCATCTTCGGGCTCTTTGCCATTCAACGTTATGGCACCACGCGCGTCGGCATCCTGTTCGGGCCGATCATGGTGCTGTGGTTCGCGGTCATTTCCGTACTTGGCGTCGTGCACATCGTGCACAATCCGGCCGTGCTCGTGGCGCTGTCTCCGCATTACGCGGTCGTCTTCTTGGTGACCCACGGCTTCCTCGGCTTTGCCGTGCTTGGCTCGGTGGTGTTGTGCGTGACCGGTGGCGAGGCCCTGTATGCAGACATGGGGCACTTCGGCGTGCGGCCGATTCGCATCGCTTGGCTCTCGGTCGCACTGCCCGCGCTGTTGCTCGCTTACTTCGGACAGGGGGCCAATGTACTGCTGCATCCGGAGGCGGCCGCCAATCCGTTCTTTGCCATGGCCCCTGCTGGCGTCGCGACTTACGCGTTGGTGGCACTCGCCACGGCGGCCACCGTCATCGCGTCTCAGGCCCTCATTTCGGGCGCCTTCTCCCTGACCCACCAAGCGGTGCAGTTAGGTATCTTCCCTCGCGTCACGGTTCGCCATACCTCCGGCAAGGCGGAAGGTCAGATCTACCTTCCTGCTGTCAACTGGACCTTATGTTTCCTCTGCTTATCGCTGGTGCTCGGCTTTCGCTCGGCGACCAACCTCGCTGCAGCTTACGGGATCGCCGTGTGCGGCACGATGGCGATTACCTCGATTGCGTTTGCGCTCGTGGCCAAGGAACGTTGGGGGTGGCCCGCAAAGAAGTGGGCACCTCTGCTCGCGCTCTTTCTCGTTTTCGATTTGGGCTTTTTGGGCGCGAATCTGCTCAAGTTCACCCACGGCGGCTATGTGCCCGTGTTGATCGCAGTCGTGATTACGTTTGTGATGGTGGTCTGGATCATGGGCCGTTCGAATCTGGGAGATTTCTACTCCAGGCGCTCTCCGTCTTGGGCCACGTTCAAACAGTCCTTGAGCGATCAGCAGGTACTGAGACCCGCCGCCATCGGTGTCTTCATGGCCTCCGACGCGCGCGGCGTGCCACCCATGATGGCGCATAAGGCCGAGCGCATCAAAGCCATGCCGCAGACCGCGCTCTTAGTCACCGTGCGCTTCGAGCACGTACCTTGGGTACCCACGCCAGAGCGGCTCGCTGAGGTGACCGATCTGGGAGACGGCTTCTATCGCGTGATCGCACGTTACGGCTTCATGCAGCAGCCCCGGGTGCCGCGCGCTGTGCTGGCCGCAGCCGCGCGCATCGGGCTCAAGCTCGATCCGCACGACGTGACGTACTACTTAGGTCGCGAAAGTTTTGTACCTAGCAATGCGGGTAGGATGGGCGTGGTGACCGAGTCGCTGTTCGCCATGATGGCGCGCAACGCCATGCCCGCCACGACTTACTTCCGCCTGCCGCCCTCCCAAGTGGTGGAGCTGGGCCTGCAGATCGATCTCTGATCTATGTACGGGGCGATACCGCGGTCATGAGCCTTATGCGCGCTCACGCTCACGCTCACGGTCACGCTCACGGTCACGTTCGCGAGCGTCGCAGGTAGGGCGCGCAATTCGGCCTGGGTGTGGTGTAGCGTCGTCGCGTGCAAATAGATAACCAAGCATTCTCCCGTCAATACGGGCCATGGGCTCTGATCGCAGGGGCCTCAGAGGGTATAGGCCGCGCCTTTGCGCTGGAGCTGGCGGAGCGCGGTCTGTCACTCGTGCTTACGGCGCGGCGCGATGGTCCACTGTTGTCTCTCGCGCGCGAGATCGAAGCGCGCTTTGCGGTGAAGGCGCGCACCCTGGCCATCGACCTCGCGCAACCGGACATGGTGACTGCGCTCGCGCAAGCAACGGCGGACATCGAAGTCGGGCTCGTCGTCTATAACGCAGCGTATGCGCCGATCGGCTCGTTTCTTACCCTTGAGCTTGAGCAACATCAACGCTCGATCGATGTGAACTGTCGCGGCCCGCTTGCGCTCTCCCATCAGTTCGGAAGAGCGATGGCGCGACGTCAACGGGGCGGCATCATTCTGATGTCTTCCATGAGTGGTCTGCAAGGCACGGCGCTCGTCACCACCTATGCGGCCACGAAGGCATTCGACATGGTGTTGGCCGAGGGCTTGTGGGCCGAGTTGCGCGCCCAACACGTCGATGTGCTGACTTGCGTGGCGGGGGCCACGCGCACGCCTACTTTCGAAAGCACCAACCCTCAGGATGCTGGTTCATTGGCGCGACCCATGGAAGCGGACCAAGTCGCGCGCGAAGCGCTCGCGGCGTTGGGACACGGTCCGAGTATGATTCCAGGTCGCCTCAATCGCGCGGTGGCTCGGGGCATGCGCTTGCTATCACGCGCCAACGCCACACGCTTTATCAGCGACGCCACGCGCCGCATGTATGGTGAGCGCTGACGTGGAAAAGCTCATGTACCTTGCATGGACGCGTGAGCGTGTGCTGCGGGATAGAGAGCGCGATCAACTGATCGACGAGTGTGGTGAAGCGCTGGTCCAGGCCGGTGCGCTCGGCCTGAGCATGAACGTGAAAGATAGCGATGCCAGGGTGGCTTCGCCTTCGCCCGGCATGACGGGCCGTGCGCCGTTTAGCGCCCAAATCTCGCTCTGGCTCGACGACCACGACGAACGGTCTGCGTACGAAGCCATCCTGGCGCGCTACACGCAACGCGCCATCGGATACTTAGTCACCGAATCGCTCTACACGGAATATGGCGAAAATCGCCATGCTCCCAAGCGTGACTGGAGCGACGGCTTGCGTTCACCCGGCGTGATGACGGTAACCTTGTTGGAGAAGCCCGATCATTTCTCCTACGAGGAATGGATTGCCCATTGGTATAGTACCCAATCCCCCGTCTCCGAAGCGATGCAGCCGCGCACGCGCTACGTGCGCAACGCTGTCGTGCATGCGCTGACCGCGGGAGCGCCGCCCTATTGGGGCATCGTGGAAGAGGCTTGGCCTTCCGCGCGTCACATCGCCGACCCTTACCTTTTCTACGATGCACCGGACTTAGACGCCGTGGCTCGCAACATGCGAGCCATGCTGCAAAGCGTGACGGGTTTTCTCGAATTGCCGCGTATTCAGAACGTGACGGTCAGCGAATACCTGCTGAAGACGCCGCGCTTCGAGGAACGTTGAGATGGAAAAGCTGGTCTACCTCGTGCCTTCATCCATTTCCGCTTCCGTCGCGGAGGCGCTGGGCGCGCACCTGCCCGGCCTTGGCGAACACACGCGCGGTCTGACTGCGCTCGCACCAGCCGTGACGGAGGGCGTCACGCCCTCGCCGTATGCTGCGATCTTATGCGCCTGGTTCGCCTGCCTGGATCGACGGGTCGCCTTCGAGCATGCGCTCTCTAATCAAAGGGTAGATTTGCATGGGTACTTAGTGACCGAGTCCGTGGTTCACGGGGCTGGCCTGCCGATAAGCATCACGGCGGAGGTCAGCTTAGTCGTCCTGCAGCAAGCTCCGCAGCTAGGCCCCACCGAGCTGCGCGCGAAGCTCATGGCCTTGTCCCCCATCTTACGCGCCAAAGCGGCCACTCGGCACGTTGTACGGGACTATGTGGTGCGCCCGCTGCAAACCTCCTGCCCCCCATTGCGCGCCCTTTATACGATCGCGCACGGGCCGGACCTTACTCTTTCCGAGCTGGACCGTATATTCGATGGCGTGAGTCCGAGCGCGCAGCGCGCAAGTCGTGCCTACGTACGTCGCGTCGTTCGCGCGCGCGCCTTGTGAGCTAGCAGCACTCGGGTAGAAGGCAGTATCTCGGCCGGATCAAAGGGGGCGTGACTCGCCGCTAGTGCCCGCGGTATCCTCTGCGGCCCACGGGGGACGCGCTGCAGGGCGCCTGCTCTACCGATGGCACAACCAAGGAGACACCATGAGTAATCTAAAAAAGGGCAGCAGCGGCGAAGAGGTGCGCGCACTGCAGACGAATCTGTCGAAGCTAGGCTTTACGATCGAGGTCGATGGGATCTTCGGCGATAAGACCCACAACTCGATCATCACGCTGCAGACGATCTTTGGTTACGACGTAGATGGCTTCGCGGGCCCTGCAACTCAGAAGCTGGTAGAGCAGCAAGCGGGCTACGGATGGAACCTGGTTGCTGCGCGCACGGCAGTCAAAAGCGCGCCGGTCGGCTGACCTTATCGTGTGCTGCGCCTGACGGAGCTTGAACGCCCTTGACGCTTGTCTTGCATCTGCTGCTCTTCTGCTCGGGCGCCCTGGGTCTTACCTACGAGATATGTTGGTCACGTCAGCTTTCCGCGTGGCTTGGGCATGGTGAACGTGCCGCCGCGCTTACGCTCGCGTTGTTCTTTGTCGGCATGGCGGCTGGTTATGCGTTCGCGGCACGCTGGCTAAGAACAAGTCGGCATCCGCTGCGCGCGTACGCCATTTGTGAGCTCATGATCGCCGGCTGCGCGTTATGCGTGCCGTGGCTGAATCAGTATCCAAACCTGCATGCGCATTTGTGGCTCGCGCTGCTGCCTCCTGCATTCGCCATGGGTGCAAGTCTGCCGTTCATCATGCAGACGGTCTCCGCGGCCCAAGCCAGCGTGTCGCGTGCCTATGCCTACCATTTGCTTGGAGCGACGCTCGGTAGCTTCATCGCGACGTTCTTTCTGATCGAGCGCGTCGGACTGTGGAACACGACCTACTTGGCTGCGGCGCTATCCACGGCTTGTGGTGTCGTCGCGTTCTTCCTTGAGGAGCGCGAGGATACGACCGTCCCGGCTCCAGGTGCGACCGGGTGGCGCTTTCAAATCGCGGCCGCTTGGGTGGGCGCGGCGACGCTCGCGCTCGAAGTGTTAGTGATGCGGCTGTTCGCCCTTACCTTTAACAATTCGACTTATACCTTTGGGCTTACCCTCAGCGTGTTCATCGTCTTTCTCGCCCTTGGGAGCCGCTGGGCTTCGAAGGGCGAAAGGTATAATACATCGCTGCTGAGCCCGGCGCGCGGTGCGGCGCTCGCTGCGTTGGGCGTGGGGTGCATCGTCCCTCTGTTTGCGGCCATCACGCAGTTTGGCGAGATGCGGGCTCCCAATTTCGCAAGCTACATGATGCTAGCGACTGGGCTCGTCGCGAGCGTGCTCGCCCTGCCTGTGATCGCGGCCGGGTCGCTGCTCCCAGCCCTGTGGCGGGCAGCACATGGTAAGGCTGGACATACCATCGGCGCGCTCAGCGCATCCAACAGTCTGGGCGCCGCGGCGGGCGCTCTCTTCGCGTCCTTCGTCTTGCTGCCTGCGGTCGGGCTGCTCCATGCCTTGACCTGCATTTCTCTTTCATATGCCGCGCTTAGTCTTGCGATCACTAAGGTCAATCGCTGGACGCTGCCCATGCTGCTTGCTCTGCTCATGCTTGCAAGCCTTGCTCGCGAACCCGGCAATCCCAAAGGGTTTGAGCTGCTTCAGCGCTGGCAGAGTCCTTACGGTTGGGTTGACCTTCTGCGCGCGGACGAAGACCAGGCACTGAGTGTGCGCATCGATCTGCATTACCAATTGGGCTCCAGCGCCGATCGTCATCGACATCTCAGCATGGGAAGCCTTCCACTCGCGTTGCACCCGCAGCCAAAGCAGGTGCTATTTGTCGGACTTGCTACAGGGATGACCGCGAGTGCAGCGCTCGCAGTCCCGTCACTTGAAGTGATCGAAATTGTCGAGCTCGTCCCAGAGGTCGAGCGCGCAGCGCGGCGCTTTGCTGCGTACAACGAAAATCTGCTCCAGCAGCCGCGTGTACATGTCACCTTCGACGATGGGCGTGCCTTTATGCGGCGCACTCACGCGCGCTTCGATGTGATCGTGTCCGATCTGTTCGTTCCCTGGCACAGTCACGCGGGCTACCTATACACGGTGGAACACTATCGCGCGGTGCGCGCACGCCTGACTGAATCCGGTCTGTTCGCACAGTGGCTGCCGCTCGGGCATCTCGGTGCCCAAGAACTGGAGCTGATTGGCGCGAGCTTAGGCGCCGTGTTTCCGAGCACATCCGTTTGGATCAACGACGACGACCCATCGCGCGCGATGCTCGCCATTGTCGGGCACAACCGTG
>JBKJIA010000312.1:0-3661 GCA_046598735.1 Polyangiales bacterium
GCGCACAGCTCAGACGCTGGGCTTGGCCGCTTGGGGGGGCGCGACACTGCGCGCGATCTGCGTTTGGGGGAATCTGCCGCGATGTACTTTGCGGTAGCACCCGTGCTTACCCCGCTAGCTAGGACGGGTCAAGACCGAACACGCCCCTTTGGTCGCTCCTAAGCGGCCCCCGGCCCCTCCTCACTGCAAGAACGAGCAGACGGGTTCGGCCCGCGCGAGGACGATGCGGTTGACACACGTCATGTCGGCGCCCTCGAAGTCGTAGCAAAAGCCGGATGCGCATTCGCTGTCTTTGTCGCACTCCGTGCCGACGGCGAAGCTCGCCTTGCACGAGCCCGATGTGCTGTCGCAGAAGAGGCCCGCTTCACACTGGCGCGAAACCTCGCAAGCCTTGTCTGCAAGCTTCAATGCGATGCAGTTCTCGCCGTTGCAGTAGAACCCGTCCTCGCAGATGTCTTCGGGCTGGGAGCAGTCTGCGCCGGGTCCTTGTTTCACTGGAATCTGGCAGCTGCCATCGGACTTCGCGTCCTTGAAGACGCATTCGTAGCCGCCCGCCGCGTCGCATTGCGCGGTCTCCGTGCAACTGGCGCTCTCTGCCTTCGGACCCCGTACGAGGGTGTCGCACGGTGAACCGAGGCGGAGCACGGTGGTAAGCTCTTCGTCGCGTAGGTCGCCGTCTTTGTAGGCCGCGGCGACTGCATCGATGCACGCGTTGGCCTTGCCGTCGACGAAGTCGGCTGGCACCAGCGACAGGCAGAACTTCGTCTGCGATGAGACGCAGGCTTCGCTGCTCGCGGCCTGACATCGCGACACCGTCTCATCCGAACAGGCTGCGCGGCCCCAGTCGCCGCAGAAATCTTCGCGGGTGCGCGAACCCGCTTCGTCGTTACCGCAAGCCAGCAGCGATGCGAACATGGACAACCACAATGCAGTGCTTTTCATGACGAGAGTGCTAGCAAGCCTCAGCGTCAGTAGCGATCCTAAAACGACCAGGCGTCCCGGACCGCAGCGCGCACAGGAGGAACGGGTAAGGTCGCACGGCGGCGTAGCGGATGTGACACGGTAGCCACGACCGTGGCGTCACGACGAAGCGAGCGCATTGTGCGAACCGCGTTGTGTTACCGTCGTCAGGCTTCGGGGGACGAAGCTCTGCGACGGACGCCTATGCTGAGAATCTCACGATCGCCTGTTTGGCTTTTGTGCGTCGTACTGCTCGTGTTCGCTGGGCGAGCTCGCGGCGACGCGCACACCGATGCCGTCACGGCCGATGACTTGGCTCGCGGTCGCGTGGGCATCGCGCTCCATGCTGAAGCCCCGACGCCGGCTTGGTTGGCAGAGGCACTCGAGCGCACCATCGTGCGCACGCTCCATCACTACGAACGGCTCAGCGTCTTGACCGCGACACCGACGACTGCCGCGTGCGGTCGCGACACTGCATGTGTGGTGAACGCATACGCGCGAGGCGGCGCCGACGCTGTGTTTCTCGGCGCGGTGACCGGTGGCGAAATCGACTGGGTACTTTACGAAGCCGTTACGACCAAACCGGTCGATAACGGGACGATCAAGCTCGGGGACGGCGCGAGTCTCATCTCGCTGAAACAGGCCACGTTGCGTGCGTTCGCACCTCTGCTCATGCGTGGAGGGGTGCTCGATCAGAGGCGTGGCAGCGCGACGACGCAGGCTCGAGCGACGAACGCGGCGAGTGCCGGCTCACAAGCCACTCAAACGGGCTGGCTGTTGGTTGTCTTGGCCCTGTTTACAGCCGCGCCACTGCTCCTCGGGGCGTTTGCGCTGCAGGAGGACAGGGCCCGCTTGGCGCGTTTGCGTGTGGTCCGAGCGTGCGCTGCGAGCACGGTCGGACTGGTCGTCATGGCTGTGCTCGTATTCGTCGAGCTCATCTCGGCGAATGTGTTGATCGAGCCACCCGCACGGCTCGCGTCGATATGGGGACTCTGCTCCGGCATCGCCTGGGGCGTTGTGGGATGGACGGCGGCGGTCTTCGTGGTGCCGCCTCTGTCGGGCTTCGAACGCGTCGCGCCTCGCGATGTCACACGTCTGGTGCGGCACGCCCTGTACGCGGCGCTGCAGCGCGCTCTGCTGCTTCTAGTCTCTGCTACTCCGCTAGTCGTCTGGCTCAGTGCTCTCGCGTCGGTGTGGGAGCTGCCGGGGTCTGCGCTCTGGCTCGGACCAGCACCCGCCGTCGCGCTGCTCGCATGGCTCACGCTCGCCACGTGGGTCGCTTGCCTTACGCCGATCTTGGATGCTGCCCTCGTCGAAGGCGATGTCAGCCGCGACAACCCCTGGCACCACGAGGTCCAGAAGTACTTCATGGGCTACGTGAGACGCAGCGGATGGGACCTCGATCCGGGGCTTCTTTCGCGCGTGGTTTTTCTACCGGGCCGCGGCAAGGAGGTCGTGAGTTATGGAGGCGCAGGCGGACCTGCGCGCATCGTTGTCAGTATGGCGCTGCTGAAGCTTACGATGAGCGCGCCTGAACAAGCGAAGGCCAACACCGCAGGCGACGTCGTGCTGCCAGATTGGAGCTTGGGCGTCCTGCCCCCCACGACAGCGAAGAGTGGCAACGCAGCGCTTCAAGGCATGTTCGCGCCGCCCTCGCCGGCAGCGCGCTCTTTTGTAACGGACGAAGCGCGCAGGCCGATCGGACAAGCAGCCTCCCTGCTCGGGTACGTGATGCCTGCGCCTCCTGGGGAGGTCGCTCCCCTGATCAGTGACGACTCGAGTGATCTGCAGGTCGTCCGCGAGTTGCTTGCGGAGCACTATCCGTGGACAGCCCAGGACCCGGACGAAGAGGACGACGATACCGACCCCACGCACCGAGACCTGCTGTTTGGCGTCCTCGTACACGAGCTGGGCGCCGTGGTGCGAGGAGATCTCGCTTGGCACACGCTGACGCTCACCTTGCGTCATCAGCTCAGCCACGCGGCACCTCGGATCCGCACGGCGTTCATGCATGTGCAAAGCGCTTGTCGCCTGGTGTTCTTGCATCACACGCGTCGCGTCGCCGATGCTTATACGGCGTTGCACTTGGCCCACCATCACTTCATCCAGTACCTGTACTTCCGCCTGACAGAAGACCGTCAGGCCCTCACCGCGCGCGCCAGCGAGGAGGCACTGCGTCGCAGTTCGGCGCGCATGCTGGCCTCCCTACAAGCTCAGAAAACTGCAGAGCACGATTCCGAGCGACAGTTGCAGGACCAGGCTGCTTGGCTCGCGCTGTTCTTCACGAAGCCGACTCCCCCGGCCCGCCAGAAGCGCATCCGTAAGATCATCATGCTCACTGCTTGCGCCTTCTTGCTCGTGACCTTCGGTGTGTCGGCCAAGCAGAGCTCCGATTACCACGTGATCTACCAGCGAAGGATCGCGGAGTCTCGCAAACCATCAGACACCGACCGTGCGTTACCAACTACGACGGGGACAGAGATCAAAGACCATGGCGAATAACGAACCATCCCAAGGTAAGGGCTCACAGAGCACTCACCCAAAACGTGACTCATCGCTCTTCTTTCGGACGGTGAGCAAGACCACGCTGGCGATCAACAAAGCCTCCGCAGGCGCGGGCGTGATCGGGCTGCTCGGCTTTGCCGGTCTGTTCTTGATCGCGACGTTGTTCTTCGTGACCGAGAACTACTTTCTGGCCATG
>JBKJIA010000346.1:0-8596 GCA_046598735.1 Polyangiales bacterium
GGGGAGAACTTTACCTTTCGCGGCGACGACGACCTGTGGGTCTTCATCAACGGTAAGCTCGCGGTGGATATCGGAGGCGTGCACGGCGCGCTGATGGATTCGGTTGCGCTCGATGGCGCGGCGAGCCGGCTCGGCATCGAGGTGGGTAAGACTTACCCGATGGACATCTTTCACGCCGAGCGTCACACGCAAGAGAGCAACTACCGGATCGAGACCACCATCGATCTGTCATGCATTGAAAACGTGACCGTGATCTAGGGCGACGCGCCGGGGTCGTCCATCGAGATCTTGAGCCGGGACGCAGCACCGCTTGTCACGCTCACGCGCCGCACGATGTCCGGGCCAGTGCCGAAACGGCGCAGTCGCAAAGTATGAATGCCCTCCGGCAACGACAGCCGCACAGGCGTGGTACCCACCTTGCGCGCTCCGATGTAGACAACTGCCCAAGCTCCAGAGGTGGCGATGCTGACCTGACCCAACTTGTTCGAGCGTCCGAACATTTTTGGCGGAGTCGCGTCCTGCGCGCTTTCGACATCCGAGAGCGACACGATAAGGTCGAGCTCGCGGCTCGGATCAGGCGCTGTTTGTGCGGTCACCGGTGCACCGATCACCCCGAGACTCCCAGGTTGCGTGGGCGCGTTTGGCCTCGACTGGTGCTGTTGCCTCTCAGCTGCCCCGCTCGCCTGCACGCCTGCGAAGAGTGCGAGAGCGAGACACGCCACCGCCGCCACGCGCAGACCAGGATGTCGCGCTCGCACTGGCGTCGCGCTGCGGAGCGCGCCGCTTACAAACGAAGCGCCATCGGTTGTGCCGTCCGCTTGCGGGACGACGCATTCCCGGATTCCGGATGCCGCTGCATGACCAGAGTTTTCAGCGTCTAAACCGGGAAGCTTCCCGTTCGCACCGTCCGCCCCCTCCCGTACAAGCGCCCGCTTGCAGTCGAACTCGGACTCGAAGAGCCGGTGCATCCACTCCGACACTTCCGACATGCCGGCGGGCTTCGTCCACTCGCTGTGAAAACGTGACAAATCTCGTCCCAGTGCGCGTGCGGAAGCGTAACGTAGGCTGGCATCCCGTTGCAGCGCCTTCGTGACGACCTCCAGTAAGGTTGCCGGGATGGGATGCCCTGAGCCTGATGGAGATGGAATCGGCTCTTGTGTGACCGCGAACACGGTTCTCGCATCGCTGCTGCCTGGAAAGAGCCGCCTTCGCGCCAGGCCTTCCCACAACACGACGCCCAAGGACCAGATGTCCGCGCGAGCGTCGACAGGCATGCCGCGCATCTGCTCGGGCGCCATGTACGCAAGTCGCCCTTTCACTGCACCAGTACGCGTGGTGTGAATTCGATCGACCGCACTCGCGATGCCGAAATCAAGCACGCGCACGCTGCCGTCGTATCCCACCATGAGGTTATAGGGGGAGACATCGCGGTGCACGATGCGCAGCGGATTGCCGTAGGAGTCCTGAGCGACATGGGCTGCGTGAAGGCCTTCGCAGGCCTGCGCGAGCACCTGCGCAAGCACCGGCACGATCATGGGTCCCGCCTTGGGCGACGCGCTCATGCGCTTGATGACCTCGGCCCAGGTCTCCCCCACCACGTACTCCATGGCGAGGTAATACGTGCCCTCCGAATTGCCGAAGTCGAGCACGCGACAGACATTGGGATGGTTGATGTGCGAAGCAATGCGCGCCTCGTCGAGGAACATGTCGACGAAGTCTTGTTGCCCCGCAAGATGCGGATGGATGACCTTCACCGCGGCCAATTGGCGGACGCCGGCCTGCTGCGCCTTGTAGCCGAGGTATACGGTCGCCATGCCACCGGAGGCAATCTCGCGGATCAGGCGAAAGCCACCCAGCGTGCGGCCCTCGTAGCGCTGGTGCCGAGGGGGTGCTGCTGGCGATACCACGTTCATACGAAGCAAGCCTCCGCGCAGGACAGTAAGGTCTCAGCCGGGAGCAAGCTCCCGGGCAAAACATGGCGCGCACCACGGTACGCGTTGTGAGTCGCGAGTCCGCCCTCGGATGATGAACTTTTCTTTCCAGGCAGAATCGATGATCGAGGCCAAAGGTGGTTGTGCGCGACTCCCCGCAGATTGGAGGAAAGCTCCCACACAAGCCCGAGATCTCGAGTACGCGCCGGACATCAAGCTCGCTGGGTACGCTCGGTCTTCGACTCGGCAGTGCGCCAAACTTGGTAGTTGACCAGGTCGAAACGGGAGAGACGCCTGCGGAGCTCGGGTAGCGTTCCTGGCCAAGCGGCGATGTTGCGGCCGTGCTCGTCCAGGTAGTAGCTGACGCAGCCGCCGGCGTTCCAGACGGTGCCCTGCAGCCCTGCTTGGACGGCCTCGTTGTAGCTGGCTTGCTGGATGCGCGGCAGAGAGATCACCTCCACACCGCGCTGCTCGGCCTGTCCAATGGCGTCGACGACGTACGCACTCTGCCACTCGGCCACGCTGATGAACGAGGTGTAGGCCACGATGTTTGGCCCGATCATCAGGAACGCGTTGGGCAGGTCTGCGATGGTGGTGCCCAGGTAGGCCTGGGCACCCTCGCGCTCCCAACGTTCGGCCAAAAGCTCACCGGTCGTTAGGCGAACGCGTTTGGCGATCGGCGGGTGCCGCACCTCGAAGCCCGTGCCGAAGATGATCGCATCGACCTCGCGCACCTCTCCCGCAGCCGAGACGACTCTTCGGCCTGGCTCGACACGCGCGAGCCCCGCATCCAGGAGCTCGACGTTGCCCTGCGAAAGCGTCTTATACCAGCGGTCGGAAAACAGGATGCGCTTACAGCCGATGGTAAACTTAGGTGACACCTTACGGTGCAGCTCGGCGTCCGGCACCTGCCGCTGCAACGCACGCCGCGCCGCCGGCTCGATCGCGCGCATGGCGCTTGGATGGAGCAGCCCATAGTTGATCATGCGGATAAGCCCCTGGATGCCGGCGCGCTCCAGCGTCTCTACACCTGCCACGCGCCGACGCAGCGAGCGGAGCGTGGGCGTGGTGCGCGGGTTGGGCCGCGGCAGGACCCACGGCGCCGTACGCTGGAACACGTGAACCTGTGCGGCCTGCATCTGTACTTCAGGTGTGAACTGGATGGCCGAAGCACCCGTACCAATGATGGCGACTCGCTTGCCGCGCAGATCGTAGTCGTGGTTCCAGCGGGCCGAGTGGAAGACGACGCCCTCGAAGCCTTCTAATCCGGGTACCTGGGGAATGGACGGCTCGGTGAGCGGTCCTGCCGCTAGCACCATGAACTGCGCGCGGTACAGTCCGGTGCTGGTCTTCAATGCCCAGCGGCGCTCTCTATGGTTCCAGGATGCCTCAAGCAGCTCGGTGCCGAAGCGCATCTTCGGAGCGAGGTGCATGGAGCTTACGGTCTCTTCGATGTAGCGCAGGATCTCTGGCTGAGCAGCGAAAGCGCGGCTCCACTCGAAGCGCGGACCAAAAGAGTAAGAGTAGAGCACCGACGGCACATCGCAGCCGCAGCCCGGATAGGTGTTCTCTCGCCAGGTGCCACCTGGACGGGCGGCTTTCTCGAGCATCACGAAGTCGTGGATGCCAGCCTGCTTGAGCTTCACCGCAACCGCGATGCCCGAAAGTCCCCCGCCGACGATGACCACGCGGTGATCGCGTTGTGCTGAGTCTACCTGCATGTTGGGTCTCCTGCTCAGTTCAATTTTAGGCGCTCGCTCAGCCCGTCATGCGTTGGTTTCTCGCCGCTGCTCGGCTCGACGGCATCACCGTCTTCAGCACGTTCGCAGTAAGCTCTCCCTCCGGGCCGAACAGGCGCTCACGCCATTCGTGAAGCAGCGCGTCGGTGTCGATCTGGTCCGGATGGAAGTCACTGCGCAGATAGCGCAGCGCCCCAGGCAGGAGTCCCGCGTAGTAACCGCGTCCGCCGAGCCAGTAACGAAGGCCCTTGAGGCTTGCGCGCCTGCCCTGCGAGAATCCGGGCGTCGAAAGCAGAATGTGCGTAGCGTACAGGAACACGGGCGCAACGGTCGTGATGATGAAAACCGCGGCCGCCCGCCGTATCAATTCGTCGCCGCAGACGGCGCTATAGACGTCAAAGGCCACGGACTTGTGCTCGCACTCCTCCATCAAATGCCAGAGCAGAAAGGCTCGGGCGGGTGGGTCGACCTTCTCCATGTGTCCAGGCTTGGAGAGGTCTTCCTCTGCGACCAAGGCCGTGAAGTGCTCGATGGCACAGGTCACCGCCAGCAGCATATCGGGAGTCAGCTTGCTAGGCAGAAACTCCCGAAAGAACCAGTGCCCTAACCGGTCGACCTCGTCGATAGGCATCCCCTTCGCTCGGTAGGCCGCGTTAAACTCCTTGTGCACGCGCGAGTGCCAAGACTCCTGGCCGATCAGCCCCTGCACGCGCGCGGTGAGCACTGGATCGTGGATCTCGTGCCGACGGCTGCTGACCGCGTCGATGACGAGATGCTCACCGTGCGGGATCAGGGTGGAGAACGCGAGGATGTACGCGGACGAGAATGCATTATCCTGCCAGCAGTACTTCGCCATGGTGGAGGGATCGAAATCGAACTTCATGTGCCGTACGGGCACCTCGTCGCTGCGGTGGGAGTTAGCTTTTCGATTTGGCTGTTGCATCGTCTTCCTCCAGTCAATCGTGGTTGGGGAGCAGGCGGAGCGCGTAGCCCATGCCTCGCGTGAACAGTCCGGGCGCGAGCCGCTTAAACATCCATCCGAGCTGCGCATCGAGCTGAGGCAGCAGGTGGATCTGGCCGCGGTCCATGGCGTCGAGGGCGCGCGTCACCAGCACGTCGGGCGCCATGCCAGTCCGATCCATCGCTCGTTGCGCCCGGATACGCTGGCTGCCGCCCAGTTTTGCGCTGCGTACGATGTCCGTCTTGACCAGCGTGGGACACAGCACCGCCACGTGTACTCCTGTGCCCGCGAGCTCGGCGTGCAGCGTCTCGGAGATGGCGAGGACGGCAGCTTTGGAGGCGTTGTAAGGGCCCATCAACGGCGCCGCACCGAAGCTCGCCGCGGAGGCCACGTTCAACACCGCCCCGCGTCCGGCCGCGCGCAGCAGGGGCACGAACACGTGACAGCCATGCACCACGCCCCAGAGGTTGACACCCATGATCCAACGCCACTCGTCGAGCGGAACCTTTTCGAGCCACTGCCCGCCCGCGCCGACTCCCGCGTTGTTGACCACTAAAGTAGGCGATCGACCGAACCATTGCTGGGCGCGCTCGGCGAGTACCTGCACATCCTCGAGCCGAGATACATCGCACGCCAACGCGGTCGCCACGCCACCGGCGCGAGCGATAGCGTCGACACTGACCTGGGCCGCGCCAAGGTCGAGGTCACTGCAGACCACACGCCCACCGCGTCGCGCGAGCTCGAGCGCGAACGCGCGTCCGATCCCATTGCCCGCGCCCGTCACGACGGCGTCGGCACCTGACGACAACTTTTGCGCGGGCATGCAGGCCACCTTCCCTAGCGAGTCCAAACTCAGCCGCGGTCCGAAGCGGGCGACGCGGGCACAGTTATAAGCTAACCTGAGCGCTAGCTCGGATCTACTCGGTTCATGGACACTCACGTAAACGGCGTAAAGTGACAAAGAAAACCTCAAAAACGCCCAGAAAACTACCCACTCAAGCGCGCGCTCGCCGCACGGTCGATGCCCTTCTCGAAGCCACTGCTCAGGTTTTGGTGAAAGACGGTTGGCACCGCACGAGCACCAATCGGGTCGCGGCGCGGGCCGGCACCAGCATCGGAACCCTGTACGAGTACTTCCCTTCCAGGGAGTCGCTGGTCACGGCGCTGATCGAACAGCTTGTCGATCGCCTTGAGCAGAGAATGCTGGAAACGTTGGATCAGGCGCTCGCAAGCCCCAATGACAACACGGCGCGCGTTTGGCTGAGCGCGATGATCGACCTCCTGGAGCACGAGGCGCCCGTGGTGCGCGTGCTGACCAGGGAGGTACCCTTCACGTGGCAGGTACCCCGGATGCGTGAGCTGCAGCGCAGGCTGGAAAGTCTGCTGGCCGCGCGTACGGCGGCCATCTCACTCCACACCGGCAAGGAGTATTCGCCCGAGACGGTGTTCCTGATCGCGACCTTCGCCAAGTCGGCCGCGCTTCAGATCGCCACCGACCGACCGCCACAGCTCGATCGAGAACGACTGATCGACGAGTTCGCCAACATGATCACGAAACACCTGGCGCAGTGAGCCCGTTACCTGGTGTCAAGCCGATGCCACTGGTGCGCGGGGCCGCTCTGTCGAGGCCGAGTCCGCGCAAACGGACGCGCTGCTCGTGGTCCAAGCGGGACACCTTTTCGATCAAATGGGAAAGGGTCGCGAAGCGCTCCTCTCGCCTCCCATCACCGAGATCGCGTTTGAGCGACAGCTCACCTGAAGCTGCGCCGTGATTCAGGAGCTCCGCCACGATCGGTCGATAGGCGGCCACGAGGTAGTCCACCAGCTGCTCGGCGCCCTGTCCCCGCAGTACGTCTTTATCGCCCAGACTCACGCGTGCGACGGAGCACCGCGCCACCTTGTCGCCCACACACACACCCTCGAGCGCGTTCCAGAGCGCTACCACTCGGTCCGCGTGCTCGGATGGGATGTCGAACGGTGCAGCAGGCGAATCCACACGCAGCACCTGACCTCGGACGCGGTCTTCTTCACGGGATAGTAAGATCCGCAGCGAGTCGCGCGTTTCGTTCTTTTTGCGCAGGCTGACGTCCATCCTGTCGCCCTCGCGTCGAATGCGTCCAATCAAATAGTCGCCCAAAGCGCGCGTTTCGAGGCGCAGCGCGCGTGAGAACGCTCTGCGACGCATCCCCACGCCAAGCCGCAGGCCGGGCACGAAATCTGACACTCGCCGCGGCCGCGACCAGAAGGTCTTCTCGGCGGCGACCTCGAACCTTGCGGTGATGTTGCCTTCCACGAGCTGCCGGAGCCGGATTCGATAGCCGTCGTCCGTGAGAAGGAGAGAGAAGCCCTCGTGAGTAACCTCCAGCTCGCTCTCGAGAAAGAAGCGCTTGACGGCGGAAGCCATGTGCGCTTCGTGCTCGCGGATGGCAGTGCACAGCAACGATATCTGAGTATCGAAACGCGCCTGCAATTCCGCGCGACTGCGCCCGCACAGGTCGCGTGCCACACCGTCGAGGTCCGCGGCCACCGCTTCGAGCGTGGGATCAGCCTGGCTGAACAGCATGTTGACGGCGCGCTCGACGACCTCGTTCTCAAGTCGATGGAGCGCGACGACGCTCTGCGCCAGCTCGCCCCGCAGACGGGCAATCTCGTGCTGATGTTGGCGTACCCCGCGGGCCTCGCCCAGCACGTCGGCAGCCAGATCTACGAAGCCCTCCAGCACCGAGATGAAGTCGAAGTTGTGGGAGAACGGGACCGAGTCCGCAAACAGGTAGGGGGGCTGTGGGCCGCGCACCGACGTTGTGCTCGAACAATCGAGCTGGGCGAGTCTCAGCGCATGGGTTCTCATGCCTCCTCCATGTAGCGAGCGAGCTTCGGCTTCAGCGACTCCTAACCTCTGCCTGAACTAACCATGACGAAAGCGTAAGGGAGGCACCGATCTCTGGGCGTTTCGAGGGAGGCGCGTGTAGGGCAAAGCGTGACTCTCACTCCGCGCCGGGCACGTATCGTTCGGATGTGCGTTCGCTGCCGTCGCAGGTGAGCTCACAACTCGCGCACCCTAAACGTATCGCACCGCGCAGGGTCTCCCGATTCGAAGCCGCGCCTGAACCAGCGTGCGCGCTCGGCTGAGGTGCCATGGGTAAACGTCTCCGGGCGAACTGTTCCGGACGCTTTCTTCTGTAAGGCGTCGTCGCCGATCACGCTCGCCGCCTTGAGCGCTTCATCGAGGTCGCCGGCTTCGAGAATGTTGCGCTGTGCGGCAGAGTGTCCCCAGACGCCCGCGTAGCAATCGGCCTGCAGTTCGAGGCGTACCGACGTGCCACCGGCACCTTCCTGCTCTTTGTCTTGTGCACCCCGCTCGCGCGCGAAGGTACCAAGGATGTTTTGCACGTGATGGCCCAGCTCGTGCGCAATCACGTAAGCCTGGGCAAAGTCACCGGCCGCACCGAAGCGTTGCCGCAGCTGCTCGAAAAAGCTTAGATCGAGGTATACCTTTTCGTCGCGCTGACAGTAGAAGGGACCCATCTCCGATTGGCCAAGTCCGCACGCAGAGCGCGTGGCGCCCCGAAAGAGTACGAGGCTCGCCTTTCGGTAAGGTGTGGGGCTCTGCGCCAACATGGGCAGCCAGGTCTTCTGCACGTCGTCGAGCACGAACGACACGAACTGCACCTCGGGCTCTTCCTGCATGGTCTCGCCCGCGCTCATGCCGCGCTCGCCCGCGAGTGGGGCGCCGCTTTCAGTGCCCAGGCTCGACAGCAGATAGAGGCCCACGCCGCCCACCAACAGACCGACAATGCCGAACTTGCTAAACAGAAACAACAGGATCGACAGCCCGCCGCCAGACAGGCCTCCGCCGGCTCTGGCTTCGCCGCGTCGATCTTCGAGCTGCTCACTTTTTTTTCCGGGGCTCCAGCGCATGCCGCGCACTATGCCGCGAGTTGAGCTCAACTGCCACGAAACCATTG
>JBKJIA010000549.1:0-5723 GCA_046598735.1 Polyangiales bacterium
CAGCATGCTACTTCCGCCCAGCGCCGTAGCGCCTACGCGTTCGGCTTCTTCGCGCACGATGGGCCAGGCATCGAGCTCACCGAATACTTTCGGTAGCTCCGTGTCCTCAAGTCGCGCGGCGAGCAACAGGTCGCCTATCAATGCATCGAGCTCAGCGATGTCGCGTGCAGATTCATCGCTCAGCTTCTTGCGCATGGCGGCGTCGAGCGCTTCGTCGCTCAGTAGCTCATGCGCCATGCGCAAACGCGAAAGCGGCGAACGCAGCTCATGGGATGCGCTCTGCAACATGCGCCGCTGTGCCCGCAACAGACCGGCAATACGCGTGGCGCTTTGATTGAACGCTTGCGCCAGACGCGCGATCTCATCGCCGCCGTGCTCCGACGCGCGCGCATCGAGCTCGCCGCGGCCGAAGCGCGCTACGGATGCCGCGAGCCCTTCAAGCCTGCGTGCTATCCGGCGCGCGGCCCAATGCGTGCCAAGTAACAGCGCGAGCGTCATGACAAGTAAGATCGCAAATAGACGCCACGGGCCTAGCGGCCATGGATGGTTGTCGACCGATACGGCCACGCTGCGTCCATCTTCGAGCGTCACGAGCAAGGCGTGATCGTGACCCGCAAAAGCGCGCGCTCGCTCGCGTGGTCCGCGCAGCTTGCGCCCCGCTTGTGCAACCAGCCGTCCGCGTTCATCCCAGACCGAAATCGAGGCGTGTAAACGACGCGCGCGACGGCGCAGGCCCACTTCGAAGGCGCGCGGATTATCGCGTGGCAGCTCGTCGACGATGAACGCTCCCACATCTCGCAACAGCCCAGGGGTGCGCGCGGGATCATCGTGCAACAGGTACGCCGCACCGCTCGCCACCAGAGCACACAGTAAGCCCGTGACCACGAGCGCACCGAAGATCTGACCATGCAAATGACGTCTCATAACGGTTCGTCAGGGCCCGATTCGTTCGTGGCCGAAAATACGTAACCCACGGCGCGAATCGTGCGAATGCGGCGCGGATGACGCGGGTCGTCTTCGATCGCCGCACGGATGCGCGAGATGTGCACGTCGATGCTGCGATCGAACTCTTCTACATCGGCGCCGCGTACGGCTTGCATCAGTTGATCGCGCGTCTGCACGCGACCTGCGCGCTCGGCCAGCACGCGCAACAGCTCGAACTGGTGCGAGGTGAGTGCGCAAACCTTACCATCCATGCGCGCTTCTCGGGCATCGGCGTCCACCTCGAGCCGGCCGAAGCGCATGATGCCTTCGCTCTTGGGCTCGGTCTGTGGGCGCACGCGCCGCAAAATCGCCGACAAGCGCGCCAGCAGCTCGCGCGGGTTGAACGGTTTTGGCAGATAGTCATCCGCACCGAGCTCGAGCCCCACGATGCGATCGGTCTCTTCACCGCGCGCGGTCAACATCAGCACCGGAATGCTCGACGTCTTGCGCACGCGCCGCAGCACTTCGAAGCCATCCACATCGGGCAGCATTACGTCGAGCACCACCGCATCGAAGCGGCCATTGGCGATGGCCGTGACGCCTGCGTTGCCGTCGCTGCGCTGCTCGACCGCGAAGCCGCGGGAGCGCAGGTAGGTTGCGAGCATGTCGGAGAGGCGCTCGTCGTCGTCCACGATCAGGATGCGTGCTTCGGTCACGCGCGGGATCTTACGGTCTATTTCGCGCGCTTGCGACTCCACAACCAGACCTCCCAACGTAAATCAGTGATCGAAACGCGCGAGGTGGTCTGCGACCTGTTTGCGCTGCTGGGGCGTGAGCACTTCGGCGACTGCGACGAGTGTGTCCATGCCTAAATCCGTGGCCCTGTCCGCCAAGGAATCGAGCTCACCCCGCGCCTTTTCAAGTTGCACCTTGTCGAGCGTTGGTGCCGCCAAGCTCTGCTGGATTTGCTTACGCACCTGGCTGCCCGCCTGCTTCAGCTTGAAAAATTCCGGCGCAGCCTTGTCGATGATCGCTTCGACCTTCTCGCGTTGTTGGTCGCTTGCATCCAACTTGTCGAGGATGAAGTCCGCACGGCGCACCATGTGCTCTTTCACGTCTTCCGGCGAGCGCGCGTGGTGACCATGGCCATGCCAAGGCCCGAACGCGAGTGCGCGCGGCACGAAGAAGATGCCTGCAGCCAGCAGCGGCAGACCTCCGAACAACATGAAGCGACGAAAACCTGCACGGCGAGTCTTACTCTTCTCTTGGGTCACGATGTCTTCCTCCCGAATGGGCCTTTGGTTCAGGCCCGATATCGAGAGCATGGAGGCGTCGTGTGAAGCCGGACTTGCTGTGGCGTAAAGTTTTGTGAAGCTCGGAAAAATCAGCGCGAGACGACGGTGACTTCGGTAGGGCCCGCACCGAGCTTCTTCTTGGCGATGTCCTCCGGGGCCGGCAAGCGCTTGGAGCGGCCCTCACAAAATCCCGACCAATGCTGCATGGTCTCGGGCGCGACGGCGTTCTGCGCACAGGCATCGTAAGCGCGTTTGGACTGCGTCAGATAGGGCCCGGCGTGACTTGCGATCACATCCAGGAACATCTTGGCGATCTCGGGCTCCTGTTTGAGGTCGTCCGGCACCGGTACCGACATCAACACGCGGGCCACGTCTTCGTACACCAGACCGACCAAGGCACCCGCCATGATGCGCTGCCGGTGATTCTGCACGGCCGCGCGATCGAGCTCCGCCCGCGCCGCGGCGGCTCGCTTTTGCTTCACTTCGACCCAGGGCTTGAGCTCGTCATCGCTCCACGCTTGAATCGCGGCGGCGCTCGTGTCCGTGGGCCGTTCAGGGTCTGGGAAGCTCAAGCTCTCCGCGCTGAGCATGCGTGCGATACGCATCTCGCTCGTCATGGCCGAGTCGTCCACGTCGAGTGCGGGCAGGCTATCGATGCTGGCTTCCCCGCTCATGTCCCCGCCGTACAGAGGCGCCTTCCCTCCTGCGGGCGCCGCGGTTGCACAACCCGCGGCGACGATGAGCAAAGACGAAAGAGCGTGTTGAAAGACTGCCATGTGGTCAGTATGCGAAAAAAAACCCAGCTTAGGCATGCCGCATTCCTTGCGGGGGCCGATGGACGGCAAGCTCTCGAACGCTTGCCGATCGCGGCGCGTGTTACGGGCCGACGTTGCGAAAGAGCGCTCCGCCATCGATGGCGTCCTTCAGCCAGTCGCTGAGCTTGACCCCATCGACCTTTAGCTCGAGGTCGCCGCCGATCAGGTAGGTGTGCGTATCGCCCGCCGTCGTCCAAAGCGCAAAGTTGTCGTATTCAGCCGTGGAAGTGCGGAGTTCCTTGATCGCAGCCGTGAAATCTTCGGCCAAGATGTTTGGAATTTCAGGCATGCAGTTCTCGAGTCCAAAGCCGAAAAATAGCCGGATCGTCGAGTCTTCCGTGTAGGAAAGCAGGCTGAACTGGTGTCCGGGGAACGCCTCCAGATAGTAAGGCAAGAGGCTCGAAATCGAGGTGCTGCAGTCTTTGCAACCCTTGGGGAGCGTCTTGGGCCAGCCCCAGACGTCCGACGCATTCTTCTGAAAGCATGGCGGCACGTACTTGTTGGAAAGGGGCGGACCGGAATCGTCGACCAGCGTGACCTTCTTGGCATCGAACGCCTCCTGGACACGCAGCCAGTTGTACAAGGCTCCGAAGCCACCGGCGCTCGACCCAGTCAACACAACGTCTTCGACCTGGGTGAAGGTGGGAACGACGCGTTCGAGCATCAGGCCCACATTCAGGAAGCCCTGTTGGGTGCGGCCGCCGTAACCGGTCTTGTTGACCTTGCTACCTGAGTAGATGTCTCCGCTGCAGTACCCAAGAAAGACCTTGTTCCAGTCCTTGAACGGGTTGCCCTTGGCGTCGTCCTTCATGACCTTGACGGCATCGAGCCGCATCGCACCGCCCGCTTCGTCGAAGACTTGAGCGTTACTCAGGCACGTTTCGTCGTTGAAACAGGCACCGCCACCCTCGAAGTACACGACCAAGCGATTGACCGAGCCTTTCTGCACGAAGAAGCCCGTTTTACTGCCGTCCTGGCAAACGGCGCCCTCGAGATCGAACCATTGCCAGCCGCTGCCTTTGAGCGTCAGCGCCTCGCCGGGCTCAAAACCAAAGCCGGGCTCATCTCCGATGCCGGGCGGGTCGCCGCCATCAGTTGCCGAATCTCCGCAGGCCGTAAGCCCGACTAAGATTCCCATGACGAGTCCTAGACTCGCGAGACGCTCTTTTGCGCTCTGCATCGCATTCTCCCTGTGTGGTCGAATCCTCTACGATGCCGGCCACTGTAGGCCGCCGTCGCTGGACTCGTCGGTTTGTAGCACCACGGGCCTGGGTTGGGTGCAAATGCGCGTGCTCACGCGAGCGAGCGAAAGGTCCAGTTAATACGCCGCGCGCGGCTTTGGCCGTCTGTCAGTTGCAGAAGCCCCACCATCTGGCGATCGACGGCGGCGCACACAATTTGCCGCTCGGGCAGTCCGCATCCGTATGACAGAAGACCGTCCCTTCACTCCGTTCGTCGCAGTCGGCGGCCGCGCGGCACTCGGTGATCACCTGGGCGTTAGGCGGTGTGACGCAACAAACCCGACCGCCGGTGCAGTCTTCTGGGCCGTCGCAAGGGTTCCTGGCTTCCGGGCCGCGGCAGGCCGTCTTACCTTCGTAGCAGTTGACGGTGTCCTCGCTGGGCAGGCCCGATACGCAACAGGAGTGTGTGGCCGTTGGACAAACGTGCGGTGACATCAAGTCGCCGCCGCAGGACACATAACCAGGGCAGTCGATGCCCGGAGTGTTGGCGACATCGGCTGCGCAACGCGGTGCGTCGGTGACTTCTACGCGCGTGCCACCGGTGACAGAGCCCGTAGAGTCGCTGCCGTTGTCGCCGCCGTTATCGCCACCGTCGGGGCCACCCACTTCTTTCGAGGGCCGGTAGTCATCGATTGCAGACTTCTTCTTGTCGTCGCCGCAGCCGACGGCGTTCAGTGCCAGTAGCGAGCCCAGCAGCATCGGCCTCATCCAAGAACGTCTTTTGCCACGCTTCATCGCCCGCATCCCCCTGGCTTCGCCGCCTTGCAGACAACGATTGTCGCCCAAGTCGCGTATTCCCAGCACGAAAAGAACCGCGTCCACGGGCCTACTCAACCGTAAGTAAACCTACGCGCGCGCACCGCGGGCTACTTTCTGAGTACCCGGCTCGGCTCAAGCGATGCTGCGTGCGAGGGCGATGCGACGCCCCGCGCGGGCTACCTTACGGTGCGGGCGCAGGCGCTGGCATGGGGGCAGGAGCCGGTGCGGGCGCTGGTGCAGGCACGGGAGCAGGCAACGGTGCGGGTGCAGGCACGGGAGCAGGCAACGATGCGGGAGCGGGCATGGGAACGGGTGCCGGGGGTGGCACCACGAAGGTGGAGGGCGCTGCGCGCGAGTCGAAGGTGAGCGCGTGCAACTCGTTGCGGATCGCCCGGTCAAGCAACCGTACCCAATGGTTGTAGCGACGGTGGATGATCTCCCCATGTCGTGCATCGGCGCCGTACCGTAGACCGGGGGTGCTTTGCAGGTGCAGAATCTGATAGCGCTCCGGACCATAGACGATGCGGACTTGAGCGGAGTGTCCGCCCTCGGTGAGCTCCGCCACGACGAAACTGGGCCCGCGCTGTACCACGACCCAGTTCTTAACGAGGGCACCTCTGATGATGGCTTGTTCCATCTGCTCCGGCGCATGCGGACCACCCGCGGCCGTGTGCCCCACGTGGGTCGTG
>JBKJIA010000596.1:0-12701 GCA_046598735.1 Polyangiales bacterium
ATGAGGGGGCCTTCCAACATGCCTGGGCTCATCTGCGCTACGGCTGCGTGAACTGGAATGCGCCAACGTGCGGCGCTTCATCGCGCTTACCGTTCGGCGGTACGCGCCGCAGTGGTAACCATCGGCCTGCAGCGTTGTTTTCTTCACTTTATTGCGCGTACCCCGTTGCCACCTTGGAGGGGCAGCTATTCCTCGATCGCGCAACGCTTTCGCCAGGTTTTTCTTTATAAGGCCGCAGGCAATCAATTTCAGAAGTCGAGAGTTCCTTACCGACTCGTGAAAAAGATAGTCTTAGAGTGCTGGGTTCGCTTACCTTGTTGTCGGGGCTCGCTGAGCAGTCTTGGACTGTCGCGAGAAGATAGAAGTGGCAAGTCAACGCCGCGAGGATGGCCGCAGCGAGGGTCGAGCGCCTGAGCGCTTGTGGCCAGAGGCCGCTGATAGCTCTTCCGGACTGCGCCCCAAGAAGCGTGCTGACGTCGACCCAAGCGAGCTTGTGGGTGGGCTGTACCGCTTGCTCGGACCTATCGGCGAAACCAGTTATGGTCGCGCGATTCGCGTCGAGCATGTAGGCACGCGACGTGAGCTGGCTTTGCACATGATTCCGGACGGCATGGTGTCGGAGCGGGTGTTGGCGCGCGAGCTTCCGTTGGCCGTGGCCAAGTGCGCGCAGCTGACCCATCCCAAC
Organism: Polyangiales bacterium; assembly: GCA_046598735.1. Lineage (GTDB taxonomy): Bacteria > Myxococcota_A > Polyangia > Polyangiales > DASUME01 > DASUME01. The sequence goes on from JBKJIA010000596.1 coordinate 686, forward strand.
GTCGTCACTTTGCAAGCGTTCGGACGCGTCGATGGTGATACCGGTCCGTTCTACGTCGTAACTGATGCGCTCGAAGGCATCTCGCTTGCAGACTACTTGCATACGCAAGGCGACCTCTCGCTCGAGACCGCGCTCGGGCTTGCGCGTCAGATCGGTCGCGCCTTGCGTGCCGCGCACAAGCTCGGAATCGTCCACGGGGATCTGCGCCCGGCCAATGTGCGCGTGATCGCCACGGACGATGGCTTGCACGTGCGTGTCATGGGTTTTGGTCGCATTCAACTGACGCGATCCGAAGACGAGCCGAGCACTGGCGTGCGAGCGATTGCCTCGCCCACGTTCGCAGCGCCTGAGCTTTTGCGCGGAGAGCCGCTCGACCCGCGCACGGATGTGTACGCACTCGGTGCCATCCTATTTCGCATGATTTCGGGCGAAGCGCCCTATACGGGCGATACCGCCGCGGTCGCCCAAGCGCACAAACATGCGCCGATTCCCACGCTATCTGCGGCGAGGCGTGCGCTGCTGGGCGAGAGCGTTGCACGCGAGCTAGACGCGTTGGTCGCGCGCTGTCTTGCGAAGTCCAAAGACGACCGCTTTCCCGACGTGGTTGCCGTGATGAGCGCCATGCGCTTGTTGTCCGTAAACGACGGCGATTTCCTTTCGCGCGATTACAGCGAAGTCTCGCTCGCACCCGGACGCGTGAACAGCATCTTGCCCACCGTAGCGACGCCGTTCGAGCCCGCCGACGAGCTCACGCTGATCACGGTCGACCCGAAGGCCAACGCCTTCACGCGTCGCTTTTGGATTGCGGCCGCGGCGCTGTCGATCTTGGCGTTGATTGCTGCGCTGTTCGAGCTCTCGCGTTAGCGCGACTTTTCCGTGACGGACCCACAGTCTCCCGCGCAGGTGCGCTTGAAGCTGGAGGCCTTTTTCCGTAAGCCCACAGCCTATGCAACGCATCGTAGTAGTGGGCGCTTCGCTTGCTGGCTTGCGCGCCGTGGAGGCTTTGCGCAGAAACGCCTTCGCAGGCGAGATCGTCTGGATCGGCGCCGAGTCGCACTTACCTTACGATCGGCCGCCGCTGTCCAAGGAAGTCTTGCGCGGTGAATGGCAGCCCGAACAGCTGGCGTTGCGTAAGCAAGGCTTCGATGACCTTCGCGTGCAGCTCAAGCTCGGTGCGCCAGCGACGGCGCTCGATGTGTCGCGTCGAACCGTAAGAGTCGGCAGCGCTGACATCACGTTCGATGGCCTGGTCATCGCCACGGGCGCACGGGCGCGCAGGCTGGCCGGCACGGAGAAGATGCGCGGTGTTCACGTGATTCGCACCATGGAAGATTCGCTCGCGCTACGTGCGGCGCTCGCAAGCCATACCAAGCCCAAAGTTGCGGTGATTGGCGCGGGCTTCATCGGTGCAGAAGCGGCGTCGAGCGCGCGCTCGCTGGGACTCGACGTGACCGTGATCGAAGCCTTACCCGTGCCGCTGGCTCGCATTCTCGGCGACCGAATGGGCCAAGTGTGCGCGGCCCTGCATCGCGATCATGGCGTGGTCCTGAGAACGGGTGTCGGCGTCAAGGGGCTCGTCGGAGATACTCAGGTCCGCGCTGTACGTTTGGATGACGGCAGCGAAGTCGAAGCCGATGTGGTGATCGTCGGCATCGGTGTCACGCCCAATACGGAATGGCTGCGTGATTCCGGCGTGCTCGTGGGCGATGGCGTGGAATGCGACGCCACCTGCAATGTCGTCGATCCAAATCGTAAGCCCATCCCCGGCATCGTGGCCGCAGGCGATGTCGCGCGATTCGTCAATCCTCTTTACGACGAGAGCATGCGCATCGAACATTGGACGCATACGGTCGAGCAAGCAGAGCACGCCGTGGATACGCTGCTAGGCGCGCCCAAGCCCTTCGAAACGGCGCCTGTGTTCTGGTCCGATCAGTATGGTTTGAAGATTCAGTTCGCGGGCCGCTCACGTCCCGACGACACGCTTCACATCTGCCATGGCAGCATCGAGGAACGGCGTTTCGTAGCGTTGTACGGCCGGGCAGGGCGCCTGGTCGGAGCACTGACGTTCAAGCGTCCCGCGCAGCTGATCAAGTATCGCAAGCTCATCGAGGCGCGCGCCTCGTTCGACGACGCGGTTGCGCAGGCTAAATAGCGGGCCGCTACGCTATTGACCAAATGGTGAGTTGGTGAGAAGCTTACTGTTATGGCCGTCACGCGCGATCAACTTGAGGGTTATCTCGCGCGCGTCAGCGCTGGCGTCAAAGACCCGCGGCACGGTCTATTCGGCCCGAAGTCGATCATCTGGTCAATCAACCGCGAGCAAATCATGTTCCTGGCGGGCGGTCGTGCGGCTCTCTTACAAGAGGCGCATCCGTTCGTGGCACAAGGAGTCGAACAGCATTCGTTGACGCGCACCGATCCGCAGGGTCGCTTCAAACGCACGTTTCAGAACGTCTATGCGATGTTGTTTGGCGACCTCGAGCATGCGCTCAAGGCTGCGCGTCGCGTACACACCGTCCACGAACGGATCCGCGGGCACATGAGCGAAGCGGCCGGGGCATACGCAAAAGGCACGGCCTACGAAGCGAACACCGAGCATGCGCTGCTTTGGGTGCACGCGACGTTGTGGGAGTCATCGATCAAGACCTACGAGCTTATCTTTCGCCCGCTCAGTGCCGAGGTGAAGGAGCGCTACTACCAAGAAACCAAGCTTTTTGCCTATTTATTTGGCATTTCCGACGACGTGCTGCCGCAAACTTGGCCCGATTTTCTCGCTTACAACGAACGCATGTGGGCAAGCGATCAGCTGTTTGTCGCGAGTGCGGCGCAACAGATGGCGGGCTTCTTGTTCACGCCGGAAAAGCCTTGGCACGCACGCGGGCTCGCCTGGTATCGCGACATGACGGCGGCGCTGCTCCCTCCGCGCGTGCGGGAGATGTACGGCTTTCGCTGCGGCGCCAAGGAGCGTGCGGTCTACGAAGCGTCGCTGCCCATGTTGCGCGCGGCGGTGCGGATCATGCCGCGCCAGTACCGCTTCATTGCGGCGTACCAGAAAGCGCGCGTTCGTATTGGTGACCCCATCGTGCAGAACCTGGCCGAACGTTTCGTCGTGCAAGCCATCGCAAAGCCGCGCACGCGCACGGCGGCCTGAGCGTTTGGTTGCGGTGCCAGACCACGGCGGGTAGCGTCTGTGGGTGAAGCGACTTGGGGCGGCTCTGATTTTGGGTGCATTGGCGTTGAGCCTGGCGCCGCAACTACTGTTGTTCGTAGCGCGCGCCGAGGCACCAGATGCCGGGGTGGTCGCGCCCAAAAGTGGAGACGCACCCTACCGACCGGAGGCCAGCGCCAGCCTGAACAACGGACCGCGTGACTTCAAATTCAAAGCGGCCCGCGGTGCTCAAGTGGTGCGCGTGCCGATTCGCGGCACCATCGACCTCGGTCTTGCCGCGTACATCACACGCGTGCTCGAACAACATCGTGATGCTGCCGCGATCGTGCTCGACATCAACACGCTCGGCGGCCGGGTCGATGCCGCGATTCAGATTCGCGACGCATTGCTAGACAGTAAGGTCAAAATCGTAGCGTTCGTGCACCCGCGGGCGATAAGCGCAGGCGCTTTGATTTCGCTCGCTTGTGACGTGATTGCGGTTAGCAACGGCGCCAGCATCGGAGCGGCCACGCCCATTCAAATGGGGGAAGATGGCGCCAAGCCCGTCGAAGAAAAGATGGTGTCTTACTTTCGCACCGAGATGCGCACGGCGGCCGAGGCCAAGGGCCGACGTGGCGATATCGCCGAAGCCATGGTGGATGCGAGCGTGGATATTCCCGGCATTTCACCGGCGGGCAAGCTGCTGACGCTCGACAATGAAGCCGCGCTCAAGTGGTCGATTGCGGATCTTCAGGCGGGCGATCTTCCCACCTTACTCGACAAGCTTGGTTTCGATGCGCCGCGCGTGGTGGAGACGGGCGAGAACTGGGCCGAGCATCTCGTGCGGTTTTTGACGGACCCAGTCGTAAGCGGTCTGCTCATGAGCCTTGGCACGCTTGGCATATTGATCGAACTGTATACACCCGGCCTGGGTATCCCAGGGGTCCTCGGTGTGTTGTGTCTGTTTTCCTTCTTTGGTGGTCACTTGCTCGTCAATCTGGCGGGGCTCGAAGAGCTGATCCTATTTGTCGTGGGTTTGTCTCTGCTTGCGCTCGAAGTATTCGTGATTCCGGGTTTTGGGATTGCGGGCATCGCCGGACTTTTGTGCATATTTACTGCGCTGGTGCTGACGCTCATAGGACTCCCGCTCGACGTGACGTTCAGTACCGGCGCTTGGGTCGAGCCGATGTCGCGAGTCAGCATTGCGCTTGTCGTGACCTTACTTTTGATGGTGGTGGCCCTGCGCTTTTTGCCCCGTACGCGTGCCGGTCGGCAGCTCGTGCTCGAGAGTGCCACCACGCGAAAAAGGGGCTTCGTGTCGGCGCCAGATCAGTCCACGCTGCTTGGTAAGATCGGCGTGGCGCAGACCGATCTCAGGCCAGCGGGCGTGGCGCGCTTTGCCGGTCAACGGATCGATGTCGTGACGGATGGTTCCTATATCTCCGCGGGTAGCGCCATCCGTGTAATCGAAGTGGCCGGCATGCGCGTGGTCGTGCGCGCCGAGCAAGATGACAGACCTCTCGAGAGCTGAGCTCTACAAGTACAGAAAGATCGATCCATGGATGCGCTGATTCCTTTGTTCTTGATCGTCGTCCTTACCATTGTCGGCGGTAGCTTCTTTCTCTGGCTTATCCCACTGCAGCTTTGGGTCGCGGCTTGGTCGAGCGGTTGTTACGTCGGCCTGATGACTCTTATCGCCATGCGCCTTAGACGCGTGCAGCCGTCCGGTATCGTCAATCCGTACATCACTGCGAGTAAGGCGGGGCTCGACCTTTCCATCGATTTACTCGAGTCGCATTTCCTCGCGGGTGGCAACGTGTCGCGCGTGATCAATGCGTTGATCAGCGCGGACAAGGCCGGCATTGACCTCGCCTTCAAGCAAGCGGCCGCCATCGATCTCGCAGGTCGCGATGTGTTCGAAGCCGTGCAGATGAGCGTCAATCCACGCGTCATCAGCACGCCCAAGATTTCTGCCGTGGCCAAGGACGGCATTCAGCTCGTGGTGGTGGTGCGTATTACGGTGCGCTCCAACATCAATCGCTTGGTGGGTGGCGCAACCGAAGAGACCGTGGTCGCTCGCGTAGGTGAAGGCATTGTATCCACGATCGGTTCGGCTCAGACGTACGAGCAAGTGCTCGAAAATCCGGACCGCATTTCGAAGAACGTACTCGGACGCGGTCTCGATAGCGGCACTGCCTTCGAAATCCTTTCGATCGACATCGCCGACATCGATGTGGGCGCCAACATCGGCGCCAAGCTGCGCACGGAGAAAGCCGAAGCCGACAAGCAAGTGGCGCAAGCTCACGCGGAAAGCCGTCGCGCCATCGCGGTCGCTGCCGAGCAAGAGATGAAAGCACGCGTGGAAGAGATGCGCGCCAAGTTGGTCGAGTCCGAGTCGGAGATACCACTGGCCTTGTCGGAGGCGCTGCGCGCAGGGCGCTTGGGCGTGCTCGACTACTATCAGATGCGCAACGTCGTTGCGGATACGGACATGCGTGAATCGATCGCACACATGGATCCTAAAAAGTAAGGTAACTCGATGAGTGTCGCGAGCAACAAGCAGGATAAGCGCGCGCTCGTGCTGCGTTTGATCGTGGCGGAGCTCTTGGCCAAACCCGGCGAAGGGCCGCTTGCACCGCGCTTCCGTCGACCGATACCAAGCCTGCATTCGCCGCGCTCCAGCACGACCGCGGTCAAGAACCCGGCACAGGAACCACCTGCATGAGCGAGCTCATCTTGCGCGTGCTCGGTTTTCTCCTGCGTCTTTTGGTCTTGGCGGTGACAGGTGAATGGCCCGGCAGCAATGACGATAGTAAGGCCGCGCCCAAGCTGCGTCCGATCGCGGCAAAGCCGCCCGCGTCGGCTGCGAGAGCCAAGCGTCAGGATGCGCTAGATTTCGAGGCAATAGCTCGCACTCAACGCTCAGATCCCAAACTCTCGCGCATGCTCGCCGATGTCGATGCGGTGCTTGCGGCGCTGGCCGAGCCCATCGTCGTACATGCCGCTTCGCAAGGAATCGCACTGCCGGAGCTGCGATTTTCAGCCGTTGCTAACGTATCGGCCGACCGGGCCAAAGAGGCCACGCAAGGCAGCACGCTGATTCCGGTCAGCGTGAGTGAACGATTCGCGGACACACCTGAGCATTGGGTTTTTCTCGGACGTCATGTGGGACGAGCGTTGTTCGAAGCGCTGCCCGGCTGGGCGTCCGAGATTTATCGCGCCCATCGCCTGCCGCCCACGCTGTTCGTGCCTCCGGGGCACGGCGCTTACGATGCGGACACGGCGCGCGCAGCGCTTGGCGTGTGGCTGCCTGAGCTTTTCGCAGATGCGTTCGCCACGCACTCACTCGGCCCAGGTTATGCGTCGGCGCTCGCTACGAGCTTGGCGCGCCCGATGCAACCGATGGATACACTCGTGGCACGAACGCAAGGGCGTTTTCTGTCCACTGTGCCGCCCGCTGCGATTCGTATGCACGTGGCTTTCGCGGCGCTGCAGCGCCTTGGTCTGCACGAGTGGCAGCAGCGCTTGCGTACGCGATGGGAGCTCGCCCATGGCGCATCGGAATCGCTGTATCTACCGTTGTCTGATGGCAGGCTCATGGCCGTTCCGCTCGCCTACATGTTGGGCGAGCTCGACCCGATCTTGGTGACACTGCTCGACGAGCCTCAGGTTGCGTTGGGCCAAGAGACTTGGCTCGATGTTCCAGGCTTTGCGTATCTGCACGCCGAGCATGCGCAGGCACAACGCGTGGCCGATGCATTCTTACGGTCTGAGGCGGTCGATGCACCGCCGCGCGTGTTGATCGCCGGCGCAGCACTTGCCATGGATACAAACGATGCGGCAAGGGCCAAGGTCACTGCAGCGCTGGCGCGTTCGATCCGCGGTGCAGGTACGCTCGATGCGGCGCCCAATGCGTTCGATGGCTCCCTATCGAAGCCGGGCGGAGCTCACCCTACGTTGGCTGCGGCATTGCGCGATCAAGGGCTCGTGCGGGACGCGCTCGTGATCGGTGCCGCGTTCGTTCCGCTCAAGCGGAGACGGTTTCGATCTTGACCCCGTCCAGGCCTTCTACGAACTGCGCGCCAAACGCAGTCGAAGGAGCATGCGCACCGGGCTTCACGTCACCGCGCGCCACGCGAATGGTCGCGGCAACGGCTGCGTCCGCGGTGAACTGGTAACCCTCAGGTGTGGTCATGCGCATCACGACGCGGCGCGAGCCGTGGCGCGCTTCGCCCACCACGTACATGCGTGCGCTGGCACGATCTTGCGCGCTCGGGCCCTTGATCCACTTGTCTGCCGCACGCTTGAGCCAATGTTGCACCGTGCTGTTGCCCAATAATTTTTGTGCCGTGGGTCCCATGCGCATGCTCTTGATCTGAGCTTTGGGCAGGCCGATATAGCCCTCGATGTTGCGAATACCCGTCGAACGAAACGCGCTCGAGACATCACCCAAGCCTAAGATCACCGCCGGACCTGAGCGTTTGTCTGAAAATGGAAACTCTTCGACGAGCGAGCCCGACGCGACCGACACCAGGGCGCCGTCGCGTCGCACCATGGCTCCGCCCGGTAAGCTTTCGATCATGGTCTTGGCGGTGCCTGGGCTGAGCTTGGCGTGACTAGACTTCCAGGCGATACGCAAGCTGTCGGCTTCGGGCAAGCGCTCCTTGAGCATGGCCGCCAAACAGTCCGTTGGCACCACGTCGAAGCCCACACCCGGCACCGCGGCGATGCCGGCCTGAACGAGTCGGTCGTGCGCCGCGTAGATTGCTTCGAATACGGAGACTTCGCCGGTGATGTCGAGGTAGTGGGCTCCGGCTTCGATGCAGGCTTCGAGCATGGGCATGGCAGTGGCCGAAAATGGACCCGCGCAATGCAAGACTGCAGACACGTCTTGCAGGGCCGCCACGGATTGCGCACGGTCTGACAACGAGAACGTGCGCGTGGCAAGGCCGAGCTTCTGGCCAAGTTGCGTGATCGCTTCCGTATTTCGCCCCGCCAAGATCGGTCGTTCACCGAGCGCTTTGGCGCGTTCTGCTGCGATGGCGCCGGTGTAACCGTTCGCGCCGTAGATCATCCATGCGGTCTTCTCGTTCTTGCCCATAAGCACCCCACCTCGGTGCCTACCTTGCTGCAGGATTCACCCCTTGTCGAATGTCGAGCGCGATGCCAGGATGCCCCCGTTGCACGCGCAATTTGCGTGAAATTGCTGATTCTGGAGGCGTCGTCGATAAATGGGAGCGCTCGAACAAGCCAAGTCGACCTGGGTCGAAGTCACCTGCCAATGGCGCATGTTCAAGCATGCGGGTCGCATGATCCCAGGTAAGCCGTGGAGCGCAGCCCGTTTGCTCGATGAACGCGTGGCAGCCGATCCCCGCGGCCTCGCGATTCTGTACTTAGACGAACGCTACACCTGGCTCGACGTCGACAAGCGCGCCAATCAATACGCAAGCTTCTTCCGCGGGCGCGGCATCGGTCGCGGCGATGTGGTCGCGTTGATGATGGACAACCGTCCTGACTATCTCTTCATCGTGCTCGGCTTGAACAAGCTGCGCGCCGTGTCCGCACTGATCAACACCAACGTGACGGGCGCAGGCCTTACTCATGCGATCAACGTGGCAAAGCCCAAGGCTGTGCTGGCAGGATCTGAGCATACAGACAGCATCTTGGAAGTACTGCCTACGCTCGAAGGCGTGCACGGTCGTGTCTGGTGTCACGCCGATGAGCTGAACGCCAACGTACCTGAGCCTTTCGAACGTATCGAGGCGCTCGTCACGCGTGAGCGCGATATGCCGATCACAGGCGTAGGCACGCCCGATACGGCTGAGACCATGTGTTACATCTACACGTCAGGCACGACTGGCTTGCCGAAGGCAGCGATCATCGCCAACAAGCGTTGGCTTGCTGCAGCCTATTTGTTTGGCGGCGCGATCATGAACGCGCAACCGCGCGACATCGTGTACGTGGCGCTGCCCTTCTACCATTCGAGTGCCATGTTCGCGGGCCTGGGGAGTGCGCTCGTCAGCGGCTCGGCGGTGGCGATGCGCCGTAAGTTTTCGGCGTCGCAGTTCTGGGATGACGTGCGCAAATTCGACGCGTCGATCTTCATGTACATCGGCGAGCTCTGTCGCTACTTGCTCAATACTCCCAAGGCCGCGCACGAACGCAATCATCGGCTGCGCCTTGCGGTTGGGAATGGTCTGCGTCCGGATATCTGGCCGGCGTTTCAAAACCGCTTCGGCATCCCGCTGATTCGTGAGTTTTACGGCGCGACCGAGGGCAACGCGCCGATCGTCAATTTCGAAGGCAGACCCGGCATGGTGGGTAGGCTCAAGCCTGGTCAGATTGTCGTGCGTTGCGACGAAGCGAGCGGCGAGATCATGCGCAACGCGCAAGGCGTGTGCGAGCGCGTGCAGGTCGGCGACAAGGGCATGCTGGTCGCGAAGATCAACAAGCTCTTCAGCTTCGATGGCTACGTCGACAAGTCTGCCACCCAGAAAAAAGTCTTGAACGACGCCTTCAAACCCGGCGATCGACACTTCAACTCCGGCGACTTGTTGCAGCTGCATGCGGACGGTTGGGTCTCGTTCGCGGACCGTGTCGGCGATACCTTTCGCTGGAAGGGCGAGAACGTGTCGACCAACGAAGTGGCCGAAGTGTTGAACGGCGCGCAGGGTGTGCTCGAGAGCAACGTCTACGGTGTCGCTGTGACCGGTGCCGAGGGCCGCGCAGGCATGGCTAGCATTCACGTCAGTGGCGACATGGACCTGAGTACGCTCGGTCAATACGTGTGCAGCAAGTTGCCCGCATATCAACGGCCTTACTTTCTACGTGTTCAGCACGATATGCGGATCACCGGCACCTTCAAGCACCAGAAGGTGGACTATCGAGACGAGGGGTATGACCCCGCAAAAGTCAAGGATCCGCTCTACTTCCTGGACGGCGAGCGCTACGTGCCGATCGATGCGGACTTGTACAGTCGCCTTACTTCAGGCGCTGTCGGACCGCGTTAAAGCCAGGCCGCACGCGCGGCTTGCAGCCCATGGGAAGCCCCGCCGCGCCGGCAACTTCCTGCCGATGCGGTAGGTGCGGTAGACTCGGGGTCGCCACGTGATTCGGGGATCCCAACATTACCTGGATGGGCTTGCCACCCTCCAGGAGTTCGACAACGCCGATGAACGGCGGGCTACGTGGCGCCAGAGCATGGCGACTCTGGCCGAGACGTCTTTGGAATCCCGCAGCGTGCCACTCGAAGGCATGAATCCCGATTTGCTGCTGGCCAGCGTGCGCGCGGCGATGGCTTCGAATCTGATCGAAGACCTCGACTTTCTCTCGTCACCCGCGGCCGCATGTGCACTTTACGGTTTGGCTTCCGCGTTGCCGCTCGGTGCAGAGCGCCGCGAGCTGGGCCGTCGCGTGCTGTTGCGTCTGCACGAAGGCGATGCGGCAACGTTCGTGGCCCTTGCCACTGCGGTCGCGCTCGGTTCCACACGCGCCTTCGAAGGCGCGGCCATGCGCGCGCGCGTGGGCCTTTCGCTGGTTCTGCCGATCGGTACGGGTACGCGCGCTGATGCACTAGCCTTGGCGTTAATTTCGCGTCGCGAGCTCGCACAACGTTGGCTGGTGGAGCCTTCGACAGGCTCGCTGCCAGCGCGCCGCATGGCAGCACGCTTACTCGAGCGGGCCGCACGAGAAGCCGCACGACGCGCCGTTCAGGGCGATGACGGCGGGGTGTGGCTGTTCGATTCGCACATCGTGCAAACCGCATGGGCCCACTTGATGGGTGACCGCGAGCCACTCGTATGGCGTCACATCGCAACCGGACGAGGCTTACTGTCTGCTGTGGTGCCTCGCTTTGCAGAAGAAGTCGAACGGGAGCTGCTTACTTCTCAGTCTTACTCGCGTGGCCGGCGCGGCGCCGCTTCGCTCGCAGCGCGCGTTGCGATTCAACCGGTCGAAGCGCTCGCGCGCGCACGTGACTTACTCAACGGGCCTTTGCTCGCGCGTGATCCCGGCATGGCCGCCGCGATGATTTACGGTTTGCCACGCGCAGCCGAAGTCGAGCCGGAAGCCGCCGAAGAACTGTTGCTCGCCGCGGTCGAAAAGGGCGGTGCCTTCGCGGCCGAAGCCTTACTCGATCTGCGGCGCGAATGGTCAGGTACCACCTTCGGCGTGAAGGCTGCCGAAGTCGCACGCGTTCAGCTACGTCAACAACACGGGCGCGGCTCGAGCGACGATGGTCATACGGCTCTGATCGACCTTCTGTGCGAAGAGCTCGGTGAAATAGGCGACGAGCGTCTCGAAAGCTTGCCCAATCTGGTGTTCAGCGCGCTGTCCGCATTCGCTGAAAAGAGCGCGCGCGCAGCCTACGACTTGGCGCGTAGCGCGCTGGCACTGGCAGAGCAGCATGTCTCACGTCTGGAATGGCTGGACGAGGACGAGAGCCCAACCGTAAGGTACCAGATTTTTCGTATCCTCGATGAGCTCGATGTCGGACTCCTTGAGTCTTCTACACTGAGCGACCTTTTGTGCTTGGGTGCCGGTGCCAACGATACTGCCAAAGTGCTCGCACCGCTGCATGACCTCTTGCTGCGGCTTCAGCGCCTGTTGCTTGCGCGGGAAAGTCATCCGCATGGCGGCGACGAAGAAGTCCCCCACCTGACTTTGCGGATGCGTCGCCTGCGAACGCTCTTGCACGTGCTTGATGTGGACTTGCGTCAAGGCGAAGATCGCTCGCTGGAGCTGCGCGATGAACGTCGCGACGCCGTGCGCAGATTGTTCGAACGCGTGCAAGTCGATGCGCCAAGCGCCATGGATCGCATCGTTCATGCCGCCGTTGCGCGCGGCTGCGACAGTCTTGTGCGCGACGAA
>JBKJIA010000650.1:0-12095 GCA_046598735.1 Polyangiales bacterium
AGCAGGCGTGATAGCGATAGAACGCGCGCTCTTCGTCCGACATGCTCTCGTGCTTTTGCCACGCCTCGGGGATCATCATCATCATGGCGTGCGGCAGCTCGCGCCCGGTTTGCACCAGGAACTCGAGCGCGTTGTCGAACATCTGCGAGTCCGAGCCGTTCTCATCGATCACGGGTACGAGTTTGTCGAGATCATCGGCAAATAACGGCGATTCGAGCGCTTTTTCGCGGGCGTGCATCCAGTTGATGTTGCCGCGTAAGGTATTGATCTCACCATTATGCGCGACCATGCGGTACGGGTGGCTGCGCTCCCAGGTCGGAAACGTATTGGTGCTGAAGCGCGAGTGAACCACAGCCAGCGCGCTCTCGACCTCGGGATTTTTCAGATCGAGAAAGAAGTGCGGCATCTGCTCCGGCAAGAGCAAGCCCTTGTAAACGATGGTGCGCGACGACAACGAACAGATGTACAGACCGCCCGATTCGGACACGCCTTGTTCACGTGCAAGTTGCTCGATGCGCTTGCGCATCACGTACAAACGACGCTCGAGCTCGGTCTCGTCTTGGACTTCTTCGTCGCCTTCGACGAACAGCTGACGCATCACGGGCATGGATTCGCGCGCCATGGGGCCGGCCTTGGTGGCGTCCACGGGTACATCACGCCAACCGATCAGCTTCTGACCTTCTCTGCGCACCACGCGCTCGATCAACTGAATGCACATCTCGCGCTTTTCGGCGTCGCGCGGCAAAAACAGACTGCCTACGCCGTACTGGCCGGGCCGCCGCAGCTTGAAGCCCAGGCGCTGGGCTTCAGACGCGAAGAAACCGTAAGGTATCTGGAACAGGATGCCAGCGCCATCGCTCGTCAGCGGATCGCAGCCGCAGGCACCGCGATGCTCGAGATTCGCGAGCACCTGCAGCGCTTGCGTCACGATCGCATGCGAGCGATTACCTTTGATGTTCGCAACGAAGCCAACGCCGCACGCGTCGTGCTCGGTCTCGGGGCGATAGAGGCCGTGGATTTGCGCCTCTTTACGAACGTCGTCGCGCGATGTCATCGATTCGCTCCTTCTCGTTTCGTTGCGCGCACTCCCAGTGGCACTTCGGTGCGCTCTAAGCGCGTAGACAAGACGACCAGCGTTTCCGTGCGCACCACCCCGTCGACCATGCGCAAACGACTGATCAGGCCTTCGAGGGCCTGAGTGTTCTCGGTCTTGATCTTGAGCAGCATCGTGTAGGAGCCGGTCACGTGGTGACACTCCAGCACTTGATCGAACGCCTCAAGCTGCGACTCGAAGTTGTTGATGCCATTCGAGCTCGTGCTCACGCCGATGAAGGCGGTGACGTCCAGACCGACCAGACGCGAATCGAGCACCGCGTGATAGCCCTTGATCACGCCCGCTTGCTCAAGCTTGCGGATGCGTTCCATCACAGAGGGCGCCGACAAGCCCACACTCTTGCCTACCTGCGCGAGCGGAGCTTTGCAGTCCGTTTGCAGCTCAGCCAGGATGCGCCGGTCGAGTTCGTCAATCTGTGTTTCGCCTAATTTCATGAGCTGGTGCACCCCAACAGCCTAAGACTTATGAGGCCGACCCCCTCCGAGTCAAACGAAGCGTTATGGTGGCACCCCCGTTTCCCAACGTTTTTACCGTTTGGAAACAATGCTGAAATCGCGAGGCTCCTCACAGCGGGCTGCGGGTGCTCCTACGGCGGGCCAGGGCATACTGGCTGGGTGATTTCATCCCACTTGCCGATTGCCTGCCGACTGCGCCGCGAGCGCCTGCTGGCCAAACTTGACCCCCGGATCCCCGCTACCGTGTCGGCCGGGCCAAGTCGTGGTCGCAACTATGTGGCGAATGCCTATCCGTATCGCGCATCGAGCCACTTCTTGTATCTGGTCGGCGTCGGTATCGAAGGCGCCGTGCTGTGGCTTGAAGACGGCGACGCCACGCTATTTGTGCCGGCGCGACCTGAGCATGACGATTTGTGGCACGGGCCAGCGCCAAGCCATCAACAAATGTCGGAGCAACTAGACCTTACGATCTTACCATTGACGGATCTTGCAGCGCGTGTGCGGGGAAAGCGCGTCGCCACGGTGCCTCCGTTCGAGCGCGGCGATCATGCGGCGTTGTGCGCGCTTCTGGGTCGCTCTGAGCTTGCGGACGAAGCCTTGGACGGGCCCCTGCTCGATGCCCTCGTAAGCCTGCGTTTGCAGCACGATGACGGCGCCGTCGCGGAGTTGAAGCGGGCGGCAATGGCCAGCGTGCAGGCGCATCGCATCGGTCTCGAAATTACGCGACTGGGCATGTTCGAGCGCGACGTGTGTGCAGCGATGGAGGCGGCGCTTGCGCGTGCTGGCTGCCGCACGGCTTACGGTTCGATCGTGACCGTGCACGGCGAGGTGCTGCATAACCACGATCACTCGCACGAGCTGCTGGCGGGTGACCTGCTGCTTGCAGACGTGGGCGCTGAAACAGACTCGGGTTACGCGGGTGACATCACGCGCACGTGGCCAGTTTCAGGTCGCTTCTCGACGACGCAGCGCGAAATCTACGAAGTCGTGCTGCGCGCCCAGGCCGCCGCCATCGCTCTCGTCAAGCCGGGTACGTCCTATCGCGAGGTGCATGTCGCGGCATCGAGGGAGATCGTCAAGGGACTTGTCGATTTGGGAATTTTGCGTGGTCAGGTCGATGCGTTGGTCGAAGATGGCGCCCAAGCACTGTTCTTTCCCCACGGCATCGGCCACCTGCTCGGGCTCGATGTGCACGACATGGAGGACTTGGGTGATCGCGCCGGCTACGCGCAAGGACGCAAGCGTTCGACGCAGTTCGGCCTATCGTACTTGCGCCTCGATCGCGAGCTTGCGCCAGGCATGCTCGTGACGATCGAGCCCGGCTTTTACCAAGTGGCCTCGTTGCTCGCCGACCCCTCGCGGGTGGGCTTGAGTGACAAGGCGCTCGATCGCAACGTCCTCGCTAAGTTTGCGGACGTACGGGGAATCCGCATCGAAGACGACGTGCTCGTCACTGATAAGGGCTGCGAAGTACTAACCGCTGCATTGCCCAAGACAGCGGACGAAATCGAAGCGATGGTCGGCGTCGCAGCAAACTAGATCGGGCGGGCGCGCGGCCACGATCCGTACGGTGGTCGCTCGCACCTGCGTGCGTGTTCGGTGCAGCCAGACCCACATGCGAACGGCTGATTGGCGAAAGACCTTGTCTACACGCATGAACGGCGTTTGGATCAAGGTCGGGGGAAGAACGTGTACGTTGGACGGCGCCCCGTGTCCGGGAGCTTGCGACGTGAGGCCAAAAATCTTCGAAAGTCCATATCACGCACAAAGCATCCGGTCGTGGTCGGAGTGGTGACCTCGGGCGTAGATGGCGAGGGCCGACCTTACACTGTGCCCGAGCACGTCGCAGGCAGCACGCTTGCGGCTCGACTCGAAAGCAAGGGGCCACTGTCCATCTCGGAGGCGGTGATGCTCGCAAGACAACTCGCCAGCGCTTTGTCCGCCGTCCATGCACAACGCTTCGTCCATCGCGATATCAAGCCGGCCAATATCCTGCTCGGGGATGACGGCGCCGCGCGCTTGATCGACTTTGGATTGGCCGGAGGCACAGACGATCGAGGTGCAAACAAGCCACCCGTCGGCACCTTACTGTATGCAGCGCCGGAACGGAACGGAAGCTTACGGTTGGCAGTGGATGGACGGGCCGACTTATATTCGCTAGGCGTGGTGCTCTACGAGGCGCTAACGGGCGTGACACCGTTCGTGTCCGATTCGGTCGACGAGCTGATTCGTAAACACGGCAGCGAGCCTGCGCCTCAGCTCAAACACACGCGACCCGATGTCTCCGCCACGCTGAGCGCGGTGGTCGACAAGCTATTGGCAAAGGATCCGGACGACCGCTATCAGTCTGGCGCATCTTTGCTTTACGATTTGGAGCAGCTCACGACGCTCGCGCCGAATCGGCTCGGCCAGGCCCACGCGGATGCGCGTCTGGAGGCGTTGTTGCCGCTTTTCGGGCGCAACGATGAAATGGCCAAGCTCGTCGCGCGACTGGCCCAGGCAGAGCACGGCCAAGGGTCAGTCGTGGTCTTGTCCGGGGAGCGTGGCATTGGTAAGACTCGCATCGTTCAGGAGCTCGAGCGACGTGCGATAAGCGGTCAAGCTCTGGTAGTTTCGGCAAAGCGCGGTACCGATACGGCGCCGCTCGCCGCCGTCCGGAGCATGCTCGAACAGATTGCGCAGCTGCCCCATAGGCTGCCGGAGGCTGAACGCGCGGCCTTTCATTTACGCATGGTAAGTGCTGCCGGCGAATATGCACCGTTCTTGGCACGCGCTTGCATAGCCCTAAGACCCGTTCTGGGCGCAGCGAACGAACAAAGCTCAGGTGAAGTGGGCCATGACGTACTTGCGGATGCCGTTGCTGAGTTCTTGATCGAGCTGAGCAATCGCAGCGGCGTCGGCATGATGGTGTTCGAAGACGCTCAGACGCTCGATTCCGCTAGCATGGGTGTGTTGCGGCGCCTTGCCTATCGCGCTCCAAGCGCATGCCTGCTCGTTGTGTGCGTGGTGGGCGCGGGCGGCATCCAAGCGGCGCCAGAGCTCGCAAGGCAGCTCGAAGGTCACGTGAAGCTAGAGCTCGCCGTGGAACCGCTGCGTGAGGCCGCGCTGGCAGAGCTTGCGACGGAATATCTGGGCGGGCGCAGGCTCGACGCGGAGCTAGTCTCGCACCTTACTGTTCGCAGCCATCGAAATCCGCGACTCCTGCTTGAGTATATCGATGCGTTGCTCGGCGCGGGGGCCTTGCGCCCCCATGCAGGCGCCTGGCTCTTTGAACGTCGCACACTGAACCAGCTCGCCTTGCCTGAAGATGCGGCGCAGCTGTTTGTCGCCCGCGCGAAGGCGCTCGTGCCTGCGCACCTGAGTGTGTTGAAGGTAGCCAGCGTGCTCGGCATGACCGTGCGCCGTGATCGCTTGCTGGCCCTGTGCGGCGAGCAGGTCACGGATCTGTCGCGCGCGCTGCAGACTGGCGAAGAGCTGCGCCTGCTCGAGCAGATTGACGGTCGCAGTCACGTGTTCGTCGACGAGCGCGTACGCGGCTGGCTCTATGGGCAGCTTGACGAAGGCGAACGCAGGCGCCTGCACCGGCATGCGAGCGCACTCTCGGAACAAACGCACAAGGGCGAAGAAGAGAGCGTGTTCGAGGCCGCACGCCACGCGGCGTTGGGCGTGCTGGCCGATACGAGCGAGCATGCGCTCTCGCTCAACCTCGCTGCGGGCGGGCTTGCCCTCGATCGACGTGCGACCCGCGAGGCACTCGATTTTCTCGAATGCGCTCGCTCGATCGCGGAGACCTACGAAATTCGTCAAAGCGCGCTGCTACTCGAAAAATTGGGCGATGCGCATGCGCAAGCGGGGCATGTCGACCAAGCCGTGCTCCTTTACCAAAAGGCCAGCGAACGCACCGAAGATGCGGTCACGAGCGGCTCCTTGCAGCTACGCATCGCAGAGCTGCACATGACCGCGAACTTCGACACCACCGCCATGGAAGCGCATCTATTCAGCGCATGGCGCAGCCTCGGCTACGCCATGCCCAAGAATTCGCCGAGCGGCCTGTTCTGGTTCGTATTTTACGCGCTTTTGGCCACGTTCATGGATTGGACTGGCGTAGGCGTGGGCGGCGCCAACGACAAGCGTCACGCCAAGCTCACTTACCGTGTGCTCGAGAGCACCTCGAAGTGGGCTTACCTGAGCAATCACTTCTTCATCTTGCTCGCCCTGGCGTTTCGGCTCTTCTATGCGGGCTTGCGTGTCGGTCCCTCGCGCGAGCTTGCGTATGCGTATGGAACACACTGCGCATCGCTTGCGAACATGGGCTTTCCACAGCGCTGGTCTGACTATTATCTGAACAAGGCGCGGCGCGCGGCCAAGGCGCTCAGCGACCGAACCGCCGAAGTACGCGTTGAGTACTGGGAGAAAGTGGCGCGCGCCCAGCGCGGAGAGCTCGTCCAACACGCGCGGACGCTCGATGAGCTACTCGCCAAACACGGGCGTTGGCTCGATCCGGGCGACCTATTTTTCGCCTACATGGAGCTCGCGCTTTCTTACCAATTGCGGGGCTACTATGCGAATGGCAACGCGGTGATGCGGCGCTGTTTGAACGAAATTGCGGCCAAGGCTGGCGCCGATGCTTCGCAGGCCCGCGTTTGCAAGGAAATGATCGCACACGGAGAGCTCTTGTTCATGCGACCGGGCGAAGTCGCACGCCTGCCCTCGCGCGTGATGGATCCACAGAAAGACAGCTTCATGTGGTTTCAAACCTGGAGCGTGCAGCTCGGCGTGCGCTGCGAGACGCTCGATCACGAGAACTTCGATGAAGCCATCGACAACGTGGAGCGCGCGCGTCGCTCGCCGATGACCGCCGGTTGGCAGTTCAGTCACTACTGGCTACTCAAAGGTCATGCGCGACTCGAGCAGTGCTTCCTCGCGTCTGGCGCAGAAAAGCCGAAGCGCATCGCACAGCTAAAGCTCGTGATAGCCGAGCTCCGTTACGTGGAAAAGATCCCGGTGTATCGCCTGCAGCGCTTGGTCTTCCAGGCAGGGGTCCATCACTTCGAAGGACGCCACGATGAGGCGCTCGCAGCACTTGGTAAGGCCGAACAACTCGCCGTCGGCCAAGACAGTCCACAGGGACTCTACGATTGCTTACGCATCCGCGGGCGCATGGCCGTCAGCGTGGGAGAGCAGGCGGCGGGCGCTCGCGACCTGTCACTCGCTCATTGCATCGCCGAGAACCAGGGCTGGCTCCATCGCGCACGCCAACTCAGAAAGCTACTCGACGCAGGGGGCTCGTTTGCGGCGAGCTCGCGCAACGTAAGCTCGTCGATCCACGCACTCACGCTGAGCTCAGATAGCTCGCTCGCGAGCGGACAGATGAGCATCACGCGTTTGCGACGCGATCGCGACGCGCTGCTCGAGGTGAGCCTCGCGGCCTCCCAACTCCTCGAGCCTGCCGCGCAAGCCGTCGTTGCCCTCGACACGCTATTGTCGCTGCTCGGCGGGGAACGTGCGTTCTTTTTCGTGTGGCGCGAGGAACAGGAAGCGCTCGTCTTGGTGGCGGCACGCGGTGCGCGTGGCGTCGACCTCAATGCAACCTTCGAGTACCCGAACAGCATCGTCGAATGGGTGCGCGAGCATCGCTCTGCGGTCGTGCTCAATGGCTTCGATGAGGCCGCGCGCTTGGGTTCGGACACGGCCGTACGCCTAGGCCTGCGCAGCATGATAAGCACCCCCGTCATGCTACGCGAACGGTTTTGCGGTGTGCTCTATCTCGACAGCGCAGTGGCCAAAGGAGTGTTCACCGAGGACGACATCGAAATCTTGAACGCGGTTGCCCATCAAGTGGCAGTGAGTCAGGAGACCGCGCGCTCCGCACAACGCGAAATCGAGCGGCGCGAGCTCGAGAAGGATCTGCAGCTCACTGCTGCGGTACAAGCCTTACTCTTGCCCAAAGAGGACGTCTTATGGAGTGGAGACCTCGAGGTTGCGGGATCGTTCGAAGCGGCCAACCAATCCGGAGGTGACTTTTGGTATGCAGACGTGCTGCCCAACGGCACGATCCGCGTGCTAGTCGGCGACGTCACGGGGCACGGCGCGGGTGCCGCCATGGTGAGCGCGGTTATGGCCGGCTGCTATCGCGCACTGCGCTTGAGCACACCTGATGCCAGCACGGAAACCTTACTTTCTGCGATGGACAAGACGCTGCGCTTCGTGTGCGAAGGCAAATACACCTTACCTTTGTCTGCCCTCGACGTCGCGCCCGGCACAGGGAGCGTCACCTGGTGGACGGCGGCCGCGCCTCCCATTCTGTGGCTATCCAAAGAAGGTCAGGTCGAGCCCGTGATCGGAAAAGGCTTGGCGCTGGGCTCGGAGGAATTCAGCTGCGGTCAACGCAGCCTCGAGCTTGCGATAGGTGAGCGTTTGCTGATTTTCACCGACGGCGTGAGCGAGCTAGACATGCCAGGTGGTCGCCAACTCGGCCTGCGACGCCTTACGGAGCTCTTTCGCCAAACCCACGATATGCCGCTTCAACAAGCGCGCGAACAGATGATTCAAGCGTTACGCCTCGCCAGTGGCGACGGCCCTCGCAGCGACGACGTTACCTTCGTGATCATCGGCCGCTGCGAGAGAGCAGGAACGCTTACAACCTCTGCACCGACGTAGGCTGGTAAGTTATCGGCATCACCTGGACGATGAAGTACGCAGGCAACGCGAATGGACCTGCCAGACCAAACGCGAAGTACCAACCCAAGCGCTCTACCCTGTTGAGACGCGGGTTGTTACCGAGTAGCGCGCCGTAGAATAGGAGCATGAAAAAGCTGAGCGCCACGATCACGCCCGCGAGCTCCACCGCGGCCAACTCACTCACGTCGAACAGACCCCCTGGCCAAATCGCAGCGCTGACCACGAAAAACACGATTAATCCCAGCAGGAATAGGGTCGTGGAGATTAAGGTCAGCCTCGCCCCCGGGCTCAACGCTTCGGCACAAAAGTCTGGTCGGACATCGGTGGGTTGCACCACCTCCGCTACCGATTCTTCTTCTGGAAGCAAGCTGCTCTCGTAGTAATCATGCTGCATGGTCTACCCCCGTGTAATCGTGCTGGTGCGGGAAGGAACGCTGCGTACTCGGCCCGACAGCGTAGAAGCAGAACGTCGATCAGAGCTTGTCGTCGAGCTTCTCGACGCGTGAGCGTAGGTCGTCGACGCGGCTGTGGACGCGATCCTCGAACTTATCCATACCCGCCGCGTTCTGCGTTTCGATCGCTGCGATGTCGCTGCGAACCACGGTTCGCTTCATCTCGATCTGCTTCATCGCTTGGTCAAGCGCGGCCTTGTCCGTGGGTTTGGCTTGCTGAGCCTTCACGCGCGCATCGGCGATCATGCGATCGATTTCTGCGACTTGCTTCTGACTCCACTCACGCAGCTCGTTGCGTTCTTTAGCGATAGCGGCGCGTGCGTCAGCCAACGTCTCATCGGCTTTGGCCTGCGCCTTGTTGGCGTCTTTGTTCGCTTCTTGCTTGGCCTCGACAGCATCCTTGCGGGCGCCTGCAATCTCGTCGGCAGCCTTACGCTGCGCCTTAGCGCTCTCCTCGGTGGCCTCTTGCTGCGCCTTGGCTAGGTCTCCTCGCGCTTCTGCAGTCTTGTCCTGCGCCGCCTGCTGCGCTTCTGCCACATCCTGCACGGCTTCCTTCTTGGCCTCCATGACCTCCCGCTGCGCAGCGCTTACCTTCTCGGCTGCCTCACGCTCCGCTTGCGCGCGCTCCTCGTTCGCTTTGTCTTGCGCCTCTTGAGCGTTTTTTAGCTCTTGCTCGGCCGAACGGTCGCAACCTGCGCCCGCAATCGAGATCATCGAAGCAACTGCTACCGCCAATGTGGAACGCATCATCATAGAAATTCCCCTGAGGTTGTGTAGGGCGGTCCGATAGGGGGGCCGCCCAGGTTGCAGGGGTCTACGCAAAGTTCGGGCCGTCGCTGTGGCCACAGGCCGGACGGTCATGAGACATGACTGACAGCGCTGCTCGGGCGTGCGAAGCTGCGCGCCATGGCTGAACCACAAGCGAATGATGCAAACATGCGAGAAGAGGTGTTGTTCGATGGCCACCCCGCCTTGGTGCCGAGCGTATGGCACCTCTTGATCGCTATCCTGAGTGTGGGGCTCGCGCTGCTGGTTTTCTGGGTACGCGCCAGAGCCGTGCACTACCGCGTAACGACCGAGCGCGTCGTCGTGGAGACAGGCTTACTGTCGAAACGCCTCGAACAAGTAGACCTTTATCGCATTCACGACTATGCGGTAGAGCGTCCTTTAGGGCAGCGCATGATGGGCAACGGTAACCTTATTTTGATGACCGCGGACCGCAGCAGTAGCACCCTGCGCCTATCGGGCCTACCGACGGATGTCGTCGCTCTTTACGAACGCTTGCGCAAGGCTACCGAGCACGAGAAGAGCAGACGCGGCGTCCGCGTGCTCGACACCGATCACGTCTAAGCAGGTCAGAGCGCGGCCCTTCGTTCACCGTTTCCCCAGGTCCTCAAGTCATTGGCGGGTGAGCGCAGGCGCCTCGCTGGGGCGGTCGTGCCGGGGCCGTTGTCGCACCTTCTGGCACCTTCGTTCTCGCCGCATGGAGGATTGTCGTCCAGAGATGGTACCTCGCCAGTAAGGTTCGACGCCGCGGGGCAGCCTTATCGCCTCATGTACCAGATTGCGATGCGTCCAACGTATGGCTAGGAGCCCGAAATCGCGGTACGCGGTAGAAGCACGCGGCGCGCGCGCCTACTAAGGTGGCGTACTACTTGCTCACGGTGCTGACGATTGGGCTGCGGCCCAGGCCCCTCGCGAGGTAAACGAAATATGCGTGTGCTCGGTGTCGGTCACGACTGCGATCTCGGCGCGCTGTACCAACGTCTGCAGGCAAGTGGACACGAGGTACGCGTGCACGTTGATGATCGAGACTCACGCGGACTCTTCGCAGGCATTCTGAACCAGACCGCGAACTATCGCGACGAGTTGCCCTGGATACGCGAAGCCGGACGCGAAGGCTTGATTCTGTTTGAAGGCACAGGTTGGGGAAAGCTTCAGGATACGCTGCGCGAGGAGGGCTTCAACGTCGTCGGCGGCAGTGAAATCGGTGACAGGCTGGAGACCGACCGACGCTTTGGTCAAGACACGCTCGCAGCCCTTGGACTGCGCGTGGCCAACACGGTCGCTTTTTCTTCGTTCGATCACGGCATCGCGCATCTCCGCCATTCCCGTCAACGCTGCGTGCTCAAGTTCAATGGCTCGGACATGTCGGCCACCCGTACTTATATCGGACAACTCGAAGACGGCTCCGATGTGCTGGCCATGCTGGAGCTCACACGTGCACGCTGGACGTTCGGCCCGCCAAGCTTTGTGTTGATGGAGCACATCGAAGGCGTGGAAGTGGGGGTCGGCGCCTTCTTCAACGGAGAAAAATTTCTCTTACCTGCCAATCTGGACTGGGAACATAAG
Source organism: Polyangiales bacterium (assembly GCA_046598735.1). Lineage (GTDB taxonomy): Bacteria > Myxococcota_A > Polyangia > Polyangiales > DASUME01 > DASUME01. The sequence goes on from JBKJIA010000650.1 coordinate 11,055, forward strand.
CACTTCTTTGCGGGCGATCTCGGCGAGCTAACCGGTGAGATGGGCACGCTTGCGACCTACCGGGGCGCACAGCCCCTTTTCGAAGCCAGCTTAGCGAAGCTTGCCCCTACGCTGCGCGCTTCTCGCTATTGCGGCTACGTCAACCTCAATACCATCGTAAATTGCGCAGGAATTTGGCCGCTCGAGCTCACCTGTCGCTTTGGTTACCCAGGCTTTACGCTGCTCGATGCTTTGCACGTCAAACCATGGGCCGAAGTGCTGACGGCGCTCATAAGCGGCGAAGAAACCTTAGCCACCCGCGACGGCTACTCCGTGGGCGTCGTTCTTACGGTGCCACCCTTCCCCTATCGCGACGGCTACGAGCGCCTCTCGAAGGGTCTTCCCATTTGCTTTCGCGGTGAGCTCACGGAGGAACAGCTTGCGCACGTCCATCTCGGAGAGGTTGCACTGGAAAACGGAAAGCTGGTGACCGATGGGGTGATCGGCTACGCCATGGTGGTCACGGGGGTAGGGACGTCCGTTCAAGAAGCTCAGAGCGCGGCTTATACGCTCTCGCGCAAAGTGGTCATTCCCAATCTGCGTTACCGACATGACATCGGCGAGCGCTTCTTACGCACGGATCAAAGCGCGCTACAGCGCATGGGATGGTTAACATGAATCTTAGTATGAATGGCATGGATGAAGCGTCCCAGGCCATGCTCGAGCTCGGGCGGGCTCTGAGCCGCGAACAGTATGAATTCACGAGCGTGACCCCTGCGACCCACCTCAGAATCAACGCCCGCTCTGCACGCTTGGGACAACCTCGCGCGCGCAATCTGCGCGATGTATTCGGCTGGAACCTTCCCTTCGAGAGCGCGTTAGTGCCGAACGGCCTGCTAGATCTCATGAAAGCGGCGGACTTACTGGGCAGCGACGCTGAGCTCTTGCGTTCGCGGGTGCGCTTTTCTTCCTTGGGCGGGCGTCTGTTCGCGCATTCGTCGTTCCCCACCGAGGCAGCAAATTCCGTATTTTTCGGCCCAGACACCTACCGTTTCTGTGCGC
>JBKJIA010000014.1:0-6319 GCA_046598735.1 Polyangiales bacterium
TATTCCGGCATCGGTCGCAGCGGTGGCAAATACAGCCTGGAGCATTTCACCGAGCTCAAATGGGTGAGTGCAGAGCTCGGCGACACGCCCTTACCGTTCTGAGTACCTTACCTTCAATCAGACGGCTTGCCGGTGCGCTAGCGACGCTGGGCTGTCTCAAGAGCAGAAAGCGCGTGCATGCCGAAGATCAGCAAGGGCTACGTCGATACCGCGTTTGGGCAGGTACATTACCGTACGACCGGAGAAGATTTTGTGGGGCCGCCCATCGTCATGCTGCATCAAACAGCGAGCTCATCCGAGATGTTTGAGGCGTTGATGCTTGAGCTTGGCAACGAGTTCATGATCTTCGCGCCCGACACGCCCGGCTTTGGCGGCAGCTTTCGTCCGAGTGAACGCGGCACGATTCCGCTTTATGCGCGCGCACTACTGGCAGCCCTCGAAGGCAGGCAGATAGAGACGTGCTTACTATTCGGGCATCACACCGGCGCTACCATCGCCGTCGAGATGCTGCATCAACGTAAGACGCTGGCGAGCAAGCTTGCCTTGTCCGGACCTTGCCTGTTGACCAATGAGGGTGCACGCGAGCTTGCGCAGAAGACGCCGGCCATGGAGCTGCGCGCCGATGGTGGTCACCTGCAGCAGGTGTGGGAGCGCATCCTAGCTAAGGATCCCGAAGCACCACTCGCCCTGCGCGAACGTGAAGCAACCCTTACGCTCTCGGCGGGCCCGCGCTGGACCGAGGGCTATCACGCGGTGTTCAACCACGCCGCGGAGTTTGATCGCGACTTGCGCGCGGTAGACGTGCCCACGTTGGTGTTCGCGGGCGACAAAGACACGGTTTTCGAGCTGCTCGAGCCGAGCTATCGCGCGTTGAGGCACGGCCAGAAGGCGATCATCCCGGGGCAGACGACTTACTCGTGCGATCGCGCGCCCAAGCAAGTGGCGCAGCTGCTGCGCGAGTTCTTTCGGTAGGCACGCCTACCGTACCAGACACGGTCCTACGAAAACTCGCGGGTACTGTGCTCAACCTTACTCTCTTGACCAATGGCTGCGTACTGTTCCCAAGCATCTCGTTAGGCTCGGGAGGGGGGAAAATACGAATGCGTGCGAGCATGGCGCCGGGGGAAGTATTGCACGAAAGCCAAGCCGGTCTGATTGGGCAGCAGGGCAACCTCATGTTCATCTCCGCGAGGGGTGTGGCCACGTCAGGTGTGCTGGATGAGGCGTGCAAAATCCACCGCTCCCTCGCTCGCCGTTATCCTCAGGGCTACGTGAACTTGCTGTGCGCGCGTGCCGATGCGCCCATGCCTAGCGCGGAAGCTCGCGATCGCTTTGCCAGGATGGACAAAGAGTTTGGCCCGTACTTACTCGCGTCAGCCATGGTGATCGAAGGCGACGGCTTGCTCGCGATGACCATGCGCATGGTCATGCGCAGCATGACCATCGCGTTCAGCAAGAGCTACCCGATGAAATACTTCGCGTCCGTTGACGAAGCCTTGGCGTGGCTCGAATCGCAATGCGGCTCGGAACGTCACTTTCGCCCCGAGCGCGTGCTCGAGCTCATGGGCCGTGCGCCCGCGCTCGAAATCAAAGTCGCCTAGTCAACGCTCTTGACGATGCCGTCCAAGAGTTGCCAGGGGCGTCCGTCGACGACGTCGGTGCTCTTCGATACGAACTTGTTCTGGGCATGCGCCGGGTGAATCGTGCTGATGCACAGGCCCGCCTTAGCACTGGCGCGCGTCACGATCGGGTAAGAGATATGACCATCGAACGGTCGCGTCTTCCACGGCGTCATAATGGTGAAGTCTTGCCAGAGTGTGGTGATGAGGCTCGCTCCGAACGACGTGGGCCGCGTGGCTGCGATCACGCAAACACGGTTTTCTGCGCTGCGCTCGAGTAGGCCAGTGTCGACTTCCCAACGCTCAAGTAGCGTAAAGGGTAAGGCTACGACCTCGGCGTTCTGCAGCGAAGCCAAACGGAAGGTCTCGGGGTAGATCGCATCGTCGCCCACCACGAGCGCAAGGCGCGCCCATGGCAGCGGCTCGATCTTGATCGCATCGGCAAGCTTGGACCAGGCATGGCGCTCGCTGCGATGCAGCTGTCCTTGTGCGAGCAAAATGCCAGTCTTGTTGATGACGACACCGGAGTGATAGAGCCCGGTTTGCTCCTTGACGACGAGGCTAGTGGCGACGCAGATGTCCCCCGCTTCTTTGCAAGCGTTAGTAAGGGCTGTGACTGCACGCTCCGAGATCAAAGCGCCGCCCACTGGGTCATGCGTGCGTCCCTGCTCGAAGCAGAACATCTCGGGCAACGTCAGCAGGCGCACGCCTTGCTTGCCCGCCTCGCGTACGGCTGCGGCAGCTTCTGCTATCGCGGCTTCACCCACTGCGCTGGGTTGAAACACGGCGACCACGGCCGATTCGGCGCCAACCGTATACTGACGCTGAGCGGATGGCTGCTGCGCTAACGCTGAATAGATCGGGGGGCGACGTGCCTTGAACACATCGGTTCCGTCCGGCCTGAGCTTTACGTCCGCCAAGGTGGGATCGATATCCGCGTACACCACCTGCTCTTTGTCGAGGGAAGCCATCGCCAACACCTTACCGTCTGGCGCCAGGATCTGACTCTCGCCCGCGCCCGACAGGAAGCGAACAGGAATGCTGGTGGCTTGGCTTACCGGCTCAAGCAAAGCCTCCGGAATGAGCGGTCCGATTTTGTTGGCCGCTACGATGAACACGCGATTTTCCGCCGCGCGCACCGGTACGTGCAACGACGCTTCGTCGAGCGCGAACGAGTTCAAGCTGTTGCACAAAATCTGTGCCCCACGAAGACCAAGCCCACGCGGCGTCTCGTTGATCACGCCATCCATGCACGCGTACATGCCGAGCCTGCCGATGTCGGTCTCGATGATCGGCCCTTGCACTTTGGCCTTCTCGAGAAAGTCGTTCTCGTGGCCCATCAAGACCTGCTTGTCGTTCTCGCCCAAGAGCTTACCGTCACGCCCGTAGAGCAGACTGGTCCCGGTTGCGAGCCCGCCGGGACGCTGCAACGTCACGTTCACGACCACATACATCTTGTGCTGCTTGGCCTTGTCCGAGATGGCTTTCAGCCACGGACCATCGAGCGCTGACGACACTTGATAGCAATGCTCTTTGTTCTCGTACCAAGACAAATGGTTCGAGAACTCGGGCAACACCACCAAGTCAGGTTTGACCTTGGCGGCTTCGTCCAACATGCGCAGCGCCGTCTTGAGGTTGGCATCTACATCGGCGCCTGCACCAAACTGTACTGCTGCAACTCTGACTGTCTTTGCTTGCGGCATATCCATCTCCAAAGGTAACGGCGGGGGACTCTAAGGCTCTCCTCCTCTCCCGCGGGCGGGAGAGGCTGGGTGAGGGCGCGAACGGGATCGCAAAACTGTCTACACGCACACCGTCGCGGTGAGCGCGGCCTTCTTTGCCTGCTGACTCAGCCAATACGTCTTACTGCGGCCACCCGTAGGCTTTTGCACCATCGGCTCGATGGCTTCGACGACCTTCCACAACTTGTCGAGGTCGATGCCGGTCTGCATGCCAGCGTTGTGCGCCATCATGACCAAGTCTTCGGTCGCAAGATTGCCCGCGGCGCCCTTAGCGAACGGACAGCCACCGAGCCCGCCCACGCTCGAATCCAACATCCGCACACCGGCATCTAGCGCGGCGAACGCATTCGCAAGCCCCATGGCCTGAGTGTCATGCAAATGCACCGATACATTGGGCGCACCATAGCGATCGACAAGCTTCTTCGAGAGGTCGCGTACTTCGTAAGGTTGGGCGTGACCTATCGTGTCTGCCACGGACAGCTCTTGAATGCCCATGCCCCACGCCTCGGCAGCGTAGTCGAGCACCTTACCCTGATCGGTCTTACCATCGTAAGGACAGTGCCAGGCCGCTGCCAAACACACGCGAGCATACACCCCGTCCTTCTTGGCGAGCTCTACAATCTTGCGCGCGGTCTCCAACGTATCGCGCGAAGGCCGGCGATTGTTCTTCATCGCCAACGTTTCCGAGCACACCACGACGACCGTGACGGCCTTGGCGCCCGCCGCGCGCGCGCGCTCATACCCTTTTTCGTTCATCACCAGTGCCAGTGCCCGCAGGTCCGCAAAGGTTGCAGCGACCGGCATCACCTCATCTGCGTCTGCCATTTGCGGTACGGCTTGCGGGCTCACGAAGCTAGTCACTTCCATGCAGCGCACACCCGCGCCGTAGAGCAGCTCCACCAGCTTACGCTTGTCCGCGGCGGACACGTGCGTGGGTTGATTCTGCAGTCCGTCGCGCGGACCCACATCACAGATGGTGAGCTGCTCAAGCATGGTCAAATCACTCCTTCACTCCGCAAACGTGCAAGCTCTGCTTCGTGCTTGCCGAGCAGGCTCTTGAGGATTTCGTCGGTATGCGCACCCAGCAGCGGCGGCGCAGTGAACGAGTCTTCGTAGGTATCGCTCATCTTGATCGGATTTCCGACCTGCTTCATCACGCGTCCGTTCGGATGCGCAACTTCGACCACCATGTTGCGTGCGAGCACGTGCGGATCGTGAAGCGCCATATTGAAATCGTTGACGGGTGCTGAAGGAATGCGCGCCTCACGCATCTTGGCCAGCCAATGCTCAGATGAGTTCGTCTTGAAGCGTTCGGCGATCTTCGAGTTGATCAAATGCCGGTTTTTCCAACGCCCAGGCTGGTGCGCGTTTTCTTCCGTATCGAGCTCGGGCAGGTCGGCGATGCCCATCAGGTTCTTCCAAAACGTGTCCGTAATCACCGCGATGATCACCCAACCATTCGAGGTTGGAAACGTATCGTAAGGCACGTGCACGAAGTGTCCGTTGCCGAGCGGGCCGGGCGCTTCGCCGTTCATGAAGTACATGGTAGCCATGTAGTTGAGCATGCTGATCTGAGCATCTTGCATGCTGATGTCCACATGCTGACCGCGCCCCGTGGTGGTGCGCGCCTGCAGCGCCGACAACGTGCCAATCGCACCCATCAGACCACCACCGAGGTCACCGATCGGAATGCCCGAGCGCATGGGCCTTCCGCCCGTTTCACCCGTAATCGACATGCCGCCGCCCGTGCCCTGCGCAACCATGTCGAAGCTAACTGCGTCCTTGTTGGGGCCCGTTTCGCCAAAGCCCGTGATCGACACGCTGACCACGCGCGGGTTGTGCTCGGCCAAGCGCGCATGGTCGATCTTGAGGCGCTCCGCGACACCAGCGCTGAAGTTGTAGAGCACCACGTCGGACACTTTGACCAGCTCGTAAAACAGCTCGCGACCACGCTCACTCTTGAGGTCGATGGTCACGCTCTTTTTGTTACGGTTGAGCGTCAAAAAGTAAGCGCCCATGCCATCGATGCTGTTCTTCTTATCGTTGGCCAGCAGCTTACGTGTGCCTTCGCCTTCGTTGGGCGGCTCGACCTTGATCGTCTCCGCGCCCATGTCGGCAAGCAACATGGCACAGTAAGGTCCGCTCAACATGTGAGTCAGATCGAGAACGCGGATTCCGCTAAGCGCTTTCATGGCATGACTCTTTTCACTTCAAGTCTTGGAAATAGACGAGCACATCGGCCCGCGAAACTACGTCGCCATACTTGCTCTGAATGTCGAACAGGTTGGCTTCATGGGGCGCCTGATGCCGATCTCCCACGCATTCGCGCGGCACGATCGCACGAAAGCCGTACTGACAAGCATCGAGCGCCGTCGCGCGCACGCAACCGCTCGTCGAGCAGCCCGTGATGATCAGCGTATCCACGCGCAGCGCAGTCAACATCGCGCTCAGTGAGGTGCCAAAAAAGCTGCTCGCATACTGTTTGATGAGCACGGTGTCACCCGCAACAGGCTCGAGCTCGGCGACGATCTCGGTCATCGGATTGCTCGCCAAGAATGTGCGCAACACTGGCACTTTCTTCACGAACACGCCGCCGTCTAACCCGTTCTCGTTGTAGAGCACGCGCGTGTAGATCACGGGCACGTCCTTTTTGCGCGCCGCGGCGAGCAACTCGACAGTCTGCTCTACCGCTGCGACGACATCGGGCGCATACAGCTTTTCGCCGGGCGTGGTGTAAGCGCGCACGAAGTCGATCACGATCACGGCCGGCTTTTCGCCAAAGCCCACGCCACCGTCGAATACGCCCTTGTAATTGCTCTGCAGCTCGACACTCATGCTCACACTCCCTCGCGCACGGCGCGCGCTGCATGACGACCCGCAAGCATGCCGTAACCGAGCGCAGTCAACAGGCCGTTGCCGCTCAAATATCCGCCAGGCCCGTGGCCGCTGATGCCCGCC
>JBKJIA010000281.1:0-25599 GCA_046598735.1 Polyangiales bacterium
TGTACAGGTGGAGAAAGCCGCCGATTTTGCCCTGCGCATACGCGCGCGCGCACTCCTCTTCGAAGCGGCGAATCAGCCACATCTGACGGTAGTACAGCTTGAGCTCTTCGAGATTGACGTCTGGCTTGGCGTCAGACTTGACGCTTGCGCTCTTGCTGCCGCTATTGATGCTCAAAAGACGCCTCCTCACGCATGAACGCGCGAGCGCGCGTCCTTGGGCAAGTCTGAGCGAAAGCGCGTGTCCGTCGCGGACCGGCCTGCGCGTCAGCGCATGTCCCTCGTGTGCGGCGTAGTATTGCAGAGATTACGGATTCGAGGGGAGCGCGCAGCGCATCATCCCACGATAGGCCAAGCTTTCATGTCCCCACCTGCGAGCGATCAGAGCTTGCCCGCAGCGCGCGCCGCCGCGGTCTTCTTTTCTTCGCCCTGCCGATTCTTGATGCGCATGTACACGGCATCGATCGGGATCGTGAACTGCAGCGCAAGCGTCGAGAACTTGTTCACGATCGGATTGTACAACCAGAAGTCATCCTGCTTTTGACCGCCCGCGCAACCACCGAGCGAGCTCTGGCTTCCGACGTCGGAGTTATAACAAACGCTGGTGTTGCCCTGCACGGTCGCGATGACCCAGTCGGTCGGCTGATAGTTGACCGCCAACGACAAGCTACCCAGCCTGCGCCAACGCGTGCCCCGCTGTGCTCCAACGAAGTCTGTGGTGCCATCATTCGGGGGCAGGTTGGCCAGATCGATGTCGGGAAGCTTCTTGACGAGGTTCCAGCCGTACAGATACGAGGCCTGAAGGCTGACCTTAGTGTTAATGTTCAATGACGCGCTGCCCACTGCGCGCAACCCGTCTTGAACGATGCCCGCGTTGCTCAACGGGCAAGACACACGGCTCCCCACAACGTCGTTACAGAAGTCGTTTTTGACGTCATCATCGGCGCGCGTGATGTTGCCGGCAAACGTGTGGATGAAGGAGCCGCCGGCAACGAGCGCGAGCCCGTCCAGCACGTCGAAGGGGCGGATGACGTTCATCGTAAGGCCTGCGCCGAGGATCGCGTCGGCCTTACGGCTTGGCGCAGAAAGAGGCAGCACGAGGCGCGGTCCGCCCGCAAAGCTGAAACCGCCAGCGCTGCCCAGGTTACCCGTGGCCGTGAGGCGCGGGTCGCTCCACTGAACTTCCTGACGGTCCGCCGTGTCATCGGGAACGGTTTGCTCGTAGCCCATGCTCACGTCCGCCGTAAGACCCCACTTCTCGGTAAGGCGAAGGCGCGGCGCAGCATAGAGAGTCAGGGCCGCAAAGCTGTTGTTCGAATCCGGCAGCGTTCCGGCCATGGGCGCCACGGTTTGCGAGAGACTCAAAATCGAGCCAGCGAAGATTGGCGTGTCGCCGCCGCCGCAGTCTTCCGCCTGAGCAAGCGCCGTCTGACCCTGCGCCATGAGCTGCGCGCAACGCTCTCGCTTGGCCTTGTCGGCATCCGCCGTGTCCTCGAGCGAGGGCGCAGTCGCGGTGGAAACGTCCCTGCTGGTGCCCGTATCGGATGCGACCGTGGTCTGTACGGACTCGGGAACGGGCGGCGCTTCTGCCGGTGGCGGCGCGGCAGGCGGCGCGGGTGGAGGCGGCGTTTGGTCCGCGGGCGCAGCGTCAGCCAGCGGCGCAATCGGCGTCACTTCGGTCGGTGCGGGCGCGGCTTCCGTCGGAGCCGCCGCTTCAACGGGCGCCGCGGGCGCAGCTGGTGCGGCATCCTGCGCCTGTGCGGCGTACGGCGTGAGCAGTGCAAAGCACAGGGAAAGCACGAGCGTAGCGCGTTGAGTCACGGTGTTCTCCCAATCGGAATGCCCCGAGGGGCGTTACCCCACGCACGCCCAGCAAGGAGCGCGCGGTTCCAAGGCAGGCGTTCAGCAACCTGTGTGCCAGGACCAATCGACCTAGCTAAAGTGCCATAATCGCAGCTGTTTCGTGGCTCGCTGCGGCGGCCGCTAAAGGGGCTACACGCGTCTCCGTAAGGACGCTGACGCCTGGAAGATTCCGATAGCAACCAGCCGCGCGGTTGAATCACGCGCCGGCCGCCATTAGGGTCTGCGCCGACAAAGGGCGGTGCACAGCAATGACGAACGTGGCTCGGGGCTTCTGGGTGTGGACAGTGATCGCGGCCTACTTGCTCGCCTACGCATTCAGGCGAGTCGGCACGTTCTTGATCGCTGACCCCAAGCAACGACTGGCGCGCCTCTCCGTGATCCAAGGCGAAATGCTGCGCAGCGGCATGAGCCATCTCGGTGCTTGCTTCGTTAAATTGGGCCAGGTAATGAGCAGCCGCCCGGACCTGTTCGAGCCGGAGTTGATCGACGAGCTGCGCAAGTTGCAAGACAAGCTACCCGCCTTCTCGTTCGCAATCGTGCGCCAGACTATCGAATCCGATCTAGACAAGAAGATTGACCAAATATTCAGCGAGCTCGACCAGACGCCGGTCGCCGCGGCGAGCGTGGCGCAGGTGCATCGCGGTCGCTTGCGCGATGGTAGCGAAGTCGCCGTGAAAGTACTGCGCCCGAGCGTACGGGCCCAAGTAGAGCGCGATGGCAGCTTACTATTGTTCAGCGCCAAGCTCCTGGCCTTGCACCCGACCATTCGCTTGTCGGACCCCGTGGGCTTCACGCGCGAGTTCGTGCTCGGACTCTCTCGGCAGACTGACTTGCGCATCGAGGCCGCTAATTACGCGCAATTTCGCGAGAATTTCAAAAACGATTCGCGCATCGCTTTTCCCCGAGTCTACGATGAGCTCACGCGCGAAAAAGTATTGGTGATGGAGTTCGTGCGCGGCGAGAAGCTCGATGCGCTTGGACCTGGTGACCATTCAGAGCTTGCCCGTGCCCTGCGCGAAGCGGCGTTCAAGATGTGTCTGGACGATGGCTTCGTGCACGCGGACATGCATCCCGGCAACATGGTAAGGCGCGAAGACGGCGTGCTCGTGCTGCTCGACGTGGGCCTTGCGACCAAAATCGCGCCGCTCACTCACGACATGTTCGTAGACATCACCAAGTGCCTGGCCATGGGCGCGCCACAGGACATGGTCGACCACTTCAAGCGCTTCCACGTCTACATGGGCGAAGTGGACTGGGACGCGATGCTCAAGGACCTGCAGCAGTTCGCAAAGAAGTTTCGCGCGCGCGACGTACGCGAGCTCGACTACGGCGAGATGGTCAACGAAATGCTGGCTCTGGGTCGTCGCTATCACGTGCGTCCCATGTCGGATCTGGCGCTGGTGATCGTGGGTACGGTGACCGTGCAGGGCATTGGTAAGATGCTCGCACCGCAAATCAACGACTTCGAAGAGATGTCGAAGTACCTGATCCCAATCTTGATGAAACGCGGCGAAAAGGTGCCCGAGAGTGCGGAAGCCAGCCATGCGCATGCCGCCCTGGTCCGTCCGGCTGTCAGCCCCTAAGCGAATTCGATCTGAGTATCTGAGTGTAACGCCGCGCGCTATGTGCGCGTGCTCAAGCCGATAAACTGCCACGTTTCTATGTGAGATAGGCGTCACTCACGCCTATAAAACAGGGCTATTTCGCATCGGACTGCGTGCTTTCCAGCAGCGCTGGTCTAGCCAAGTTCAACGGTTGATTTCCGACAAAGAACGCTTTCGTTGCGATACGACATCAGTGTTAGTGTCGCGTCTGTCGTGTGGCTGTGTGTTGGACGCTTGAAGACTATTTACCGGTCGCTGACCGGTCGCCGACCGGTGAAAGCCCGTCGCGCTTGCTTGGAGGGGTCATGAAGAACGAGCTGCTCTTTACCGGGCTTTGTCTGTCATTTGCGGTCGGTTCCGTAGCGCTCAGCGCGTGCGCCAGTGATGACGAGAGCATCAAGCGCGGCGTGATGAATCCGAGCATGGGTGGCGACGCTGGCAACACGGGCGGCGAGGATGCGAACGGCGGTGCGACGGGCAACGCGAGCACGGGCGGCTCGACCACGGGCGGCTCGACCTCGGGCGGCCGCGATGCGGGCGGCTCGACTGGGCCGATCGAGCCCGCAATCGTCGCCGGCTGCGAAGGACAGAAGCTGCGCGCAGGCATCCCGACGGAGCTTGGCAAACCCGGTCCGTGGCCGGTCGGCGCAGTCACCACCACGCTTGGCGGCGTGGTAACGGAGGTCTGGTACCCGGCCAAGTTCGGCAGCGAGAAACAAAAAGACAGGGTGATCTACAAGCTCGAAGAGCACCTGCCGAAGATGGAGCAGGGCAAGATCAAGCCCGAAGCTCGCCAGCCTATCCAGACGTGCAACTGCTACGCAGGCCTGCCGATGGACGACGCTGCCGGACCTTACCCTGTGCTCGTATTCGTGCACGGCACGGCGGGCTTTCGCACCACGAACATGGAAAACGTGACGCACTGGGCCAGTCGCGGCTTTGTCGTGGTGGCGTCGGATCACCCGAAGATTCAGCTCGCCGACATGCTGGACGGCATCGGCGGTATTCTAGGCACAGCCGGTGCAGATCAAGCCGGCGATGCCCGCAAGGTGCTGACGGCGCTTGCGAGTCCCAGCGGCGACATCGCGTTCTTAAAGGACCACATCGACATGAAGCGCGTCGGCGCGATGGGCCATAGCGCTGGCGCCAACGCCGTCAGCAGCTTGAGCGACGTCGCCGATGTGATCATTCCGTATGCGGGTGGCTCGGCGCAGACCAGCGGTCGCGTCAAGAGCGCCTTGTTCGTGACCGGCGACAAAGACACGGTCGTGGCTCCCTCCAACGGTGCCTACGACGGCACCACGGTCGCGCCCAAGCGCCGCGTGTGGATCAAGAAGGGTGGCCACTTGGTCGGCGGCAGCTTGTGCGTGATTCGCGATCCCACCGATCCCACTAAAGACATCGTCAAGCTGGCTGACGAGTTCCAGCTCGGCAACGCGCTGATCAGGCCGCAGTTCGGCGGCTTGTTCGATGGCTGTAACGCAACCCCTGATGCCAGCGACGGCAACTTCATTCCCGCCTCGCGCGGCATCGACATCTTGAGTTACGTCAGTGCCGGCCAGTTCGAAGAAGCATTGCATTGCTCTTCGACGGCTGCGGCCGAGCTCTCCAAAGCTCAAACCGTGTTTGGCGATGATGTTTCCCAGTACGCGGAAGACATGCCCTGAGGGCGCCCGAGCGACGCTCCCAATCGGAAGGAAACGCAACATGACTAGCTTACAACGAACCTTACTATGTCTCGTACTCGCGGCTGGCTGCTCTGACAGCAAGAAAGCAGACAGCGATGGCGACCCCATCAATGGCGCGGACGACGGTGGCAATACCGGCGGTAACGGCGAGGCCAATACGGGCGGGGAAAAGCCCATGGGTGAGACAAAGCCCACCAAAGTGGTAGACGGTTGCGCCGGCCAAAAGCTGCGCGACGGCATCCCCACGGATCTTGCTGAAGACGGGCCTTGGCCGGTCGGCTCGATTACCACCATGCTCGGCGGAGTTGTCACCGAAGTCTGGTATCCGGCAGAGCAAGGCAGTCAGGTCGGCAAGGACAAGGTTGTCTACGACATGCGCGAGCACTTGCCTGCCGACGACGCCAAGAAGATACCGGATGATCACGTGCCGACCCATTCGTGCAACTGCTACGGCAAGCTGCCCCTCGACGAGCAAGCCGGGCCTTACCCTGTCTTACTGTTCGTGCACGGCACGGCAGGCTTCCGCACCACCAACGTAGACAACATGAGCCACTGGGCAAGTCGTGGTTTCGTCGTGATCGCAGCCGATCATCCGAACATTCAGCTCAAGGATTTGCTCGGCGCGGCTAGCTCCGGCAACATAGGCGGTGGCATGGGTGCAGGTGGCGGGCAGGCTCCCGAGGCACGCAAGATGCTCGAAGAGCTCGCACTCACATCGGGCGACGTAGCCTTCCTCAAGGATCACATCGACCTTACGAAGGTGGGCGTGATGGGTCACAGCGCAGGCGGCGGCGCCGTGTCGAGCTTGGACGATATCGCAGACGTGATCATCGTCTACGCGGCGGGGCAGTCTGTGGCCAACGCAACCCGCGCTCAATCCTTCGTCAACGTGATGGGCGAGACCGATAGCGTCGCGCGCCTGAGCACCGCTGGCTACGAAGGCACCACGATTGCCAAGAAGCGCTTCATCTCGATCGCCAAGGGCGGCCACCTCGTAGGCGGCAACCTATGCACGATGCGCGATCCGGCGGATCCCTCCAAGGACATCGTCGATCTCGCCGAGCAATACAAGTTGGGCGGTCTGCTCGGCTCGTTTCCGGGCGGCATCCGCATGTTGTTCGGTCGCCTGTTCGACGGCTGTAACGAGCTTGCCGATGACAAGGATCCGTTCATCCCCGCATCACGCGGCATCGAGATCATGAATTACGTCAGCACGGGCGCCTTCGAGGAGACGCTGCACTGCGCGAGCACCGCCAGCGCACTGAGTGCCACGCCCAAGACCTATGGCGCCGACGTTGCGGACTACCAAGAAATCGTGCCCTGAGCTTCGCGAGTCGCGCTGCCGTACTGGCAGAAGCGCGCAGCGAACGCCACAATAGCGCCGACAATACGCGTAAGAGCTCGCAGGGCTTTGACGCGGTTTTCGTTTGTCGGGGGATCAGGGCGATATGTTCGAGCGTGTCTTGGTTAGCGGCGCGCTGCTCGTGAGCATGAGCGGCGTTGCAGGTTGCAATCTCAACAAGATCGCTGCCGATCAGACCGGTAAGATCGCTGAAGCCGGTTCCATCGGTATCAACGGCTTTTGGGACTACGAGATGGCCGGTCTGGCGACGCCCGGCGCGATCGTACAGGGCGAAGCGCTGCTGAGTGTCAGCCCCAATAACGAGCAGCTCACGATTGGGCTCGCGCGCGCATACGTCGCGTACTGCTACGGCTGGGTGCAAGACGACTGGGAGCGCGCCGATGAAGCGGGCGATTTCCAACGTGCCGATGCCCTCGAAGCAAGAGTCAGGCGACTTTACCAACGCACGACCGCGCTGGGGATGCGCGTGCTGCGTAAGCACGACGGAGACGGTCAGCTCGATGAGAAGCTCAAGACGGGCAAGCTCGACGTATTACGCGCGTACCTGAAAGAGAACTTCACCGACCAAGACGACGTGCCCGGCTTGTATTGGGCGGGCCTGGGCTGGGGTTCCTCGATCGCCAATGCCGGCGGCGACGTGGCTGAGGTGGCAAATGCTCCGATGGCGCGCGCCATCCTCGAACGCTCGGTCGAGCTTGACCCCAGTTACGCGGATGCCGGAGGGCTGGGCATCCTTGCCTCCGTGGAGGGCATGTTTCCCGAGTTGTTTGGCGGCGACCTCAAGAAATCCAAGGCGCTATTCGAGCGCGCGATCGCGATTTCCAAACGGCGCAATCATCTCATCTTGCTCGGCTACGCCAAGAATTACGCAGTCAGCGCTCAGGATCGCGAGTTGTTCGTCAAGCTAGTTATGGAAGTGCTCGAGGCACCCGACCAAGGCTCTGACATACGCCTATCGAACAAGGTCGCCCGACATCGCGCGGAGCGGTACATCCAACGTGTCGACGATTGGTTCGATCCGGCCCCTTAAGTAAGAGTGCAACGTCCCCACGTGCTGGCATAAGCTCGACCAGTGCCGATAGGGCACGCTGGAAAAAGGTTATACGGCTTGGACTGTCCGGTCTAGATTGGCTAGTGTTTTGAGTATGGTGGTAACTTCCGGTGGGGCGCTTGGACTGCTCGTGTCCATGGATCCGGACCGGTCCTGGGCCGAGCTTTCTGGCCCTTTGCACAGCGCGCGGCCGGCGCTGACGTTCCTTGCCGTGTTGCCCGAAGCTGCGACCGCAGCGGCCACCCAGAGTGCGCTCGAGCTGCTTGTGGTGGATGGTCGTGACGAACATGCGCGTTGGCCGGCCACCTTGCGTGCGCTGCGCACGAGCACCTCCGCGGCGATCGTGGTGATCTTGAACGCGCACTCGCAGCGCGTGCAAGAAGTGCTCGAATCGGGCGCCGATGAGCTCGCGGAGGCACCGGACACAGCGCTGGTGGCAGCAATCAATCGTGCGGTGGCACGTCGCACTGCAGTGCTTCATCTGACGGGCGGGCGAGAACAAGAGAACGAGCGCCTGCGCCAACAGCGACTGGGCAAGCACAACGAGCTCTTGCGTACGCTCGCCACGCAGCTAGCGAGCGACGATCTCGCCACGCAGCTGAACGCGATCACGGAAGCTGCCACACGCAGTATGGAAGTTGCGCGCGTAGGCGTGTGGATATTCGACGCCGAGCACACGCGCATCAGAGCCCAGAGCATTTACGATGCGCGCACGGGCCAACACGAACAGGGTCCAGAGCTCGCGGCCGAAGCGTTCCCTGAGTATTTTTCAGCGCTCGAAGAAGAGCGCGTGATCATCGCGAGCGACGCGAGCACGTACCCGACAACCCGCGGCTTTGCAGCAAGCTACTTGGCCGAGCACGGCGTCACCTCGTTAGTCGACGCGCCCATTCGCGTGGGCGGTCGGGTGATTGGAGTGTTGTGTCACGAGCACGTGGGAGAGCCGCGTGGGTTCAACGATGAAGATCAAAGCGTGGCTGGCAGCCTGGCTGACTTCGTGGCGCTAGCGATCGAATCGCACGAACACGGCCGGGCGGAAGACGCCTTACTGTCGAGCAACAAACAGCTCGAAGAGGCGCGCCGCATCGAAGCGGTGGGAAGACTCGCAGGTGGCGTTGCCCACGACTTCAACAACGTGATCACTGTGGTGTCGAGCTACGCCTTCTTGCTCGCGAAAAAACTCGATAAGAACGATCCCTTGCAGGGCCCCGTGGCCGAGATTGGCAAGGCCACTGAACGCGCAGCCGACATCACGCGCAAACTGCTCGCGCTCACGCGACGCGATCCGGCCGCACCGCGCGTGTTCGATTTGAATCTCGTGGTGCGCGGGATGGAGATGTTCTTGCGCAGGTTGATAGGCGAGCACATCGCCCTGAGCATGGAGATCTCCAAAGAGCCGCTGGTCGTGCGCGCAGATCCGGGTCAGGTGGAGCAAATCATCTTGAATCTAGCGATCAATGCGCGTGACGCGGCGGGCCCCGAGGGCGGCACCATCACCATTCGCACACGCAGGGATGCGGGCAGCAAGACGCATCCCAAGAAGATGCCGTGCGTGCTCGAGGTTGAAGACAAAGGTGTGGGCATGACCTCCCAGGTCAAAGCGCGCATTTTCGAGCCATTTTTTACCACCAAAGAGGTGGGCCGCGGCAGCGGTCTCGGGCTGTTTACGGTCTGGGGCGCAGTCGATCAGATGGGCGCCACGATCGAGGTCGCGAGCACGCCCAAGCGCGGCTCGTGTTTCACCGTACGCTTCAGCGAGGCTCCGCCCAACGCGGCACGCGCGTCGATCACGCCCGACAAAACCGCGTTGCTCGGTACCGAAAAAGTCTTACTGGTCGAAGACGAGCCGCAGGTGCGCGAGGTGACTACCTTGATCCTGAGGGATCTCGGCTATCGTGTGTTCGCGGCCTCGAACATCGACGAAGCGCTTGAGTGCGCCGCGCGTGAGAAGAAGTTCGACTTGCTCGTGTCGGACATCGTCATGCCCCGCGCAAGTGGTCCGGTCGTGGCCGCGCGCTTGCGTGAGCTCGTGCCCGATCTGAAGGTCTTGTTCATCACGGGCTACAGCAAAGAGATGCTCAGCGGCTACGACGCATCGCTCGGCTCGACGTTGCCCAAGCCGTTCACGGTCGAGCAAATCGGCCTGAAAGTGCGCGAAGTATTGGACAACGGTCAGGCGCGCAAGACGGCGGGACAGAGCTAGGTGCGGCGGTCACTAAGGTCGGCTAGTTCCAGGTGCCGGCGCGCAGGCGATCGGCAGCACACAGGCGTTCGAAGAGGTCGGCGAGGTTGGTGCCGTAACAGACGAGCACGTACTCGCTCGCCGCGTACACGGCACCGCGCGCTGACATCAGTAAGATCTTGTCGCGGGAGCCGGCAAAGCCCAACACTGCGAACGACTCGCCGAGCCAAGCTTGCGTCGAAGCTATGCGTTCGTCGCTCATGCAGGCGAGTGCTTCGACCGGGCACAGTACGGGTCCTGGTCCGCGCAGTTGTTCGGGTAAGGTCAATCCACCGTAAGAGCGCACGAAGCGCTCCGCAGCGGGATGGAGTGTGAGCGCGCGCGCGGCGTGAGCTGAGCGGGCGTGCGCGCTGTCGAACATCCGATCGGCAGACCAACCGGACTCGGTCAACACCCGGCGTACGGCATCGTTGAAGGCAGGTGGGAGCACGGCACAGCCTCGCAGCGCAGCGGGCGCGTTTCAGGGGTCAACGGGCACTTCATCGCGGGGCCTACGGGCGCGCTTGATGGTGCGTGCGGACAGGCCGAAAATGGCTTCGATCAAGCCGATGGCTACGTAACTCGACAGCAGCCAGACGAGCGCAAAAGCCGGCTCGAAACGCAGCGCAATGAAGGCCGTCGAGCCGACCGCAAAGAATACGACCAAGGCCGAGCTCAAACTCAGCTTGAGGTCCTTGAAGGAGCGAAAGCGGATCGTGCTGACCATGCACGCGGAGAGCACGAGCACGACCGTAAGGACCACCGCCGACAACTGCGGCAAGTGCCCCTCGACCGCATGATTGGCGACCACGAGCGAAACCACGATGCCCGCTGCGCCCGGAATCGGTAGGCCGATAATGTACTTGCTAGGCTTCTTGGGTGCGCCTGTTTCGCCCATGGTCAGCACGTTGAAGCGCGCCAGGCGAATCACGCCGCAAGATACGTATGCGAAACACGCGACTACGCCCATGGGACCAAGTGCCTCGAGCGACCAGCGATACAGTAAGGCCGCCGGTGCCACGCCGAAGCTGATCACATCCGCGAGCGAATCAAGCTGCACGCCGAGCGCGCTTTGCGTCTTTGTAAGCCGAGCGACGCGGCCGTCGATGGTATCGAAGAACATCGCATAGACAATCAGCAGGGCCGCCCGATAAAAGTCGGAAGGTTCTGCGCCGCGGCCGCACAGGATGATCGCGTAGAAGCCACAGAACACACTGCTAAGCGTGATCAGATTCGGCAGCAAAAACAGACTCTTACGAAGGTTCACGCGCACGAGATGAACGACCTCCAGGCATGGCTGCTCAGCGTACCGGTCCCCTTGCTCGCTGTCCAGGGCGGGGTCCTTGCACCGCATGCTCAGGGTTTTGCGGTCGAGCGCCTGCGCGGGTGCTCGTAGATCGTGATGATCGGCACCCCGTCATAAGTCAGCACGTGCACTGGCTGGACGCTGCCGAACGCTTGCCAGGCTTGGAAATCGACTTCGACCATGTGCTTTTCGTGATGAACGAGTACGTAATCTGCTTCGGAAAGATTGGCGGCCGCATGGATCGAAGGCGGCAGCAACCCATCGCGCTTCAACATGTCGAAAGCCTGCTCAGTTGTGTCGTGGATGTAGACCGAGCCCTCCTTCGGTAATTTTTGTTTGAGAAAGCCGACCACGCTGCCGGTGGTGAAACCCCAAAACTGGCGGTTCATGCCCTTGTCTGCAGCGCCCGGTACGCCGCCCGCGGCCAGCGTGTAGTGCGACAGGCCAAAGCGATGACTGTGGATGGTTTCGGCGAAGCCTGGGGCCAAAAGTCCGGCCATGGTCAACACGGTCACGAGCGTCGCGTGCGACAGGCCGCGACTGATCAAGCGCGATTCGGCCGATACGATGACGTACAGCGCGGCGTGACCGGCAAACAGCGCAATGAATGGATAGGCAGGGAACCAATGCTTGGTTCCACCGAAAATCGGCGTGGAAGGAAACGCGATCACAAGCATCGGCGCCAGCGCACAGCCGAGCCACAACACGTCGGTAGCGCGCGCGTCGGCCTTGAGCTCCCCGCGCACCCAGACGCGCTCCGTGATGAAGCGCGGCAAGAGCGCGCGCATGCGCACGAACATGCCCGTCAACGTCAGCGCCACGATCGTCAACGGCAGTGTGAACAAGGTAAGGGTGAACGGCACGGTCGGAAAGGGCGGGCGGAAGTAGTTCACACCGAAATATTCGATGTTGTAGTAGACGTGATGCAGATGGAAGCCTGCGTACCCGCTGAAGCGGGCAAGCGTGTCGTGCCAGAGCCAAGGCCAGCTGCCGACAAACAGTAAGGGTCCGATCAGCACCATCGCCATCAGCCAATAAGGCGTCAGCACTACGCGCGAGTGCTTGCCCTGGCGCCTGCGTGGAAGCTCGGTGGCGAGCACCCAAGCCCAATGAATGAGCAAGACGCCCGGCAAGATCCAGGCGTTGTGCTTGGTAGCGAGCGCAAAACCGTAAGCTACGCCGGTCATGATCGCCCAGCGCGGCTCGATCAACGAACGCCAGTAGCAGTACACCACCCAGGTCAGCATCAAGACGATCGGGACGTCGAAGCAGTCGAGGTGTGAGTGGTAGAAAATGCGCGGCATCGTGGCGAACGCCAATGCTGCGAAGGCACCGATGCGCCGGTCTGCGGCGCGCGCACCAAAGATGTAGATGAGCCAAAGCGTAAGGCCTGCGCTCAACATGCCGCCAAAACGAAAGGCCATCGACGGATCGGAAAACAGATTGCTGGGCGCAAGGCCGAGCCAGGCGCGCAGACGCGGTACGCCTTGCTGATCGAGCAACCACGTCCAGGCGAACACCGTCTTCATCAACGCGGGGTGTTCGTTGTTGTAAGCCCACTGGCGATCGATCGTGGCTTGATCGAGCGCGATGCTCGGGTTCTCCAGCAACATGCGATACCAGGTGCCGTAGCGCTCGGCCGCGATCACATAGAAGCTCTCGTCGCGCGACATGCCCAGGCCGACCGACGTCCACAGTAAGATCGCGACGTAGGCCGCTGCCAGCAACGCACCAAAGGCGTGATCGCGGGCGCCGATGCGAGCGGGCGACGACAAGCCGCTCATGGCGCCTCCCTGCGCGTGGCATCTCGCAGCGATGCCGCCCAGCAGAACGAACGATGGTAAGGTTTGGCGGCGCTGACTTCGAGGCGCAGGTCGCCGCGGGCATTCGCGCTCGTACGCCCATTCGCATGGGTGGGGATCTCGACGCGCAGCATGCCATCGCCGTCGTGGTGGACCATGCGACCGATTTCGACGCCGTCTACAAGCGCACGCAAGGTGACGTCACCGCCTGTGCCGTCGCGCTCGTGCAGGTAGAATAGCCCGCCATAAAGCACGAGTTTTTCCCCAAGATGCACGTTGTGAAACGTGACCGCGACCGGCTCCTTACCTTGCGGATGTTGCCACACACACCGCCGGGGCGAGAGCGACAGATCCTCGATCACAGTCGTGCCCACCCACAACCAAGGCTTACTTTCATCGCACACGAAACGCTGGCGCGGTGCGACCGGGCCAAAGCCCAAGCCACCGCGTGCGGGGCCGCCCAAGCGCTCGCGCCATGGACAGTCGTGTTGAATGCCGCCGCGCGTGATGTCGACCGTGGCACTTGGTAAGGCATCGACCAGATCGAGCACGACGGGCGTGGGGCCGAAATCGTAGCGCCTTACGGTGACACGGCCGACGACCTTCTCGAAGTCGGGCGTGCGCCTAGGTGCTTCGGACGACCGTGCGCCGCGAATCGAAAGTACCCACAGTCGCTCGAACGACGAAAGGTCGACGCGTCCTGCGATCTTTGTGGTCATCCGATCGCCGAGATGAAGGCGCAGGATGGGATCGGCCCAAGCGGGTGCGGTGATCACGGCATCGGTGCTCTCGAGGCTGTCGCGTACGATCTGCGAAGCGCGCGCCCAATCGGCAGCGCTCGGAACCCGATCGATACGCACGTAGAGCGCCAACACTTCCGCCACGGCCAGGCCCAGGAACAAGAGCCACCGTGGACTTGCCCAGCGCGGCACGCGCGATTCGCCCGACAACGTCTGCATCCCTGGACGTGGCGTTCGTTGCTCCGGTCTCCGGCCACTTCGCTCGGGACCGTTCGTACCAAGACCGAGCTCTCGAGCCGCGCTCATCCGGGGGCCATCGTAGGCGGGTAGCTGCGTGTGTCAAAGCACTTGCGCGCCGCGCTGGCGCCTTTTTGGCAGGCACACGCGAGCACGACGCATTGCAAAGCGCACGGTTTTGCGTTTCGCTTAACAGATGACCACGAAGTCCCGGATCGAACTTGCGTTGATCGACATCGGGAGGCAGGTAGGCAGCGACCAAGTGCTCACCGATCCCGACGTGTGCGAAAGCTACGCCCGAGACGAAAGCGAAACCGAGCCCCGTACCCCCGACGCGGTCGTGCGCGCCAAGAGTCAGGCAGACGTGATCGCCGTGATGAAAGCGTGTTCGGCTCACGAAGTTTTCGTCACACCGCGCGCGGCGGGCACTGGTCGCACAGGCGGAGCCGTGCCGGTGCAAGGCGGGATCGTGCTCGCCTTCGAAGGGATGAAGCAGCTCGAAGAGATCGATCGCCAGGACTTGGTGTGCGTAGTCGAGCCGGGCCTCGTGCTCGGACAGCTGCACAGCGCAGTCGAAGCAGAAGGCTTGTTTTATGGGCCCGATCCGAACTCGCTGCTCACGTGTACGCTCGGCGGCAACCTCGCGGAAAACGCCGGTGGGCCGCGCGCCTTCAAGTACGGCGTGACGCGGGATTGGGCGCTGGGCATGGAGATCGTGACGGCCGATGGCACCGCACTTTCGCTCGGCAAACGCACGATTAAAGGCGTGACCGGCTATGACTTGACCGCGCTGATGGTGGGCAGCGAAGGCACGCTCGGCGTGATCACACGCGCCACGCTCAAGCTTGTGCCCAAGCCGCAAAGCATCGTGACCTTACTGGCGCTGCTACCCGATGTGGCAAGCGCCGCGCGCGCCGTGAATGGTCTGATTGGCACCGGCATTATCCCGCGCTGCATGGAGCTGATGGACAGCTACACGCTCAACTTGGTGCGCCCCGAAGTCGCCCTTACTATTCCAGAGGCAGCCGGTGCGGCGCTATTGATCGAGCTCGATGGCAGCGAACGCGAGTGCGAAGCGTCGCTTGAGCCCGTGGGCAATGCGCTGACGGACGCGGGGGCGCTCGAAGTGTTGGTCGCACGTCACGCAGGCGAGCGCGAAAAGTTGTGGGCCGCGCGCCGCGAGCTCTCGCGCGCCTTGAGGCGCAGCACGAAGTTCAAGCTCGCCGAAGATATCGTGGTGCCACGCAGCCAGATATGCGCCCTACTCGACCATTGCCAGATCCTGAGCGCGCAACACAACGTGCGGATGCCCACCTACGGACACGCGGGCGACGGCAATCTGCACGTGAATTTTTTGTGGGACGATCCCAGCGATGAGCCCCGGGTGAAGGCAGCCATCGAGGGCTTGTTTCGCAGGGTCGTGGCGCTACGCGGCACGCTCAGTGGCGAGCACGGCATCGGCACGCTGAAGGCACCTTACCTTCACCTCGAACAATCCGCCGAGCTCATCGATTGGCAACGCCGCGTGAAGGCGCTGTTCGATCCCAAGGGCATCCTGAATCCGGGCAAGATCTTCTTGCCCAAGACCGGCCACTTGGCATGCTGAGCTTACGGTTAACCTTACGGTCTAGCGCAGCGCGTGGCGGCGGCTCGTGAGTCTCGAACGCCTACAAGAGCCCGTTGGCGCGAGACCAAACCCCGATGACTTCGCGACACGCCTTCTCGCGACTAGCTTGATGCTTGCCCACGCACAGCACGCACAAATTCTCAGGCCGGATCACGCGGCGGGCCACAGCCTTGAGCATATCGGCCGTCACGTTGTCGACGTCGTCGAGCAGCTCGCCCAAGCTTGCGCGTCGACCGAACACCGCTTGCGTACCCACGTACACCGCCATGTCTTCGGGTGAGTCGATGATGCGACGTAAGCTCCAGCGATAGCGGCTCTTGGCCTTGTCGAGCTCGGCTGCGCTGATCTCCCCATCGCGCAGCTCACTCAAAAGACTGAGCGCGGCTTCGAGCAAGCTCGGCAGCTTGTCGTGCTCGACACTGGCGCCGATTTCGACGAGGCCGGTCTCTTCGTAAGGGTCGAGCGCCGCAAACACATCGTACGCAAGTCCAGTGTCGTCCGTCAGCCGCCGATGCAGACGCGTGCTCATGCCATCGTCGAGCACGCGCACCAGCACCTTGAGCGCCGTAAAATCAGGGTCATCCGAGCCGAAAGCACGCAACAGTAAGCGTGCATCGCTCTGACTACTGTCGTTCTTCACGAACGAGAAACGCTGGCCCGTGCGCGGCGGCGGCGGTGCATCGACCAGGGTCACGCGCCCGCGCGGCAGTGAGCCGAACAATGTCCGCGCCTGCGCCACGATCGCGTCCACATCGACGGCGCCCGTGGCGACCAACGCCATGTTGGATGCGCCGTAGTGTCCAGCCAAGTGCGCGCGCAAATCCTCGACCGTAAAGCTGTCGACGTTGTCCGCCGCGCCCGTGATCTTGAAGCCGAGCGGATGCGACCCAAACATCAACATGCGCGACAGATTCTCGGCGTCGACCTCGCGTCCGTCCTCGTCGAGGTCGCCGAGGATCTCCTCGCGCACGATCTGCTTTTCGAGATCCATGTCGGTGAAGCGCGAACCGACCAGCAGCTCGGACAACAGCGTAAGGGCGGCCGCCGCATGCTCCGAAGGCACGCTGATCTGATAGTGTGTAAAGTCGGCGTAAGTGGCAGCATCGAGCGTGCCGCCCATGGCTTCGGCCGCAAAGGTAAGGTCATAAGCTGACGCATAGTTCTGCGTACCGCGAAACAGCATGTGCTCGAGAAAATGGCTGATGCCGTTCGTCTCGGTGCGCTCGTAGCGCGGCCCAACTTTGATGAAAATGCCGAGCGTGGCGCCTTGCAAATGCGCTTGCGGCACGACGAGCACGCGCAAGCCATTGGGCAGCATCTCTCCGAGGGGCTCGGGGGCGAGCAACGCTTTCGCGCGAGATGACTGCCCGGCCGCTGCGATCACAACGACGCTGTCTCCTGGCCCGTGGTGTATTCGATCGCTGCCGGGTTCACGCGCACGGCCTTGTCGGCATCCGCCTGCTTGCGTAGCCCGCGTACGTAGTGATCGAGCGCCTCGGCGCGCTTACGGCGGAGCAGAGCGTCCGTAAGACGCAGCTGTTCTGCGCCGGCAAACGCTTCTTTCGTGGCCACTTCGTGCGACACCAACCGGAAGACTACGTAGCTTTCGCCCGCTTTGATCGGGGCTGTGGGCAGCGGTGCCGCCTCGGTTAGCGCAAACGCAGCCGTCGCGAGCTCGCTCGACTCCAGGCCCGGGATAGGCGTAGTGCCACGCCCAAAAGGCCGCGTCTCCTTGACGACCGGCGCCAGCGGCAGCTCGCCGCCCGCCTTTTTCTCAGCTTCCAAGCGCGTGGTCAATGCCTCGAGCGTCTCGCCCCCGCGCAACGCTGCCAACGTCTTGTCTGCGTCGGCTTTGGCGCGCGCATCGGCCTGCGCATCCTTCCACTGCTTGTCGGCGATCTCGAGCTTGGCTTCGGCCGGAGGCACGTCACCCTCGCGCACGCCTTCGACCATGATCACGTGGTACCCAAAGCGCGTCTCGACCACGTCTGAAATCTCGCCCGCCTTGAGCGCAAACTGCGCATCGTCGAAGGGCCCGACCATCTTACCTTTGGTGTTGTAGCCAAGGTCGCCACCCTGACGCGCGCTGCCCGCGTCTTCGCTCAACGTACGTGCAAGCGCCGCGAAGTCTTCACCCGCCATGGCACGTAGACGTGCCGATTCCGCCTTCTTCTTGGCTTGGGTGCGCGTGGCCTCATCTGCATCCGACGCGGCTTTGATCAAGATGTGGCGCGCGCGCACTTGCTTCTCGAGGCCGGTATAACGGTGCTTTTGCTTTTCTAGCTCGGCGTCGATTTCTTTCTGATGCGCCGTTTGATAAGCCGCGAGCTCCGCCGCAGTAGGCGTCAAATTGTCGCGATAGAAGCCGCGGTCGTAGCGCACGTACTTAATCTCGACCTTGTCGCGCTCGCGCACGAACGCCTCCCAGACTTCGTCGGGGCTGACGACGACGCCGCCGGTTACGACCTCGCGCATGTCCTGGGCAAGCGTCTCTTGAATCTGCGACAACGCGAACTCTTCGATGCTGCGACCCAAGCGATTCTGGATGAAGCGGCGCGCGTTCTCGGCGCTGAAATTGCCGTCTTTGTCCTTGAAATCGAGTGGCTGGGGCCCGCTCGGGATCGAAGCCGGGGCACCCACGGGCGCCGATGTGTAGAGGATGCCCTCCTCCGCTAAGCGGCGCATCACGTCTTCTTGCTTGCTGTCGAAGCCGAGCTCCTTGGCCTTGCGCGCAAGCAGGTCACGTTCGATCAAGCCTTCGAGCACCAGCTCCTTGAGCTTCATCTGACGCGCCGTTGCCGTCGTGTAGCGGGGACCGTTCGCCAGGATGTAAGCCGCCTTGAGCTCGCCCATGCTGATCGTGTCGCCGTGCACCGTGGCCGCGTATTTTGCGCCTGCCGCATCGGTGCAGCCGCGCGATTGCGGACCTCCGAATTCGAGCAAGAACACGGCGCTCAGAGCGATCACGATGACGAGAAGACCAACGTTTGTTATCAACTTGCGCATGAAGGGCGCGAAGATATCGAACCCGCCTCCCCAGAGCAAGCAGACGCCTCCTCCGTCATTGTTCGGTTTGCCGGGCAAAAACGTGTAGGGTCGGGGTGATGGCTCTCACGTGCACGAGCTGTGTGGCTCGGTTCGTTCGCACAGCTCACACGCTTCGCACGCGCCACCTCGTGCTTTCGCTCTGGCTGGCCTGGCTTGCGGGGCCGATGTTTTCGTCCGCGCGCGCTCAGCCGAACCCGATTGACATCCGCAGCCCGACGATTGCGCCCCACATGCTCGTCGTCTTGAGCGAGACGCAGCGTGCACTTGTAGAGGCGCGCGACTTGGCCGCCAAGCTCGACGAGCACGCAGCCCTGGCGCGCTTGCTTACGGCGGAGCGTTCCCTACGCGAAATCTTGCACGTGCCGGGCGTGCACGGCTGGCTTGCGGAAGTTTGGCTGCAGATGGGCTTGGTAGCCGCACAAAGTGGGGAGCTCGCGCTGGCAGATAGCTTTTTCGCCCAAGCGCTCACGCTCGATCCCACCCGTCATGTCGGTGCGGCAGAGGCTGCGCCGCCCGTGATCGCGCGGTCAGAGGCCGCGGCACGCGCTCGAGACGCCGCACAACGCAGCCGCTTTCGCATCGAGCCAACTCCGACCCATGCGACGTGCTGGATCGACGGACGCCTGCGCGGCGCAGGGGCAACTGAAATCGACGTCGCGCCCGGTCCGCACTTACTTTTGATCGAAGCGCCTGGCCATCGTTCCTACGCGACGTTGCTTGACGCCCTATCGGGCACGCGGCGCCCGATCACGATCGTGTTGGCACCGGCGCCGGATTCGCAGTCACAGTCACAGCGGGATGTTGGCGATGCAGCGTTTCACCCGCCCACGGTAGGAGTGCTGGTTGCCCGTTCAGACCACGTTCTGGCCGCGCCATCGCGCAAAAATGCTCAAAAACAGCGCTGGTGGAAGCGTTGGTCGGTCTGGGTGTCCGCAGCTTCGGTCGCTGTCGCAGGCGGCGTCGTCATCGGATTTGCAACGCGTGATGAACGCAGCGCGGAACGGCGCACGCTGAGTATTGATCCCGGGGCGACCAAGCCCTGAGTTTCCTGCGTGGCAAGGCTCGCCGGCTGCGCTACCCTCTGCAGCCATGGCCGGTCAGTCCTCGATGCCACCCCCGCCCCAAGGCGGCGGCGGTGCCAAATATCTACTCGTCCTCTTGATCTTGATCGCGGGGGGTTTGGGCTTGTTTTTCGCCTTCCGCGCGCCGGACGCAGCCACCGTCGCTGCACCGCCGCAACCGGAGCCGCCCAAGGCCGAAAGATCAACGGCGCTCGCGAACGACACGCTCGAGATCCCCGAGCCCGCGCTGCCCGATGCCGGCACGTCGCCGGTCGCGGTGGTCAAAAAGCCGGCGCGCCCCGCGGGCGATCAATGGGCGTGCGAAGGAGACGTGCCCGCAACGGATATCAAACGCGTGCTCAGCGATTCGCAGACTCAGGTCCGCAGCTGCTACGAGCGCCGTTTGCGCAACAACAACATGTTGCAAGGCACGGTCAACCTCCAGGTCAAGATCGGTAACACCGGTAAGGTCAACGGCACACGCATTCGCGGCACGCTGCAAGACGCAGAGGTCAAAGCCTGCGTGCAGTCGCTTGCGAAGAACTGGAACTTTCCTGCGCCCACGGGTGGCGCGTGTGCGGTGTTCGATGCGCCGTACACCTTCACCCCAAAGAATTGAGCGCGGTCCACGATGTGATCGTGGTGGGAGGCGGCCCGGCTGCTTCCGCGTTCATGCTTGCGCTCGCGCAACGCGCACCTGACGTTGCCAAGCGCAGCTTGGTGCTCGAAAAAGAGCGTCATCCACGCGAGAAGTATTGTGGCGGCGCGGTCAGCGCGTTCGGTCTCGAGGAGCTGGGCGCCCTCGGTTACACGCTCGACGTACCGCACGTTCCCATCGACGGCTTTCGCGTGCGCTTCAGTCAGCGGGCAGCCGAGCACCAGCGTCCGGGCATGGGCGTTGTGATCCGGCGCAACGAATTCGATCACTCATTGTGGCGCGCCGCAGCTCGCACCGGCGCAGGCATGCAAGAGGGCGAGACCGTCACGTCGATCGCGCGCGATGGCGCCACCTGGGTGGTGACCACGAACCTGAGTATTCATCGATCACGCGTGTTGATCGGCGCCGATGGTGCGGGCAGCCGCGTTCGTAAGTTGTTGAGCTTTGTAGAGCCACGTAAGCATTGCCGCTTGTACGTGCTCGAGACGCCGCCCACGCCTAGCGATGATGTTCAAAGCCGCACACTCGAATTCGATCTGAGTGTCGTAGAGGAAGGCATCCAAGGGTACTACTGGGACTTCCCGATCATGCTGGACGGTGCGCACGCGGTCAGTCGCGGCATCTATCACATGAACACCACACCCCGAAAAGACCTCAAAGAGGTGCTGAAGCGCGCACTCGCCAAACGCGGTGTTGATCCTGAAGCGGTCACCTATAAACCGTTCAGCGAACGTGGCTACGTGCACGGTGCGGAGCTATCGCGGCATGGCGTGATGTTGATCGGCGAAGCGGCCGGCATCGATGTTGTAACGGGCGAAGGCATTGCGCATGCAGTCGTGTATGCGCGCATCGCGGCGGGACTTGCGGCGCGCGGGCTTGCCAAAAATTCGCTGCATTTCGAAGCGTACGGTGCGCTGGTGCGCAACTCGCTGATGGCGCAGCACTTGCGTCAATCGTCCGCGCTCGCTCCGTATGTATACGGCGCCAAGGCGGAGCGTTGGGCGGCTTTTCTTGCAGCGCGGCCTGAAGTCGTGGCCGCCTGTGCCGAATGGTATGAAGGTCGCCCGCTCAAGAACACACGCATGTTGCGCATAGCGCTCGACCTTGCGTCGTCTTTGGTACGCGGCGGCGCCTAGCAAACCTGAGTGTCAGGCGTGCTCGAACAGTGCGGCCCGATGGGGAGCGCGGGGTGCACGAGCAGCGCCGCAACGTTCAAGCTCCGCCATGCACGCCAGCACGCTGGCTTCGTCCCAAGCGTCGCCCACGAGCTGCAAGCCAATCGGCAAACCATCAGGGTCGAGTCCAACGGGCACGGTGCCTGCCGGCAAACCCGTCAGGTTTGCTAGGAACGTGTAGCGACACATGGCGCGTACGCCTTGGGCATCGAGCCTGCCCGTCCGCTCATCGCTTTCGCTGACCGGCAAGGCTGTCTTGGCCGTGGTTGGAAGCGCGATCAAATCCACATGGAGCAACGCTCCTGCGACCTCGCGCCGCAGTCTTTCGCGCAGCGCTTGCGCCCATAGGTATTCTTTGGCTTCGAGCACGGACGCGATGTGCATAAAAGCCTGGACGTCGGCACCGTAGGCGTCCATCTGGCGCTCAAATTCGTAGGCGGTGGCAGCGTACGCCTCCGCCGCCAGCGTGAGCGCACCCAGGGCTGTGGCGTGTTGCGCGGTCTTGAGCCGAATATCCACGATCTCGACACCTTGGGCCGACAGCGTTTTGAGCGCCTGCTCGCACCCCTTGGCCACGGAGGGATCGGCATCGCGCCACTCGTGCTCGTCCACGCCGATCGAAAATCTGCCCACCCGACGCGTGACGGCTTCTGCAAACGGAAATGCCGGCTCAGGTGCGTGCAGGCTCGCCGGATCGGCCGCATCGGGGCCGTGCATCACATCGAGAAACAACGCCAGGTCGTGGGTGCTCGCGGCGATCGGCCCGTCGTGATTCAAGCTGCCCGAAAATGCATCGCCTGCACGTGAGATGCGGCCGTAGCTGGGCTTGAGCCCGTACACGCCGCACAAGGCTGCGGGGATGCGCACCGAGCCACCGCCGTCTGCCCCGATAGCGCAGGGTACGAGCCCCACTGCGACGGCCACGCCCGAGCCCGTGGAGCTTCCGCCCGCGGTGCGCTCGAAATGGTGCGGATTACGCAAGGGTGGCCGCTTGGGATTGATGCCGATCGGCGACAGGCCGAGCTCCGTCATGGCGGTCTGCCCAACGATGATGGCGCCCGCGGCACGCAAACGCGCGACCAACGTCGCATCCGTAGCCATGGGCGATGGCCCGGGTAAATCACCGCCGAGCCGACAAGGTAAGCCTGCAACCGCGATCTGTTCTTTGACCAGGACCGGCACGCCATCCAGTGGACCGCGTGGATTCTGCTCGCGATAGCGGACCGCGGATGCTTTGGCAGCCGCGCGCGCGCCGAGCTCATCACGCGTCCACAGACAGCGCAGCCAGGCTTTGCTTTCGGCGAGCCTATCGGCCTCTAGCAGCAGGCGCTCGAGCAACGCTTCTGGGCTGGCTCCATTCGCATATTGCTGCGTGAGCGAAACACAGGTGGCGGCCCAAACCGGCGCGTCCGGCACACCGACGGGCTCACCGAGCGCTCGCGGCGCACGCGCCGAACGGGGCGCGATATCGGGCTCCACGCACTCGCTCCCGTCGAGCAGGTCGAAAAGCGCATCAATTTTTAGGTCGCGGCGCAGGATGCGGGCGCCGAGGCGGGCCACCGCTGGCTGTCTGAGCGCGCGTGCCGCACCGACAAGCGCCGCGCCCGAGATACGACCGGACAACAGATCTTCAAGGCCCATATCCGCAGCCTAGCAGCCCGTCCCCGGCAGCTCCGAAGGATCTGCGCATGTCAAAGCAGTGCGCGCCAAAGCTATCGCTCGCGACCCGCGGCGGAACCGTGTACGCGATCGCGGCTCAATGGTATAGAGGCCCTTCGATACAGCACCACCGGGAGCAGGGTCATGAGCGGCCATAGCAAATGGTCCACCATCAAGCACAAGAAGGGGGCCGTCGACGCAAAGCGCGGCCGCATCTTCACCAAGGTGATCAAAGAGATCACCGTGGCAGCACGCATGGGTGGTGGCGATCCGACAGGCAATCCGCGCTTAAGGCGCGCGCTGGATTTGGCGCGTTCGAACAACATGCCGGCAGATAACGTCGCGCGCGCCATCAAGAAGGGCACGGGCGAGCTCGCAGGCGTGCACTACGAAGAGCTCTTGTACGAAGGCGTCGGACCCGCGGGAACACTCGTGATGTGCGAAGTCGTCACCGACAATCGCAATCGTACTGCAGCCGAGATGCGTAAGATTTTCGACAAGCATAATGGCCAGTTGGGCGCAGCGGGCTCGGCGGCTTGGGCCTTCGATACCAAGGGTCAGATAAGCCTGGACGTTGCCGCGGCAACGGAAGAGCAGCTGTTCGAGGTGGCCGTGGGCGCCGGCGCAGAAGATGTCGAGAACGACGGCGAAAGCTGGTGGATTACCACGCCTCCTGATGCGCTCGATGCCGTGCGCGACGCGCTCACGACGGCGTCGATTCCGATTCAGAACGCGGAGCTTGCGCGCGTGCCCAAGACGCCCAAAGTGCTCAGCGGGCGCGAAGCCGAAGTGGGAATGAGCTTGGTCGAAACGCTCGAAGACCACGACGACGTGCAGAAGGTGCATCTCGACTTCGAGCCCTCGGACGAAGCGCTCGCAAGTCTATCGTGACGCGTGTGCTCGGTCTCGATCCTGGCAGCGTCCGCACAGGCTGGGGCATCGTAGAGCTCAACGGCCAGCGTGCCAAAGGCATTGCGGCCGGCGTGATCCGCGTGCGCGACAAGGACCCGTTGCCCGCGCGTTTGCACGTAATCTTCGACGGCGTCACGGCAGTGATCGCGGCGCACAAACCGCAGGCCGTGGCCGTCGAGGACATTTTCTTCGCGAAGTATCCACAAGCTGCCCTCGTGCTCGGTCACGCACGCGGCGTAGCGTTGCTGGCCGCACAACAAGCGGGCCTGCCGATCGCTGCTTATCCGCCCGCCGTGGTTAAGCGCGCCATCGTTGGCTCCGGTCGCGCCGAGAAATCTCAAGTGGCGCAGCTCGTGGGCGCACTGCTCGGGCTGGCAGAGCTGCCCGCCGAAGATGCAACCGATGCCTTGGCGATTGCACTCACACACCTCAACCTGCTGCGGTTTCCGGCGGCGCGTGCATGAGGCGCATCGTAGCGAGCAGCGTCCTTTGCTTCGCTATATTAGCCGTCTGCGGCATGCACATCGACGCTGCGCGAGCCGATACGCGCGAGTTGCCGCGCATGGGCAGCGTCGCCGTCTTGCGCATACACAGCCCCCTGGAAGGTTTCGAGATAGGTAAGCAGCTTGCCTATCGCGAAGATGCCGCAGGTAACCTGAGCATTGCCGATTTCATCAGCGGTCGCGTCCAGATCGACGCCTACCAGAACAAGTCCGTTCCGAACTTTGGTTTTTCGCGCTCGGCGTTCTGGTTTCAAACACGCGTCGAGAATGGCTCGGGCCGCGACCTGCGCTTGCTCTTCGAAATCGCCTACCCCGTGCTCGACGAGGTCGACTTCTACGCCATCAGCGCAAGCGGTCGCGTGATCGATCATGTAGCCACCGGCACGTCGCGCGCGTTCCGCAACCGCAGACTGCTGCATCGAAATTTCTTGTTCCCGGTCAACCTTGCGCCTGAAGAAGGCCGACGCGTGATCGTAAGGGTGCGCTCGAACGTCGCCGTCCAATTGCCGATCAAGTTGTGGACTGACGAGACCTTTCTCGAAGAGAACCAATGGTCATCGCTCGTTCAAGGCGTCTACGTGGGCTTCATGCTCGTGATGATGCTGTACAACTTGTTCCTCTACTTCTCGGTTCGCGAGCGCACGTATCTGCTGTACGTGCCGATGGTGGCGGGACAGCTCGCGTTTCAATACGCGCTGCACGGCTTGGCATACGCGACGCTCTGGCCGGAATACATGGTTTTCAATCGCGCCTTGCCGCCCATGATCATCCCGCTCGTCACGTGGGCGGCCAACGCGTTTGCCGTCGAGTTTTTGGACCTCAAACGCCGCGAGCCCGGTTGGTATCGCGTGACGCGCGGCGTGCGTCTGTTGTTGTTGCTTGATGCCGTGGTCGCGCCGTTCTTACCCTTCGATCTGGGCGTGGCACTTGGCTGCGTGCTTGCGGCGGCAGCGTCGTTCACCGTGTTGGTCGCGCTTTGGTTGCTAGCGCAAACGGCAACGCGCCAGGTACTGACGCTCGGCATTGCTTGGGCGCCCTTACTATTTGGCGTGTTCTTACTGGTTGCCGAAAAATTCGCTTGGAT
>JBKJIA010000460.1:0-14255 GCA_046598735.1 Polyangiales bacterium
CCCGAGCTGAGCTTGGAGCCCGCAGCGGCGCGGCTTGCCGAGCTGATGAACGTGGAAGTGCTGTTGGCCGATGATTGCGTGGGTGATGGCGCACGCAAAGTCGTGACGGACTTGCGCGACAGTCAGGTCGCGATGCTCGAGAACCTACGCTTTCATGCGGAAGAAGAAGCAGACGACGAAGGCTTTGCCCGCGAGCTCGCCAGGCTCGTGGAAGTCTACGTGAACGATGCTTTCGGTTGCAGCCATCGCGCGCATGCCTCGGTCCACGCACTCGCCAAGTTGATGCCGCAACGCGCGGCCGGCTTGCTCGTGCACAAGGAAGTGGCGGCCCTCGAGAAGCTGCGCGCGAACGCCGAGCATCCGTACGTCGCGGTGCTCGGGGGCGCCAAAGTGTCGGACAAGATCGAAGTCATCGAAGCGTTGATGGAGCGCGTCGATGAGATTTTGATCGGCGGCGCGATGGCCAACACCTTCCTTGCCGCGCAGGGACTTGCTGTGGGCAAGAGTCGCATCGAAGAAGACAAACTCGCGCTGGCACGCACGCTTTTGCAGAAGGCGCGCGAAAAGAACATTCAGATCTATCTGCCTGTGGATGTGGTCGTGGCCGAAGCGCTCGATGCCAAGAGCGGCCGCGCGACCGACGTCACCATCATCCGTCCGGAAGAGATGGCGCTCGATATCGGGCCGCGCACGGTGCAGACCTACGGCGAACGAGTGCGTCGGGCAAAAGCCGTGTTTTGGAACGGGCCCATGGGTCTGTTCGAGACCCCGGCGTTTGCAGAAGGTAGCTTTGGGATCGCGCGCGCCATGGCGGACTGCCAAGGCTTCACGGTGGTAGGCGGAGGCGACAGCGTCGCAGCCGTACAACAGGCCGGACTTGCAGAGCGCTACACGCACGTGTCGACTGGCGGCGGCGCGGCGCTCGAGCTGCTGGAAGGTAAGAAGCTGCCCGGCGTCGAGGTCTTGCGCGCATGACACGCAAACCCTTGATTGCGGGCAACTGGAAGCTGCACAACTCACTGCGCGATTCGATTGCACTTGCAACTGCTGTGCGACAAGCGAGCGAAGGCTTGGCTTGCGAAATCGTGGTGGCCCCTGTGTTTACCGCGCTCGCGAGTGTGCGTGCGGCACTAGAGGGCAGCGCACTGGGCCTCGCGGCCCAAGACGTTTACTGGGAGAAGAAGGGCGCGTTTACCGGTCAGGTCAGCGCTCCGCTGTTGAAAGACGTCGGCTGCAGCTACTGCATCGTCGGACACTCCGAACGGCGGCAATTTTTCGGCGATACCGATGAAACCGTGCGCCGCAAGGTGCGCGCGTTGCTTGAGGTGGGGCTACGCCCGATCTTGTGCATCGGCGAATCCCTCGAGCAGCGCGAGCAGGGCGCAACCGTTGGGGTGGTGCTGGGCCAGCTCAGCGCCGGCTTGGCGGGCATAAACAGCGACGCATTAAGTGAGCTGGTCGTCGCTTACGAGCCCGTGTGGGCGATCGGCACCGGGAAAACCGCCACCCCCGAAGATGCTCAGGCCGTACACGCCGCGATTCGCGCGCAAGTGGTGGCGGAACGCGGGCAAGCTTTCGCCCAGAAACTGCGCATTCTCTACGGTGGCAGCGTCAAGGCCGACAACGCCAGCGCACTTTTGTCGCAGCCAGATATCGATGGCGCCCTGGTCGGCGGCGCTTCGCTCGTGCTTGAGCAGTTCATGACTATCGCTTCGGCCGCGAGCTAGCGCTCACTGGCCTATGGCGGACTCGCACCGCTCAGGCTAAAACCCCGCCCTCGCCTCGTTTGCGAAAGCTTTCGCGCGTCAGTTCGGCGCGCTGCGTGAAGGATCCATGTACACCTTCCTATCCATTGTTTACGTGCTGGTGTGCCTGTTTTTGATTTTCGTCGTGCTGCTGCAGCCCGGTCGGGGTGGCGGCATGGGTTCATCGTTCGGCGGCGGCTCGAGCAACACGGTGTTCGGCGCTTCCGGAGCAGGCAACTTCCTCACACGGCTAACCACCGCCAGCGCGGCGCTGTTTATGATCCTGTCGGTTGTGCTGGCGTATATGTCGTCCGGTTCCGATAAGTCGCTGGAGTTAGCGGGCGCGGCAGCCAAGGCTAAGCAGGAAGCCAAGGCCAAGGAAGACGCCAAAAAAGGCAAAGAGACCGTCAAGCCCGCGCCCAACTTGGAGATTGAGTCTCCCGAAGGTGCGCCTATCAAGCTTGAGCAGCAGGATCCGTACGAGCTGCCCGGCGCAGGGGCGCCTCTCGAAGCTCCGGTGCCGGCACCCGTCGAGGCCAAGCCAGCTCCGGC
The DNA here is from genome assembly GCA_046598735.1 of Polyangiales bacterium. GTDB lineage: Bacteria > Myxococcota_A > Polyangia > Polyangiales > DASUME01 > DASUME01. The sequence continues at coordinate 2,298 of JBKJIA010000460.1, forward strand.
GGAGCAGCCCGCAGCCGAGAAGGTGGCGCCCGGCGCCAAGCCCGCGCCCGTCAAGACTGCTCCGAAGGCAGCGCCCGCCAAGCCCGCACCTGCCAAGCCCGCAGAAGCAGCGCAGCCTGAGGTACCCGCCCCGGCTGCTGAAACCACCCCGGCCCCCGCGGCGCCGGCGCCGGAAGCGCCAAGCACCCCGTAGCGTCGCGGCCGTAGCCTGACGCGACGTCGCTCCGTCAGGCTTACAAACGACAACCCTAACGAGGTAGCGCGATTGGCCGGCCCGCCGCGATCGCCCGTAAGCCTTGTTCCGCGTCGTCACAGATGCGCACGTGGCCGTGTTGTTCCGCGAGGCCGATGACATCCCGCAACGCCGTGAGCGCGGCTTCGGGGCGGCCGAGCTTTTGCTCGACGATGGCAAGCAGATACTTCTCGCCGATCAAGTCCCAGGTGTAGCCCCGTTCCTCGGCGTAGCGAACCGCTTCGACCATGCGGGCTTTGCCCTGCTCGGAGCCAAAGCGCATCGCATCCAAGAAGCCCAGCAGACAGACGTTGAGCCAAGCGAGCCGCGCAAAGCCATGCTCCGCTGCCACTTCGTAACCCTGCTTGAGCGATGAAAACGCTTTCTTGTCTTCGCCGGTGCGGAGATAGAATTCGCCTAGATTGTGGGCGTTGACGGCCACTTCGTAGGCAAATCCGTATTCCTTCGCGAGTTCGAGCGAGCGGCGCGCGGAATCGATCATACCTTCTTGATCGCCGAGTTGATGGAACACGAGCGAGCGAACTTTGTAGAGCTCGACCTCGATCATACGGTCTGGTGGATCGCCCATCAGCCCTTGCGCGTCTCGCAACGCGGACAAGGCGACCTCGCCCTCGCCTATGGCAGCGTAGGCCGGCGACATCAACAGTAAGCATCGCACTTGCGCGCCCACCTCGTCCGTCAGCTGCGCAAGCTCGAGGGCGCGCCGGCCGTGCTCGATAACGGCGGTGTATTCGCCATTGCGCGCGTGCGCCTCCGCCGCAGCGAGTGCGATGTCGCGCTCTAAGCCGCGATCGCCACGCTTTTTAGCGACTGACTCGGCGCGCTCGAGCCACATTCGGCCCTCTTGAAAGCGCGAGGCTCTGTTGAGCAAGCGACCGCGCATCATCGCAAAGCGCGCCACGAATTCATCGCGGCCAAAGCGCTCTGCAAGCTCGAGCGCGGAACCCATACGATCGGCCACGGCTTCTGCGGTACGCGAACGAATTCCGAGATCACCGATGCGCATGTAAAGCGTAAGCATGTGCGTGCGGTCGGGACTTGACGCGAGGCTCAGCAGATCGATGGCTTGCGCGTAGGCATCGATAGCCGCTTCGAGCGCGTGCTCGGCTTCGCAACGTTGTGCGGACTTCACAAGGTAAGACACGGCCTGCTCGCGCTGACCGGCTTCGCGATGATGATGGGCGAGCCTATCTACTACGGCATCGAGCTCGGCCGGGCGTAAGGTTTCGATCGCACTTGCCACGGCTGCGTGCAGGGGTGGACGTTCATCGAGCGCGATGCCGTCGTACAACACCTCGCGCACCAGATCGTGAGCAAACGAGTACTCGCTCGGCCCCAGTGTACGGACGATGCCTCGCTCTTCGAGCACGCTCAACGCGGTACGAACCGTGGGCTCGTCTTGGGCAGCAGCGCGCGCTACCAGCTCGGCGGCAAAGCGCGGCCCGAACGTGACCGCCACTTGCAGAATCAAGCGATGTGCTTGCGACAATCGCCCCACCCGCGAGGCCACCAAGCCCCGCAACGTGCGCGGCAGCTCGAGCGTCGCGGCGCCGTTCAGCTTGGTCACCACACCGTCATGCACATCGAGTTTTCCGCCTTCGCGCATCGCGGCGAGCAGCTCCTCTACGTAAAGCGGATTGCCGCCCGTCTTGATGCAGATGTCGTGCACCAAGTCATCGGGCACTTGATTGGCGAGCAGTCTGTGTCGGACGAGCCGGGCCACATCTTCGGCAGAAAGCGGTGTGATCTGCACTTCGGTGAACGTGGGCGACGTGACCCAAGGGCCGGGATCGGACGGGCGATACGCAAACATCGTGACCACGCGCGCCTCGGGCGGGTCTTGCAGAAGCTTGCCGAGTACCTGCCGGCTCTGCACGTCCATGAGCTCCGCAGAGTCCCACGCGAACACCGTAAGCTTGTCCTGGGCGAGCTTGTACGAGATGCGCAACATGGCCGCCTCGAGCATGACGGCGCCCGTGCCGGAAGCGCCGGGAACACTCAGACCGAGCACGCGCGCGACGGCATCGCGTTGTGGGGGTGGCAGGCCGAGCAGCTTGAGCCGTTCGACTTTTTCGCGCAGGCGCGCTTCGGTTTCGAGCTCTTCAATGCCGAGCACTGCGCGCAACAAGTCATGAATGGCGCTGAACGGAACCGAGCGGCCTTGGGGCGAGCAGGTGGCGAGATAGAACCCCACGTCATGGCCGGCCTGGCGCAGGCGACGCGATGCTTCGAGCAAAAGCCGTGATTTGCCGGATCCTGCATCGCCCTTGATGCCGATGACACGCGCGCGTCCTCGATTGGCGCGCGCCAAGGTTTCGCCGAGCTTACGCAGCTCCTCGCGCCTGCCGACGAACTTACCCACGCCCTCATCGGCACGACGTTCGCGCTCGAGAATACGCGGCGCATCGCCTTGTGCGGGCGTGAGCTCGAAACGTCCTCGGAGCAACTTGGCCGCCGCGGGCGAGGCGGCCACGCTCGATGAAGCCGTACGAAACAACCATTTGAGCGTGTCAGTTCGTAAGGTGTCCACCGATGCGTGAATGCGTGCCTTACCTTCTGAATCGATCAATAGACGACCGCTGTGGACGACCGCACGAATCGGCGCACCCGACGACGTCTGTCGCGCACGCAACGCACAGCGCGCTGCGGTCTGAGCATCGTGTCCGTCTGCCTCGCCGAGGCCGAACACGAGCAGCGTTGCGAGCTCGGCGTGACCAAGGCATGGCTCGCCGCCGTAGCGAGCGCCGAGCGCGAGCATCTCCTGACGGTCGAATCCTTCGACAGCCAAAGCTGTCACCTCACGCCATTCCGAGGGCGGTAGCAGGCCTGCTTTAGGCGGTGGAATGCTCGAAATCGCACTGCGCGCAGGGATCGCCAACGGCGTGATGCCGGTGGAGGGATGCATGCCAACGGACTCAGCAAATATTTCTTCGATACCGCTCAAGGCCTCGAGCGGTTCTGTGGTCGGGCGCTCTGCAGCCAGAGCCGCAAGCTCTTCGAGACAACGCGCGAGATCATGGGCACCTACGCGACGACCGCTCGCGTATAGAAACTGAATCAAGTCTTCGTAGAGCTCGCCCGCCGTTGCGTAACGTTCACTGCGATTGGGCGACATGGCGCGCATGACGATGTCCGAAAGCTCTTGCGGCAAATCAGCTTTCACGTCGGTCATGGGCGGCGCATCGCCACGCTTGGCGCGCTCAAGCGTCTCGGCTGGCGTTGCACCTTCGAGCGGGCGCATTCCTGTCAGGATTTCGTAGAGGATGGCGCCGAGCGCAAACAAATCCGCGCGTGGGTCCACGTCCTGCTCAAGCGCTTGCTCGGGCGCCAGATACGCGAACTTTCCAGGCGGAAGCTGCGCGAGTCGGTGGATGCCAGATCGTGAGCGCGCGATGCCAAAGTCCGTGATCTTGACTTCACCTTCGTAGCTCAAGAGCACGTTCTCGGGCGACACGTCGCGATGCACAATATGCAACGGCTGAAGCTCAGAATCGCGCCTGCGATGGGCGTAGTCGAGGCCCTTGGCGAGCTCGCTGACGATGTACACCGCAAGCTCCTGCGGCAGCGCACGCTCTAGCTTCTTGGCCCAGCGCAGCACCGTGGCGAGGTCGTATCCCGGCACGTACTCCATGGCGATGAAGTACGTGTTGTCGGCGAAACCGAGATCGAACACCTGCGCGATGTTCGCGTGCGTCAGCGTGACGGCGATCTTGGCCTCGTCGATGAACATCTCGACGAAGCGTTGATTGCTGCTGAGCTCCGGCAAGATGCGCTTGATGACGAGGGTTTTCTCAAACCCTTCGACACCGTAAGAGCGCGCCTTAAACACCTCGCCCATGCCGCCGCGGGCGAGCAACTCAAGCAGCTGGTACTTTCCGTAGACGATCGGGTCTTGGGCCACCGCACGCTCGAATTAGACAGGCGTTACACGAGCATCATACGTGTTTCAGACCGCCGCATGTGCGGTTTCTGCAGCGTGTGCGAACTGCAACCTCACCAAGCGTGCGTAGACCCCACCTTGCGTCACAAGCGCGGCATGGCTGCCCGACTCGACGATGTGTCCGCGATGGAAAACGAGCACCCGCTCTGCGCGACGAATCGTGGACAAGCGGTGGGCAATCACGATCGCGGTGCGGCCCTTGAGCAACTCTTCGAGTGCGTGCTGCAACGTGGCTTCGGTTTCACTATCGATGTTGGCGGTGGCTTCATCGAGGATCAGCACCTGGGGATCTCGGTAGAGCGCGCGCGCAAAAGCTATCAACTGCCGCTCGCCTGCGCTCAAGTTCATGCCGCGTTCGGTGATCGGCATGTCGAGGCCGCCTCGATTTGCAAAACGACCGTAGGCGCCAATACGCGCGAGCGCAGCCTCGGCACGAACACGATCGGGCGCCGCGGCGCCGAGCGCGACGTTATCGAGCAGGTTGCCCGTGAACAGAAAGACGTCCTGCGGTACGACGGCAAAGCGCGCGCGCAATTGATCGCGCTCGTAGCCGCGCACGTCTTTGCCAGCGACGAATACTGCCCCGTCATCTACATCGTAAAAGCGCTGCAAAAGCGCTGTCACCGTCGTCTTACCCGCGCCCGTTGCGCCAACAACAGCGACTGTTTCGCCAGGCTTTACCGCGAACGAAACATGATCGAGCACCAGCTCGCCGCCCGCTTTGTAACGAAAGCTCACGTCCTCGAAGGCGACGGCCGCATCGCTTGCTAGCGAGGTTGCTGGCTTGCGCGCCTCGCCAACCAACGGCAGCGCGTCGAAGTCGTTCACGGCCAGCAATCCAAACACACGCTCGGCCGAAGCGAATGCGCTCTGAATCATCGTGTACTTCGTGCTCAGGTCGCGCACGGGCACGAAAAACTGCTGAATATACGCGTAAAATGCCACGAACGTGCCCTTGAACGCTTCGGCCGCAGCGGCGTCACCGAGCAAGCCGATTTCGCGCGAGGCAAACCACAGCACAAGCCCCACGCACACGGCGGAGATGGCATCGACGACGGAATACATCATCGCGTCTGCGCGGATCGATTCCACGTTGGCGTCGCGATGCCCGGCGTTGATCTCGCGATAGGCCTCCGCGCATTCTGCTTCGCGCGAGAACGCCTGCACCACGTGAATGCCTTGTACTTGTTCGTTCAAGAAGGCGTTGAGCTGGGCCACGCGGCCGCGAATCTTACGCTGTGCGGCGCGCAACATGCGGCGAAACACTTCCACGGCGACGACCAATGGCGGCACGATCGCAAACGCAACCAGCGAAAGCCGTGCGTTGATGCTGAGCATGGAAGAAACGATCAGGACCAACAGCAGCACATCGCCAATGGCTGTGACCGCACCGCTTGCGAACAGCTCGCCTATCGAATCGATGTCGTTGGTCACGCGCGTGACAATGCGGCCGATCGGCGTGCGATCGAAGTGCCGAATCGAAAGCTTTTGAATGTGCGCAAACACGGCGCTGCGTAGGCCTGCCATGGTGCGCTGCCCGGCCAGCTGCATCGTGTAGGTCTCGAGGAAACCGGCGGCAAAGCGCGCAAAAATCACCAAGCCATACTGGAGCGCCACCATCGAGAGCACATCACTCGCAAGCCCTACCCCGACGACGTCGACAGCTTTTTGCAAAAGCCGCGGCTGCGTGACCAGCAGCACCGAACCGAGCGGCATCAGCAACAGCGACAACACGTAGAGCTTCAGATGCGGACGCGCGTAAGGCAGCAAGTCGCGCAGCATCTGCAAGTCCACGCGTTGCGCTGCAACGGGCGCTTCTTCGTGAAATTGCGCGAGCAAACGCTCGGCGCGCGTCTTAGGTTTGGCGCCGGCAGGCCTGAAACTTTCGCGACTCATAGCGCCGACAGCTCCTGCTCGACGGACTGACGCGCGCACAGCTGCGCGTAGAAGCCTTGCTTGCGTCGCAACGTGTCGTGATCGCCGCGTTCCACTACCTTACCATGATCGAGCACCAGCACTTGATCGCAGCGCGCCGCGGCTGCCGTGCGATTGGTAATCAAAATCAAGGTGCGACCGGCCGCGGCACGTTCAAGGGCGTCCAGAATCGCGCGTTCGGTCTTGGCATCCACCGCGCTCATGGGGTCGTCGAGCACGAGCACCGCAGGGTCGTTCAAGAGCGCGCGCGCCAAGGCGACGCGTTGTTTCTGGCCGCCTGAAAGTTGTACGCCGCGCTCACCCACCACGGTGTCAAAGCCGTCCGGCAAACGTTCGATTTCGTCTAGAATCGCAGCCTCGCGAGCAATGTTGCGAATGCGCTGCATGGACTCGTCCGTGTCGGGATCTTCCAGCGAAAAACCGATGTTGCGGGCGACTGTAGTCGAGAACAAGAACGGCTCCTGCTGTGCGTAGCCCACGGCCTTGCGCACGTCGCCGAGCTTGAGCTTGGTGATGTCTTGGCCATCGAGCAGCACGCTGCCCGCAGGCGTGGGCAAGAGACGCGACAACAGGCCTGCCAGCGTGGTCTTACCGCTGGCGGTGCGGCCCACGATCGCAAGCGAAGTACCCTGCGGGACGCTGAAGGAAACGTGGTCGAGTACCTTACGGTCGCCGTAAGAGAAGCTCAGGTCCTGGACTGCGAGCGAGCCGCGTTTTTCGCCTGCTGCACGCGTCCATGGGACGGGATGATCTGCCTCTTTGATGTCGGGCTCGGCATCCAAGATTTCGCGCACGCGCATGTATGCGGCACGGCCACGTTGCACGATCGACAGGATGTAACCCGCGGCCATGGTCGGCCAGACGAGCTGCGACAAATAGGCATAAAACGCGAGGAATTCGCCTTTGGTCAACTGGCCTGCGTTCACCATCAGGCCGCCCTTGTAGATCACGACAAGCGTGCCGAGCGCGCTGATGCCCATCAGTACCGGCGTCATCAACGCGCGCAGGCTTACCATCGTCATCGTCCGCGAGATGGCCTCGCGATTGGCTTCTTCGAAGCGCGCGGCTTCATGAGCATCGGCGCTGAAGGCACGCACCACGCGCACGCCCGACAAATACTCTTGCGCCCGCTCCGAAAGCTTAGCGAGCACCTTCTGATTCTCTTGGCTGGCGCGAAATGCCTTACGCACGAAGGCACGGGTAGCGAGCATGAAGAACGGATAGGGAATGAGCGCGAACATGGCGAGCTCGGGCGAAATCGCAACCATCAGACCGAGCGCGCTCACCCACGCCACGGCAGCGTTCACGGTGTTGAGCACGCCAAAGCCGAGCAAGAGCCGCACTTGTCCGAGGTCGTTCGTGGCGCGACTCATGATGTCGCCGGTGGACATGCGTGCGAAAAACGCAGAACCCAGACGATGCAGCTGCGCGAGCACTTCCGAGCGCAACGTGAACTCGATGTCGCGCCCCACGTTGAAGATGTAGAGCCGCGAAAATGAGCGCGTAAACGTCATGCCGATGGCGAGTGCGATCACCGTAAGGGCAGCGTTACGGACCAACGACATGTCGTTCGACGTGAACGCGTCAACGCCGTTCTTGAGCAGCCAAGGGATCGCCTTTTCGAACGCATTCGTGAGCAGCAAAAAGAATGCGCCAAGGGCGAGCTGACCGCGATGTGCGGATAGATAACTCCACACGCTCTTCGGATGGCTCATCGAGCCCGAAGTCGCTTGCGGCGGCCCCTCCGTTACGGATGCAGTGCTCATGATCAACCGCGAGGTAAGAGGCCGAGCTTTTCTGCTGCGCGCTCGATGCCACCCCACGCCTGATGAGCTTTTCCAGCCGCGTGCGTATCCCCGAGTAGCTCATACAACGTCGGCACGGCTAAGGTAATGCCGGCTCGCGCACGGATTGATGCTTCGAGCGCGCTTCGCACAACACTCAGGTCTTGATCGGCTGCCACCAACAATTTGCCGTAAAAAATGCTATTTCCATCGGCATCGTTCGCGCGTCGGTCAAAGACCGCGACTTCGACCTGCTCGCCCAAATCCTGCGCGACGGCGTCGATCGTTCCGCGCGTCTTCTCCATGCCCACAAAGCGCAGCCGTTTTTCTTCGCCAGGTCGCAAGATCCACAGCAACGGAAATACCGGCATCGCTCGGCCATCGACTTCGTTCATGCGCACGGGCGCGCCGTCCCACAAGACCACGTCACCGTAATCGATGCTGGCGCGGCGCACGGTGGGTGATTGCACGACACCGTGACACGGCGAAAGCGGCTGGACCCAAAGTACTTCGAACGTCACGGCTTGGGGTGGCAGCGGATCACTGCGACCCGTGTCCTCGCCCAGCGTCGCCACGCGCAGCTGCATGGGCGGCATGTCAGGAACGTAAGGTAAGCCTGCCCCAGACAAGTTGCCGCGAATGCCGATCTGCTCCCAAGCATCGAGCGCAAGTTGCCCTTCGCCAAGTGCGGTCGCTGCGATCGCCAAGTTCCACAACACTTGCTTGGGCGCGGCGCCCGGCGTTTGCGCGGTGGAGCTTGTGCCGTTGGTGCGCGCGCCGCCTTGGGTTTGCGCTTGGCTCAAGCGTGCGAACGCTTTGCGATTGGCTTCCAGTGCTTCGCGAAAACGACCGCGCCATTTGTGCAATAGGCCGAGCTGAAACCACCACCAGCCGTTGTCGCCATCAATCGCTAGCGCGAGTTGATAGGCCTGCAGCGCGTCGGCATCGTGCTCCGGGCCCATCATGCGCAAGGCATCCGCCAGGTTGATCTGTAAGTAACCGCCGAGTGCAGGATCGGTGCGCGCTGCTGCCGGCAGACCTTCGAAACATCGTTGCGCCGCACCGGCCGCAAGGTGCGCCGGCCCCTTTTCGAAAGGTGGCTCGTCCGGTGGACGTTGCTCGGCCACGCGCAAGAGGGCAGCGCTCAATGCGATCATCAGCTCCGCATCCGCCTCGAAAGCTGCGACGATGCGCTCTGCGGGGACCATAATGTCTGCGTACGTGGGATCCAGCGAAACGAGCTCTGTGAACGCAAGCGCCACGGCCCTATCTTGTCCTACTTTGTCAAGCGCTGATGCCGCCCTAATCCACGCTTCAGATCTGTTGCCAGCGCGCGATAGAGTGATAGCGCTGCGCAATTCATCCACGGCGGTCATGGCGGCTGTTCTAGCGGAGCACAATCGTTGCGGCTACCGGCCGGTGGTTCTTGCGCACTCCCATTCGGATTACGTAACCTGAGGCGGAGACATTCGTGGCAGCCGAGCAACTCATCCATAGTGTTCTAGTGCGCCGCAGCGCGGGGCTGACCGACGTGGGCAAACGCCGCGTGTCGAACGAAGACAGTTATTTCCACGACGATGCGGTGGGCCTTTACGCTGTCGCAGACGGCATGGGCGGCCATGCAGCGGGCGAAGTCGCAAGCCAGGAGGCCATCGACACGGTGCGCGGCATGGTGCGCCAGGGGGGAGGTCTGCTGCGCTCGGTCGAAGCCGGCGACAATTCCGCCGAAGCCTTGTGGCGCATGGGCCGCTTGCTTGAGAGCGCCGTGCAGGCAGCCACCTACATGGTGTTCGGCATCGCGCAGAGCGAGCCCGATCAGGCCGGCATGGGCACCACGCTCTCCGCATTACTTTTGTGCGGCCGCTATGGCGTCACCGCGCAGGTGGGCGACAGCCGCGTGTACATGGTGCGCAACGGCAAAGTCGCCCAGCTCACCGAAGATCACACGCTGATCGCTTGGCAGGTCAAGCAGGGCCTGATTTCCGAATCCGAAGCGCTCCATTCGCCGCACAAAAACGTGATCACGCGCGCCGTGGGCAGCCGCGAATACGTGCAGGTCGACACGCACTTCTTCCAGATCGAGCCGGGCGACGTATTCGTTATCTGCTCGGACGGCTTACACGGCTATCTACGCGACGAAGAGATTCCGGACATCACCATGCTCGGCCCCGAGTCGGCCGTGCGGCGCTTCATCGATCTTGCCAACGCACGCGGTGGCCGCGACAACATTACAACCATCGTCGTGACCGTGGGCCCGCAAGACAGCGAAGAGACCTTGGTCTTCAGCCGTAGCTCGCGCCCGCCGTTCCCTGACGAGACCTGAGCTCGCTCCCGCACCTTTTCCCCAGCCGGTGCGCACGACGTGGTTGATGCCCACACACGCAAGGCGTGTGTACTGTAATCATCACAACGCGAAACCACAGATTCGCCTACGTTTCCACCCCTCGGCACTCTGTCTTCGTAAGCAGTAAGACTTTACCAAGTTTGCTCCAGCGAGTGACAATGGAAGGTCGCGATAAGCCCGGGGGGGCTCCCATCATGCATTCGAGTAAGATTCGCAACGGGCTTGCGGCCTGGCTCTTCGTCTGTGTTCTTGCCGCTAGCTGCGGTGACAACCCTTCGCCAGCAACGCCGCCCTTTGACCCAGGGAATGATCAGGCAACAACAGGCGGAACCTCCGACGATCTCGACGCATCGGGAGGGACGGGTAGTACCGGGGCCATGGGTGCCGACGGTTCCATGGGAGCGACAAAGCCTGATGCGTCCGTCCCTGCGAAGCCGGCGAGCGTTTCGATCAAAAGCCCGAAGGCCGCGCAAGACCCCAGCGGTGAGGTCGTCACGGGCGCGAGTCTTGACGTGGCATGCGTCATCGTCGCCGGTTCAACCGCTCTCGAGCCTACTGCGGTCATCAGGTTGTTCGCTGCCGATGGCATCAATGCCCTGGTCACCACCAACGCCACTGCAGGAGCGGGTGGAGAGTACAGTGCCAAGCTCGATCTGAGCAGTGTGCCCAGTGGGGCCGTGCGCATCACCTGCAGCGTGAAAGACAAGAGCACCCCGCCAGTCGAGACTACCGGCGAAGTGCGCACATTTTTCGGTGCTGGTCCCGCCATCACCTTTGTCAGCCATAAGCTCAGCGACATCGTGGGCGTCGGCCCGGTGCCACTGGAGTTCGACGTACTGCCCTCCTTACTTGCGGCAAGCGACGCCGCAGCCAACGTGGTCTCGGTCAAGGCCAAGCTAAACGGTGTGGATGTGACACCCATAGCCGTAGATGGAAAGGCCGGACGTTACCGTTACGGGGTCACCTATAAGGAGTTCGGTGCCAACGCGGTGGTGCCTGCTCAACTCGAGCTCGCCGTGACTGCTACCAATGGGCGAGCTCCTGTTGGCACCAGTGTGACCTCCAAACTCACGCTCATCGTGGACGGGCTCGCTCCTTCGATCACAGTCACTTCACCAGCAAATAATGCCGTAATTGGAGAGCGCACGCCCCTTCGAGTGACGATCCTGGATGGCGTTGCAGGCACTTCGGGCTTTGCGGGTGTGGCACCCAGCTCCGTCCGTGCTGTGGTCGGTACAGATAGCTACCCGATGCAGGCTGGCGCTCCGAACACCTACGAAGCGTTCTTACCGCCCGCGCAGCTAATCGGTCACTCCCAAATATCGATCAGCTTTCAAGCTGCGGATACGGTCGGCAACGTGCAAAACAAGGCCGTCCAGGTCTACGTCGATACGGTGCCGCCGTGGGTCAGTATGAACCCCCCCACGGTTCGCGAAGTCAGCTCCGGCGCCTCGCCTACCTGCTCCATACCTTTCGATCCGTTGGGCGGCAGCGCTGCGGGCGACCTTGATGTGGTTCGATCCCTCAGGCCCATCTATCGCGCCGTCGTCTGGGAGCGTCAGGTCCCATCTACCCTCGAGCTATTCTCGGGTGTCGACGACACGACCGTGGCCGCGTACGTGCAGCGCAACACCAGCGTATCCCTGCTCGTCGATACTGATGCTGACGGTGTGTGTGACGCGGTGAACAGCGCGCCCGCGAC
>JBKJIA010000503.1:0-17853 GCA_046598735.1 Polyangiales bacterium
CGCGTGCAAGTCGATGCGCCAAGCGCCATGGATCGCATCGTTCATGCCGCCGTTGCGCGCGGCTGCGACAGTCTTGTGCGCGACGAAATCTTCGAGCTCAGTGACGTGGTGCTCGCCGCATCTACCCACGTGCCCACGCCTGAGGGTTTCGCTGCACTGGGCGAAGGCTCGATGCTGCCCGAGGTCAAACTGTGCCTGCGTGCACTTTCGTCTATGGTGCGCGTTCTGTTCAAAGTGTCACGCGACCTTACGGGTCAGCGCGCGATCATCGAGTCGCTCTTCGATTTGTCGCGCGCATTGCCGGCAGAGAGCTCTCCACGTACGGAAGGATTGCGCGCAAGTCTGCTGCGTCTTGGCCGCGCGCTTCGGCATGTCGCGGCCGCGCGCTCGCTGCGTGATCTGGCGCAAGACCGTCGCGCCATGGAGTTGCTCGAACACTCCATCGACGAAATCGTTCAACTCAGTGCAGGAGCACGGCGTCGCGCTGGCGTGCGTGGTGCTGAGGGACCTCCGACCTCGGGCCACGGCGTGTGGACGCTCGGCCTCGCGATCGAGCATGCGGCGCTCAACGATGAGCGCAATGGACTCGAGCTGACGCTGGAAGCGCTTTCAGACAGCTTGCGTGCGGAGCTTCCGCCCATCTTTGCGAATGTGGTGCTGCGCGTGCTCCAGCCCCTGCTCGAGCGACCACTCGATTCCACGCACATCTCGAAGCCGCAAAGCATCATGCCCGGCTCCATGGACGATCGACCCCTACCCGCGTGGCTGCCTCCAGCACGTACACTCGGGGGTTTCTTCATCCAGCGCGCGCTGGGTTCAGGCGCTGGCGGATCTGTCTTCGTCGTCAAACGTGCTGAAGAGCGCAATGATCCAAACGCTCAGACTTTGGCGCTCAAGGTTCCCGAGTACGATGGCAGTGCGGCGCGCTCGCTGTCCGAAGAAGAGTTCTTGCGTATGTTCCGGCAGGAAGCGGGCGCACTTTTGGCGGTGCCTCAACACGACAATCTCGCCAGCTTCGTCACGTTTGATGCGGGCGTAAAGCCCAAGCCGATCTTAGTCATGGAGCTTGTGGAAGGTTCCACGCTCGAGCGCGTGCTCGCCAAGGGCGACATGGACGTCATGCGCGGTTTGTCGTTAATCGATGGCGTGCTCGCAGGGCTCGAAGCGATGCACGCGGTCGGTGTTGGACACTTAGACGTCAAGCCGTCCAATGTGATCTTGCGCGATCGCGAAGGCGCATTACCCCAGCCCGTGTTGGTGGACTTCGGGCTGGCGGGTCGCCATGTGCGCCCAGGGTGCGCCACCGGTAACTACGGCGCGCCCGAAATCTGGGGCCTCGTACCTGACGGTTTCACGCCCACGCCCTTGCCGGCCGATGTGTACGCCGTGGGCTGCGTGGCGTTTGAGATCATGACGGGACAGGTGCTGTTCGATGCGCAGTCAGAAACCGCGATGATCGCTTCGCACATCAGTCACGATGGCGAGCCGCCTGCCGTGTTCGCACTCAAAAACGAGCCGGCGCTCGCACCGTTTGCCACCTGGATCTCGCAGTGCCTGCGCCAGGATCCGCGCCTACGTTCTACGGTCGGCGATTTGCGTCAGTCGCTCAAGATCATGCGTCGCGGCCTAGAGAGTCAGCCGTGGCCTCTACCCGTGGCTACCGACGCGCTGTTCTAAGCGCGAGCATTATTGGAAGACCACGGTCTTGTTTGCGTAGACGAGAATGCGGTCCTCGATGTGCCACTTCACGGCGCGCGCGAGGGCGACTTTCTCCATGTCGCGTCCGCGCCGCACCAAGTCTTCGACCGAGTCGCGATGGGATGCTCGCGCCACGTCCTGCTCGATGATCGGTCCCTCGTCGAGCTCACCGGTTGCGTAGTGTGCCGTGGCCCCGATCAGCTTCACGCCGCGATCATAGGCACGATGGTAAGGTTTGCTGCCCACGAATGCCGGCAAGAACGAGTGGTGAATGTTGATGATGCGATTGGGGTAACGCGCCGTGAACTCGGGGCTCAGGATCTGCATGTAGCGGGCGAGCACCACGAGATCGATGCCGTCTTGATCGAGTAGCGCCCACTGCTTTTGTTCCTGTTCGACCTTGTTCGCCTTGTCGATCGGGAACAGGTGAAAGGGAATATCGAACTGCTTGGCTACGAAAGACAAGTCCTCGTGGTTCGATACCACCATCCCGATGTCGCAACTAAGCTCGCCCGCGCGATGCCGCAGCAGCAAGTCGTATAGGCAGTGCTCCACCTTGGATACGAAGATGGCGATGCGCTTGCGCTTGCTCTCGTAAGACAAGCGCCAAGTCATTTCGAAGCGCTTGGCGACATCCCCAATGCCGTGCTCGAGTCCGACGCGATCCGTGTGCAGCTCTGCGAGATCGAAACGGATGCGCTGAAAGAACATGCTGGCCGCTGGATCGGTGTGTTGATCCGCGTCCAAGATATTGCAGCCGTGCCCGTACAAGAGCTGAGCCAACGCTGCCACGAGGCCCTTACGGTCTGGGCAGCTAACGAGCAGAGTTGCAAGCTCAGGCGGGCGCGCTGGAAGGAACGACGAAGTCATCATGCCCTCTTGTGCAGCGCGCGGCGGGCGCGCACGGCCTCCGCGAGATCGTCAAGCACCTTTACGGTTTCGTCAAAGCCCAAGCACGCATCCGTAATGCTCTGTCCGAACGTGCTGGCTTGTCCGGGCTTGTAGTCTTGGCGACCTGCCACGATGTGACTCTCGACCATGACGCCGAAGATGCGCGACTCGCCATTGGCAATTTGCTCGCTGATGGCGCGTGCCACCTTGGTCTGATTGCGATGGTCCTTTTCGCTATTGCCGTGGCTCACGTCGATCATCATGCGCGGAGGTTGCTTGGCCGCTTCGAGGGCCTGCGCCGTACGCTCCACATCCTCGGCACCATAGTTGGGGCCGCTGCTGCCGCCGCGCAGGATCACGTGGCAACGGTCGTTGCCCTTGGTGGCGACAATCGCGTGAATGCCTTGTTTGGTGACCGAGAGAAAATGATGGGGATGACTGGCCGCACGAATGGCATCGACTGCGATCTGAACGTTGCCGTCCGTTCCATTCTTGAAGCCGACGGGCATCGACAACCCCGAAGCAAGCTCGCGATGAACCTGACTCTCTGTGGTGCGTGCGCCGATGGCCCCCCAACTCACGAGGTCTGCGATGAACTGCGGTGTGATCGTATCCAGAAACTCAGTGCCTGCGGGCAGGCCCATGTTCAACAGATCGAGCAGCAGCGCGCGCGCCATGCGCAGCCCCTTGTTGATAGCAAAGCTGCCGTCGAGATCAGGGTCGTTAATCAGGCCCTTCCAGCCCACCGTCGTGCGCGGCTTTTCGAAGTACACGCGCATGACGATCAACAGGTCCGGCGCTAGGCGCTTCACTTCTTCAGCGAGCTTGGCCCCGTATTCGCGCGCGGCCTTCACGTCGTGAATCGAGCACGGGCCCACCAACACCATCAGCCGATCGTCGCGTCCATCCATCACGTCGCGTACCGCGAGTCGTGATTCGGCGACGACGCGCGAGGCCTCATCAGTGATCGGTAGCTCTTCGATCAGAATGGCCGGCGGGATGAGCGGCCGGAGCTTTTCGATGCGTAGATCATCCGTCGGATAGATGGACATGACTGGTTCCCCGGGCGATTTCGACGAAGGGCGGCAAGTACGAAAAGCGCAGGCGAAAGCTAAACTCGTGTTCAGGTCGGCAGGCCGACCTTAGGCTTACTCGGGTGGCGCTTGTAGAGCACCAAGATGCGCCCGATCAGGCCAGCGAGCTCCGCACCTACCAGCGATGGTAAGGCTTCGGACACTTCCTTGCGATCCATGGGCGCGCTTTCAAGCACGCGGATCTTGATCAGCTCATGGGCCAAAAGCGCTTCGCGCGTGGCGTCGAGCACCGTCTCCGATAGGCCTTCTTTGCCGATCATCACGGTGGGTTGTAGTGCGTGGGCCTCGGCGCGAAGAAATCGGCGCTGCTTGCCAGTCAGGGGCATCTCGCCAACCTAGCAGGGGCCCATCGATCTGCACGTGGCCGTGCGCGAGCTCGCTGCGTCTTTCGAGCTCGATTGCGTCGCGCAGCACATGAGAGTTGGACGAACACAGGCTTAGAAGCGCGTCAGCGTCAACCGGTCGGGATCCATCGACCACAGGGCGAGACCATTCTCGATCAGTAAGACTTCGCTCGGCGCAAACGATGACAAGGTGCGTCCGCGACAGAGCAACGCAGCGATCTCAGCCAACGTGGGCATATGACCAAAGGCGAAGATCGTACCTTTCATCGCGAGCAGAGCCGTGACGGCGTCTTTGGCGGGCAGCGTGTAGCAGAGGGAGGGCAGCGTTTCGATAGGGCCGACGAAGCCGAGCTGGCGCGCGAAAATCTCCGCAGTTTGCTGAGTGCGAACGCGCGGGCTTGCCACAAAACGCGTGGGGCTGAGACCGTGTGTTGCGAGCGCACTCGCCACGCGCTGCGCGGTGTCGCGTCCGTGCTGCGAAAGATAGCGGGCAGCGTCGTCGAGCCCATCGCCGCCGTGGACCGCTTCTGCATGACGTACGAGCAAGATGCGCATCAGCGCGACTCAGGCGCCTGTCCGCGCGCAACCCGGCGATACAGGGGACGCGTCTCATCGGTGGCAGCCTGATACGCGACACTGAAGTCGTCGAAGCAGCGAATCGCTAGCTCCACATCCTTGCCGTCGACGAGAAAGAAGCTGTCCATCCCGCAACGCAGCATGTAGCTGAGCTGATCGCCCAAGACTTCGCCCACCGCGCGCAGTTCGCCCTTATAGCCCCAACGTTCGCGCAACAGGCGCGCTTTCGAATAGCCGCGACCATCGCCGAACTTCGGGAAATGAATCGCAATTAGGCTGAGTTTTGCGACGTGCGCAGTAAGTGCGCTTATCTCGTCGGTGGGCTCGAGGCTGACGCCAACGCGACCCTTGCGCGCGAGCAGGCTCTCTTGCTCGCTGACAAACCGAGCGAGCGGCACGATCACATCGCCCTCGGCGGGCACGCTTTCGCCTTCGCGAGCAAACACCCACGGGTCGTTTGCCACGACTTGCTTGTTCTTAATGAGCGGCATATGCGGCCTCCTTGAAGGGCTCCATGCCCAGGCGTCTATAGCAATCGAGGAAGCGCTCGTCATCCGAGGTGCGAACCGTAAGGTACTTCTTTACCACGCGCTCCACGGCATTGACGATCTGATCGGCGCCGAGCGCAGGCCCTGCGATCTTACCAATCGAAGCATCGTCGCCCGGTGCGCCACCAAGCAGTAGCTGATAGGCCTCCTCGCCGCGCTTGTTGATGCCCAGGATGCCGATGTGCCCTACGTGATGGTGGCCGCAAGCGTTGATGCAGCCCGACATCTTGATGTTGAGCTCGCCGATGTCGTGTTGATAGTCGAGGTCATCGAAACGCTTCGAAATCTCAAGCGCCAGCGGAATCGAGCGCGCGTTGGCCAAGTCGCAGTAATCGAGACCCGGGCAACAGATGGTGTCCGTGATCAGATTGATGTTTGGACGCGCGAGCTCCAGTTTGGCAAGTCGCTCGTAAAGCTCCGGCAAACGGGAGGTTTCCACGTGCGCGAGCACCAAATTCTGCGCGTGCGTGACCACGACCTCGCCAAAGCTGTATTCATCCGAAAGCTGCGCGATGGCATCCATCTGAGTATCCGAGCAATCGCCCGGCGGCGTGTCTTGAGTCTTGAGCGAAAGCGTGACGGCGCTGTAACCGGGAATCTTATGCTCGGACACGTTCTGCTCGACCCAGCGGCCAAACGTGCGGTCCTTGCTCATGCGCAAGCTTGCAAGCGTCGTGTCCGAAGCGGGCAGCGCCTTATATGCGGGTGGCTGAAAGAACGCGCTCACACGCTCGATCTCGGCCTGCGTCAGCTTCATCGCGCCTTCTTTGATCTGCTCCCATTCGGCATCCACTTGGCGCGTGAACTCTTCCACTCCCAAAGTATTGACTAGGATCTTGATGCGCGCTTTGAACTTATCCTTACGGTCTCCGTACTGGTTGTAGATGCGCAGGATGGCTTCGAGGTAGCTGAGCAAGTCTTCCTTGGGTAGCCATTCTCGAATCGTCTTGGCGATCACAGGCGTGCGCCCGAGTCCGCCGCCCACGAGAATCTGGCAGCCGACCTCCCCCTTATCGTTCTTGAGCAAGCGCACGCCGATGTCATGGATGCGCACTGCCGCGCGATCGTGATCGGGCGAGCCGGTGATCGCGATCTTGAACTTGCGCGGCAAATAGCCGAACTCCGGATGGAAGGTCGACCAGTGGCGCATGATTTCCGCGATCGGCCGTGGATCTTCGATCTCATCGCGCGCAATGCCTGCGAACTGATCCGAGGTGATATTGCGGATGCAGTTACCGCTCGTCTGAATCGCGTGCATCTCGACGGAGGCGAGGTCGCGCAACAAATCGGGCACTTCTTCGAGCTTAGGCCAGTTGTACTGAATGTTCTGGCGCGTAGTGAAGTGAGCGTAGCCCCGGTCGTACTTGCGCGAGATGTGCGCGAGCATGCGCAGCTGCTTGGATGACAACAGCCCGTACGGGATGGCCACGCGCAACATATAAGCCTGGAGCTGCATGTACAGACCGTTCTGCAAACGCAGTGGCTTGAACTGAAGCTCCGTGATGTCGCCCGAGATGCGGCGTTCTACCTGCCGCGCGAATTGCTCGGCGCGCTCGAAGACGATCTTACGGTCGTACTCATCGTACTGATACATGGTTCGATCTCCTTCGGGCTCAGTCGGGTCTACGAACGCGCACGGTGGGTCCCGTGCTGCGGATGCGCTCGCGTGCGCTCAATGCATCGATGAAGCCCCCGCTCTCCACTTCCACTTTGATAGTGTAAGGATCGGCGACCACTCGCTGTTCGTTCTTGGTGCGCGCAGTGGCTTCGGCCTCGCCGCGCTCTGTGGGCAGCGCGGTCGCTTCTTGCAGGACGCGGCTCCACGTGCCGTCTGCGCGCAAATACGCCGGTGCGCCATCCGCCAAGAAGCGCGCGGTAACCACGACCTTTTCGTTGCTCTCCGACATGGCACCAATATGGACCTGCGGGAGCCATTGCACCAAGGCGTTGTTGTTATGTGAGCCATAACGTAGAGTTATGGCTATGAATCTGCAGTATTTGCGTGCTTTTGTGGCTGTAGCGCTGGAAGGCAACATCACGCGCGCCGCCAAAGGACTACGTACGAGTCAGCCGGCCGTGTCGAAACAGCTGGTGGAACTGGAAGCTCAGCTTGGTACGTCTCTCTTCGATCGCCTGGCGCGCGGTGTGCGGTTGACCGAGGCTGGCGAGCTTCTGTTGAGGCACGCCCAACGCATTCTCGCGGCCGAGCGCGCCGCGGAAACGGAGCTGGGCGAGCTCAGTGGTCTGTTGCGTGGCCGGCTTTCGATCGGAGCGAGCACCACCATCGGTAGCTACCTTGCTCCAAGCGCGCTCGGCGCCTTCAATCGCGCGCATCCCAACATCAGACTCGAGCTCGAGATTGCGAACACCGCGTTGATCCAGACCATGGTGCTGGACGACCGCATCGACCTCGGTTTGATCGAAGGCTTTGTCAGCTCGGATCAGCTCGACGTGGAGATCGTCCACTACGATCAAATGGTCGCGATCGTGGCGCCGAATCACCCTTTGGCCAAGAAGGGTAAGGTTAGCGCGCGCGATTTCGTCAAGCTGCCGCTTATCTCGCGCGAACGTGGCTCCGGCACACGCGAAGTGATCGAAGCAGCCTGTGCCAAGCAAGACTTGCAGTTTGAGCCCGTCATGACCTTAGGCAGCACCGAAGCGGTAAAGAATGCAGTCGCGGTGGGCTTGGGCGCGGCCGTGGTGTCCGGCTTGGCCTTGGACCTGGAGCTTGCAGCGGGTCGCCTGAAGCGCGTTGACTTGTACGATCTCGATATCAGGCGTGCGCTGTACCTAGTGCGGCTCAAAGGTAAGGATGCAAGCCCCGCGGTGAAGGCGTTCTTGCGCGTGCTGCGTGCGGTGTTGGGCACTCCCCAGCACGGAAAATCACGCGCGTCGCGCCCGCCTAAAACTTAGGTGGCCGGTGGGAAAGATGACCCACGTGGCGAATGTCCTGACCCTTGACCATAAACACCACCAGCTCCGCCAGGTTTGTGCTGTGATCGGCGATGCGCTCGAGCCACTTGGCCACCGACTGCATGTGTATACCGCGCTCGATCGTGGCCGAGTCCTTCAGCATCAACGCCAGGATGTCGCGAAAGATCTGATGGTAAAGCTCATCCACTTCGGCGTCGCGTTCGATGACGGCCTGAGCCTTTTGATCATCGGCTTGAACGAACGCATCGATGGCGTCGCGCACCATGCTCTGCACTAAGTCTGCCGTACGTTGAATGTCATCGTAGTTACGCAGGGGCGGCTCACCCGAGAGCTGGATGGCGCGCTCGCATATGTTGACCGCTAGATCCCCGATGCGTTCGAGGTCAGTCACCATCTTGAGCGCTAGCGTAATAAAGCGTAGATCCGACGCCATCGGCTGGCGCTTGGCCAGGATCAGCAAGCAGAGCTCGTCGGTTTCGATCTCGGTTTGGTTGACCTTATGGTCGTTGTCGATCGTGCGCTGGGCCAAGACGACGTCGCGTTCGACAAGGGCCTTGACCGATGCCGCGATCATGGATTCGACGTGACCCGCCATGAGCAGCAGCTTGTCTCGCACCTGGCGGAGCTGGTGGTCGTATTCACGGTCGGTATGCGCGCGCGTCATCACAAGGCTCCGGAAAAGTCGTCAAACTGTAACACGAGCTTTGTTTAGCTCGCACTGTAACGCAGGCCGATCAACCGAATTTGCCGGTTATATAGTCTTCGGTGCGCGAGTCCTGGGGCTTGGTAAAGATCGTATTAGTCGCCCCGTGCTCCACCAGGTCACCCTGCAGGAAGAAGGCGGTCTGATCGGAGACGCGTGCGGCCTGCTGCATGTTATGCGTCACGATTACGATCGTATAGCGGTCCTTGAGCTCGTGAATGAGATCCTCGATGCGCGCGGTTGCGATGGGATCCAAGGCCGAGCAAGGCTCATCCATCAACAGCACGTCCGGCTCGACGGCGAGGGCTCGTGCAATGCACAAGCGCTGTTGCTGGCCGCCAGACAAGCTGACGCCAGGGGACCCCAGCCGATCTTTCACGTCCTCCCAAAGGGCGGCCTGCTTCAGCGCGGATTCAACGACGCGCTGGGCGTCGTCGCGGCGATGGGTATGCGTAAGGTAGCGACCGGCGAGCACGTTGTCGCGGATCGACATGGTAGGGAACGGGTTGGGCTTCTGAAAGACCATACCCACGCGGCGTCTTAGTAGGACGGGATCGACATCGGGCGCGTACACGTCCTCGTTGTCGAGCTCGACCTTACCTTCGGCGCGAGCATCGGCCACGAGCTCGTGCATGCGGTTCAGGCAGCGAATGAAGGTAGATTTGCCACAGCCGGACGGACCGATAATCGCCGTAACGCCTTTGGAGCTCACGTCGAAATCGATGCCGTGCAAAACCTCGAGCTTACCAAACCAGGCCTTGAGGTTACGGACGCGAACCTTAGATGAGGACGTCATGGGACCTTACGGGTGTCACGCAGAGCGTGGGCGACGTGACTGCATACGGTCACGCAGGAAGATCGCGATTGCGTTGAGGACGAGCATCATCGCCAGAAGTGCAACGATGGCCGCGGCGGCATTGATCAAAAACGCGCGCTGCGGCCGAGAGACCCAGTTGAAAATCTGGATCGGGAGGGCGCTGAACGGTGCGTCAACTCCGTCCGGCAGGAAGGTGACGTAGCTAAGAGCGCCTACCACCACGAGCGGCGCAGTCTCACCCATGGCGCGCGAGAGCGAGAGGATGGCGCCGGTCAGAATGCCGGGTAGGGCTTCCGGTAAGACGACTTGTCTTACCATTTGCCAACGCGTGGCTCCTAGCGCTAGGCATGCTTCGCGCGTGCCCATGGGCACAGTGCGCAGGGCCTCGCGGGAGGCCATGATCACGATCGGCAAGACGAGCAGCGCGAGCGTGGAGGCACCCGCGAGCAAGCTGCGGCCCATCCCGAGGGTGCGCACGAAAAGGCCGAGGCCGAGCAATCCGTAAATAATAGAAGGAACGCCGGCGAGATTGGCGATGTTGACCTCGATCAACGTCGCGAGTCGACTGCGCTTCCCATACTCTTCAAGATAGACGGCTGCGCCAACGCCGATGGGTAAGGCTATCGCGGCCGTCAAGACCATCAGGTAGAGGGTGCCCACAGCCGATGGCAGGATGCCTGCGAGCTCCGCCTTGCGCGAGGGATACGCGCTGAAGAAATCGAAACCCAGACGAGGCATTCCGTCGATGACCAGGCGCCCGAGCAGCATGAGCAGCATGAGGATGGGAAGGCTCACGGCGAACAGACAAGCTGCGACGAACAACCGTTCGCGCAGCGCTCCGCCCGGCCTGCGCGCGCCGCGCAATCCCGCATGCGTTCGTCCAATCGGGCCCACGGCCACTTGCGCGTTATCCATGTTCAACGCTCCCGGAAGCGGCGTGAAAGCCGATGGCTCAGCAAGTTCATTGCGAAAGTCATGACGAACAGGGCGCTCCCTACCGCGAAGATCGTGCGGTATTCGAGCGTGCCGGCGGGTACATCGCCCATGCTGATTTGAACGATGTAAGTCGTCATCGTTTCGATCGGCACGCGGGGATCGAGAGTAAGGCGCGGCTGCTGACCTGCCGCGATGGCGACGATCATCGTCTCGCCAATGGCGCGTGACGTCGCAAGGATGATCGAGGCCAGCACACCGGAAGTTGCCGCGGGCAGTACCACGCGCACGATGCCGCTTAGCTTGCTGCTTCCCAGACCATATGCCGCTTCGCGCAGGCTGCCGGGAACCGCGCTCAGTGCGTCCTCGCTGAGTGAGGAGATCATAGGAATGATCATGATGCCCATCACCATCCCGGCCGACAACGCGTTGAAGCCGGAAAGGGTGGGGAACATGCGCTGCAAAAGCGGAGTGACGAACACGAGCGCGAAGTAACCGTAGACAATCGTCGGTACGCCAGCGAGTAGCTCCAGCGTGGGCTTCACGCTGCGCCTTGCCCAGCGCGGGGCGAACTCACTCAGATAGATCGCCGCCAGAAGACCGAAGGGCACCGCCACGATGATAGCGATGCTGCTCGTGAGCAGCGTTCCGCTGAGCAAAGGTAAGATGCCGAATTTCGCGTCCGAGAACAGCGGCGTCCACTCGGTTCCCGTGAGGAATTCGACGAGCGACACCGTAGAAAAAAAGCTTACGGTCTCCGAGGCCAGCACGTAGAGAATGCCCGCCGTGGTCAGTATGGAAAAGAGCGCGCTCGAGATGAGAAACACCTCGATGACACGTTCAGAAAGGCGCTTGGCGCGACCTTTCACGCGTGAATCCTCCCCAGCGTGACCGGCGGTTGCAGTAGCGGCGTGCATAGTCGTATCACTCCTTGGCCAGCAGCTCCGCTACCGTGATCCCTACCTTGGAGCCTGCGCCAGCGAACAGAGAACCTGTGGTGCGCGCGTCAAAACGTTTAGTGGCAAGCGCGTACGCTTGGGCGGGCAACCCAATATAACCTACCTCGTTGACGAGCTTGCTGCCGGCGCCCAGATAGTAGTGCACAAAATCCTGGACTTCCTTGCGCTCGGCTTCGTCCTTGCGGACGTAGATGAAAATGGGGCGCGACAAGGGCTGGTAGGTACCCTTTTCGATCGTCTCGTGGGATGGGAGGATCGGGGCCGTGCCGTTGTCGGCGACGCCATCATCGATGGCAATGAGCTTGAGCTTGTCTTTGTTCTCGATGTAGTAGGCAAAACCGAAGAAACCGAGCGCGAGCTTGTCGGTACTAATGCCCTGCACGAGCACGTTGTCATCTTCGCTCGAGGTGTAATCGCCGCGGCTCTTATGTTCCTCGCCAACGATCGCCTTGGTGAAGTAATCATAGGTGCCCGAGTCGACGCCCGCGCCGAAGAGATGGATTTCATCCTTCGGAAAGCCCTTGCGCACGTCTGCCCAGTTCTTGATGGTGGCCTGTGCTTCCGGGGACCATAGCTTCTTGAGCTCCGCCACACTCATGGTCTCTAGCCAGGTGTTTTGAGGATTTACCACGATGGCAATTCCATCATAAGCAACCGGTAGCTCGATGTACTCGACGCCGCTCGCCTTACAGGCTTCGACTTCACTCGGTTTGATCGGACGCGAGGCGCCCGCGATCGCGATTTCCTTGTTGCACAGCTTCTTGAAGCCGCCGCCCGTTCCCGACGAAGCCACGGTCACGCGTGCGCGATTCGTCTTCTGAAACTCCTCTGCCATCGCTTCGCTGATTGGAAAGACTGTGCTCGATCCATCGAGTGCGATCGGCGCGGACGGTGCGCTAGGAGCAGCCGGCGCTGCTTGCGTGCCAGGCTCCGCTGCCGAGGGCTCAGTCTGCTCTGCGTGTTTGGAACAGCCCAGGGCGCCGATGCTCGCCAGGGCGAGCGCAGTGATCAGTTTGTTATGCACCAGTTCCTCCGAAGTTGCGGCTGGTTGGTCGTTCCGTACCTGGGCCGCTCCAAGCAGAAACTGCCGGCCTTGTGTGACGTTTCGATGACAACGCGGCCACAACTCGGTCTCACGTGGTTGTCACGGAAACGTCACCAAGCGGCGCGGGCATTGTCACAAGGCGGCCCAACAAATGCCCACCGTGTCACGGCAGTGACGAAACCGCACGCCCGAACGCAAGGAGCGTTTTCAAGTGAACTATTTTGCCTCGAACCGAAGACTCACGCGTCCGCTCTCGGCCCTGATATTGACCCTGGGTCTCGCCGCGACGCCCGCACTGGGATTGGCCCAGCAGGCTGCCCCAGCTGAGCCGGCAGCAAACGCTCAGCCCGGAGCGACAACGCGCGTCAGCGCGGAACCCGTGCCCGCCGCAGTGACGCCCGATCAAGATCCTGCAGCGCAAGCGCCCGCTGAGAAAGCGGCTGCTGAGAAAGCGCCCGCGGTCGACAGCCCCGCCCAGCCGCGGAGTCTCGGGCCGTTCACGATCGAGAATGAGGCTGGCAACTCCCTCAAGCTCGGCGTCGTCTCGCAGCTCCTCTTCACGCTGCGTCGCGACAAGCTCGGTGAAGATGAAGGCGTCGAAGACCAGCTCGCGTTTCGGCGCCTACGCTTGGTCTTCGATGGCAAGCACTGGGATGACCAGCTTCGCACCAAGCTCCAGATTAACGTCGCCCCGGGCGCCCTTGAGTTGATGGACATGTGGGCCGAAAGTCGACCGCGTAAGGGCCTCGCCGTGCGCGTCGGTCAACACACCGTGCCTTTCACGGAGTACCGGCAGCTTTCGTTCCGCCAGGTGCCGCTCGTGGACTGGCCCATCACGACTTACTACTTTGGTGCAGAGCGACAGCTGGGCGCGACGGGCTTTTTCGAGCGCGACCGACTCAAGCTTGCGGCGGGTGTGTTCACCGGTGCGTCGCAGCGCGCAAGCCATGGCGTCGGCATCGCGCGAGTCTACGGCGAAGCTCCGGTCAACCGCAGCTCGCTCGTGAACCCGGCGCCGCCCGCGGAGATGCAGCCTGAGCTCATGCTGCGAGCAACCCATACCTCGAAGGTGGCTCCTCCTTTGGGCGTTCGCGACGACGAGGGTGGTGCCCTGCGCTATCTGGCAGCGGGCAGTCTCGCCTGGGATGTTCGGCCCGAAGACCGACGTGACAATCCTTTTCGCGCAGCCCTCGAGACTCGATTGGCCGCGCATCACGTGGGCCTCAACTTCATCGGATACTTCGCGACTTTCAAACCCGAGGCCGGCGGCTTCAAAGCGGGCATGCTCGGCGCGTTGGCCGAGTTCAGCGTGCGTCCTGTCGCGTGGATTGACTTCGTGGGCCGTTACGCGCTCGTGCAGCATCTGGCCTCGCTTCGGAGCGAAGCGCGAACGTATGGGCAGGCGCAGATCGCGGCTGCGGACCCCGCCGAGCTAGAGCAGGTCGAGGCGACGTACGGTAAGGCGGGCGCAAACCTGCGCGAGCACGAGACGGCCCTCGGCTTCAACGTGCACATCATTCCTGGCGACCTCTTCAAGTGGCAAAACGATGTAGCCGTGCTCTCGACCGAGGGCAACGGCGACACACGCCACGACCTGCGCGTGCGCTCAATGCTCATGTTGGCGCTGTAGGCGATATCGCCCGCACGATTTCGAGCACGCTTTCCTCTGCCGGCACGCCGATGCGCAGCGGAAATCCATAGTGCCCCGTGCCGCGATGGACGTAGAGCCTATCCCGACCGCGAGCCCACAGACCGTGGTCGGGCATCTTGGTCGCCGCGCTGACGATAGTATGGGGTAACCCTAAGCTTAGTAAGCCCACGTGGCCGCCGTGGGTATGGCCGCTCAATACCAGGTCTGCCTCGCCCTCCGGAATCGCGGTGAACGCGCCTGGATCGTGCAAAAGCCACAGGCGTAAGCAGTCCGCCTCGCGCGGATAGCGTTGCGCTAGAGCTTGCAACGCAGCTTCCCGCGCACGAAGCCGGTGGTCTGCTCCCACGATTTGAACTTGCCCGCTTGGCAAGTCGACCTTGACCGCTTCATCGACCAAAAGGTGCACGCCATTGGCGGCCAGTGCGGCGCGCACCAAGTCGGGGCATTCGTGATCGTGATTGCCAAAGCATGCAAACACGCGGCCTTCTAGGGCGCGCGCCCGCAGCGGAGCAAGCGCGCGCGTCAGGGGCTCAGGGCTATGCTGGCTTTCCACCGTCAGAAAGTCACCCGTAAGCACGATCAAATCCGGAGCAGCACGCACGGCGCGCTCGCAGATCCGAGCTAGACGCGCAACCGACATGAACGGCCCGAGATGAGGGTCCGTAATTTGCACGATGGTAAGGTTGGGCGACGGCTGGTCGGCCTTGCGCAGGCGACTCAATACACCGCGCTTCAGTCGCGCCAGGGGACCGGCATCAGCACGATCAAGCGTGATGCGGATGTGATCGCGGCGCGCCGTACTCGATTGCAGAAATCCGAAGCCAGAAATGGCGAATGGTAAGAAAGCCCAAGCGGGCTTGAAGCCAAGACCCACGGCGATTGCCCATGGAATGCCCAAGAACACGCCCGCTGAAAAGAACGAGGCCGGCCAGCTCACGAGCACGCGATAGGTAAGGTTTGCTGCACGCGCGCGCGTGAGACGGGTGAAATAGAGGAACGTCGCCGCCTGCGCATACCAAAGCGCGAGCTCGACCGTTTGGCCATAGCTTGCGAGCAGCGAAAAAAGCGCTGTGGAGCTCAGCGTGTGGATGCCGAGAATGATGCCGATGAACACCAGGAAGAAGCGATTGCGCAAGGCCAGCCCGAGCCCCAACACGCATAGGTACGCGCTGAGTGTGGCGATCGAAAAAGGTGTCATGTTCACGCTGGAGTTGCCTAAGGTTCGCGCTTGCGCGACAGTACGCGGCGATAGGCCTCGCGTGGATCGAGCGATAGCTCGGCTGCGAGCTCGGTTGCAATCTCCTTGGTCCTCTTTCCGCTAGCGAGCTCGGCGTCGATGCGCGCATCGAGATCCGCCTCGGGTACGGCCACCACATCATCGTGCTCGTGCTCCGCATCGATACCAGAGATGACTAAGGTGATCTCCCCGCGCGCGTCGCCGGGGAAGCGCTCGCAAAGCTCTGCCAGCGTTCCGCGCGCGACTTCTTCGTGCAGCTTAGTGAGCTCGCGACATACGGCGGCGCGGCGAGTGTCACCACAAGCCTTGCGCAAGTCCGTAAGGGTGTCTGCAATGCGGCGCGGTGCTTCGAACAACACGGAGCTTGCGGGATCGCGCGCAATGAGCGCCAACACTTCGCGCCTACGCTTGCCGCTGCGTGGCAGAAAGCCCACGAAACGAAAGTGATCGCTGCGCATGCCCGCAACGGACAGGGCGGTAATCACCGCGCTCGGCCCCGGAATCGCTTCAACACGCACGCCGCGCGCGATTGCTGCTTCTACTAGCGCCGCGCCGGGATCGCTGACGAGAGGAGAGCCTGCATCCGTGATCAGAGCGAACTGCGCACCTTCGGCCAGTGCATCCGCCAGGGCGTCGATACGCGCTGCGTGGGTATGAGCATGCAGCGACTCGAGCCGTGTCTGCACCCCATGATGAGATAGTAAGGTGCGGCTATGGCGCGTATCTTCAGCCAGCACGCATTGGGCTTCTCGCAATACTCGCAACGCCCGTAAGGTGATGTCTTCGAGATTGCCAATCGGCGTTGCGACCAAAAAGAGGATGCCGCTCACGGCTCGAGAACCTCGGTGCCGAGCTTTTCTTCGAGGTACGTCTTCAGCTTGCCCTGCAACCTCTTTTCAAGCTGTCGCACGCGCTCGCGGCTCACGCCAAAATCGGTTCCGAGCTCCTGCAACGTGCGCGGATCTTCCGCTATCAGGCGCTCGAAGAAGATGCGGCTTTCCTTACCTTTGAGTGTTTCGCCAAAGGCTTGCAGCTCCACGTGCAGCATGCGTCCGAGCTCTTCATCTGCGAGCAGCTCGTCGACGCGTCGTCCCAATGAGGGCATCAAATCGATGCGGCTTTGTCCCTTACCATCGTCCTGACCGACAGGTGCATCGAGCGACATTTCCCCTGCGGAAAGCCGCCGGTCCATGCTCGTGACCTCTTCGCTCGTGACTTGGAGCCGCGCGGCGATGTTCTCAGCCGAGGGGTCGATACCGAGCGCTTCGAGCTTGGCCTTCTCCTTGTTGAGGTTGAAGAACAGCTTGCGTTGCGCCTGCGTCGTACCCAGCTTGACGAGGCGCCAATTGTTCAAAATGAAGCGCAAGATATAGGCGCGAATCCACCAGGCGGCGTAGCTCGACAGCTTCACGCCCTTGTAGGGATCATACTTTTTGACGGCCTGCATCAAACCGATGTTGCCCTCCTGGATCAAGTCCATCACGTTGCGGTGGGCGCGCCGATAGTCGTACGCGATCTTGACCACCAAACGCAGGTTGCTGGTGACCAGGCTTGCGGCGGCGTCGAGATCGCCGATTTCGCGATAGCGCACGGCGAGCTCGCGCTGCTTGTCCGCATCGAGCACGCGGTAGCGGTGCACATCGCGCATGTAGGCCTGTAGCGGGTCGTAGCGTGCGAGCGAGCCTTTGCCGTGGCTAGTGGTGGCCGCTATCGGTGGAAGGCTCAGGTCGGAGTCGTCGATATCGACAATCTCAGCTTCGACGACCTCCCCTTCGACCAGCTCCGCATCGAGAGCGGCTTCTTCATCACCGTCGCCATGGCTCGAGGTCGCATCAGCACCGCCACTGCCAACGTTGTCTTGCTCAGGTTCCTGGGCTTCGACGCGCGCTTCGGACCGGCCGCGCCCGGGTGCTACGTCGACGGGCTGGGAGCCGCGCTTCTTTACCATGAGAACCATTGCTCCAAGGGGTCGGGCCGCAAGCCTAGCGCGTTACGGACGCGGCCAACAGGGGCTCCTGCCAACAGGTGTGTGCGGATTCGAACCGCTATCGTATGCGGCGCTGAATCGCGCAGATCTGCGGCGCTACCGGCCGTCTTCTTCGCCCTCAGAAGGAGCGACCACGGTGCCGCTGCGCCTCGATTTGCGGGTGTTCGCACCATCGATGCCGCTGCGACCGGCTGGCGATGCGCGCACGGCACCAAGCGTCCCGACCAGCCGAAACTGCAGAGCTCCGTCGGCCGTCTTGGCGGCGCGCACCTGCGGAACGGCCGCGCCATCGAGCAGACTGAAGAGCGCTTTGGTTCGGCTGCTCTTGTTCTTGTACGCGTCGGTGAACTTGATGCGCAGCAGAATGTCGAGGCGTGAACGTGCGACCGGATCTGCAAACCGGATTTCGCCCGACCCCTCGAGCTCTACATCCTTA
>JBKJIA010000514.1:0-4743 GCA_046598735.1 Polyangiales bacterium
GGTTGATCGGCGCACAGACCGAACGATAGCCGGATAGCTCGGCCAAGAGCTCGACGGGCTCAAGCTGACCCGTGGTGGAGGAACTGAACACGACCTCTTGCAGCGCGACAATATGCGCGCCCACTTCCCGCAATACGCGTGCGACGCGCGCTACGTCGCGTTGACCGTCGGTCCCCACGAAGCCGTGCACATTATACGATGCGACCGTCAGCTTCACAGCGCGCTCTCGCTTGCTGCGTGGCGTGCCGCGCGTCTCGTATTCCACTTGCTGAAAAGCTTACTGATTCCATAGAGCAGCAACAAAAGCCCTACCACGCACAAACCAAGCGCGCTGACGTTGCTCAAAGTAGGGAAGCGCAGGGCCTGCTCAATGCGAGCCGCCAGCAGCGTCAACGACAGCACGCCTGGCATCAACCCAAGCACATTGCCCAGCAAAAATGCCGGAAACGCCACCGGAACCGCGCCGGCCACCAAGTTGATCATGGTAAAGTTTCCAACCGGTAGGACGCGCGCAATGACGGTGGCGCGCAGGCCATGTGCTTGGAGCTGGCGCCGCAAGGCATTCAGCCGGGGCGTTGCAAAGGTACGCAACAGCGTAGGGCCAAAGACACGTCCCAAACCGTAAGATGCCGATGCCGCCATCAGCGAGCCAGTGAGCGCATGGACAAAGCCTTGCCAGGGGTCGAACACAAGCACGGTAGCGCCAATCAACAAGGTAATAGGGCATAACAGCAGGGTTGCGCCGACGAACAGTAGACCGAGGTACAGTAAACTTAACTGACTATCACGCAGGGCCACGAGCAAGGCGCTCAGGCGCTCAGCGCTCGACACTTCGCTGAGCGAAGTCCAACTGAGCAAGCCGCCCACGATCAGCGTCGCGCCAAGCATGGCCAGCATCGCGAACAAGGAACGGCGCACCGGATGGTTCATGTCGACCGGCAATAGACCGCTCATGAAAACATCAGCGCTCAACGGCCGTTCGGGATCTGCGATCTGATCTTCAAAGCCTGCCAGACCCACGCCATCGTGGGATTCTTCGATAGGCTCAAGGCAGCGCGAGCTACCACGTCGACCTTCTATCAGTGCGACGAGCCCACCGCGTTCATGCGCTTGCAGCACCTGATGTGCGGGCAAAGCCAGATGCTCGCTCAGCAAATGAGCCAGCGTAGCGAGCACGCCGGTGCGCACGCGTTGATCGGCTGCATCGGCGGCCACGCCTATCTGATGGTTGACGGCGAGAGCGATATCGCACTCGGTATCGAGGCCCATCGAACGATTGCTCAGGTTGGCGGATCCTACCTTGAGCAACTGATCGTCGACTAATATGAGCTTACTGTGGACCTGCACAGGCACACCCGATACTACGGGCGAATAGACGTGGAGCCGGCCATGGCGATCGCTCGCACGTAGACGCGCCAACGCTCGCGCGCGTAGCACGCCCATGGAGCTTCGCTCGAGCCAGCCGCTTTGGGTCTTGGGTAGAATCAGCACCACCTCCGGCCCTTGCGCCGCGTCCAGTCTCTCTATCAAGGCGTCGGCCACGGATGCTGAGGTGAAGTATTGATTTTCGATGTAAATGAGTCGCTGCGCGCGACGGATGCCCAGCAAGGTTAAGTGAAGCACTTCGCGGATATCTTCGCCGCCAGGCACGATCGAAGGTTGCGTGCGCGCAACCCCTACGGTGACATCCTCGAACACAGCCGCTGCATCAAAGTCCAGAAACGCGCGTGCCGGTGCGTCTGGAATAGTAAGGTCTTGCTGCGTGGCCGACCGCCAGCGCAATCGTGCAAGCTCGCCTACGGTTGCGGCTGCTTGGCCTTGCAACGCCAGCTGCACATCGTGAATCGGCTCGTAGGCTTCTCCGCTCGGATCGACCCGCTCCGGATCGACAACGCGATGCTCGGCCGTATCCCAGCGTCGAATCGTCAGATCATACCCTCCTACGAACGCCACTTGATCGTCGACCACGACAATCTTCTGGTGATGGGAAGCACCCACTGGATGTTGACTATCCAGCATGTAGTGCAGGCGTGGATGAGCATCTCTCGAGAATCGGTAGGAAGGCATGAGCTCGCGCTCGAGCGCGTAAATCACAGAGAAATCCCAGGCCAGCACATGCACGTGCAGATTGGGTTTGAGCGCGAGCAACGCGTTCAAAAATTCGAGCAACAGCTCAGGATGCACATCGGCGTCTGGACTGGGCTTCCGTAGGCGCGTGCGCGTATCCACGTCCCAGCCGACGATGAAAATCGAGCGTTCCGCCGCGATCGCCGCGCGGCGTAGGGCCCCGAAGTAGCTTTGCCCGTCAACGAGCAGGGAGGCGCGCGCCGCGTGGGCGGTCTTCCAACATGTGCGTCCTGGGTGCAACCACTCCATGCGTCGATTCTAGTGCGCGAGGCCCCACTGATGAGCACTCCTTACGCGATTTCGCGGTGGACCGGCCGCACGAGGCGCTGGCGCGACTCATATGTTAGTTCGGACTGAGCTCTGCGCTGTTCGTGGGTCTAGTTATGGGCAGTAAGTGCCGTGGGCGTGGCAGTCGGCCTCGGGGAGTACTTCATTGCCACAAGCAGCACAGTCTAGCGATGCTGGTTTTGGTCAGCGCCACTGGGCTAGAACGACGCATATCGGGCGAAATTGCCCCGCTTGAGCGCGCGGATCATGGCAACGAACGCGGCTCATAGCTTGGCCCGCTGCGTGCTTAGCGACCCAGCCTAGGCCAACAGAGGAAGGCACGGTCTGACGCCTCGGCTGTTGAGCCCTCCCAATGGGGCATGTTTCGAGGAGCAAAACGGTATGAAGGGTACACAGAAAGCCATCGCCACGCCCCAGTCGGTCACCCCGCGCGTCACGACGGGTGTGCCCGGTTTAGATAACGTCCTGGCGGGCGGCCTACCTAAGAATCGCCTCTATTTGCTGCAGGGCGATCCCGGCGTGGGCAAGACCACCATGGCGCTGCAATTCATGTTGGAGGGTGCGCGGCTTGGCGAGAGCTGTCTGTACGTCACCCTGTCTGAAACGCGCGAAGAGCTCAATGCCGTAGCGCACTCCCATGGATGGTCTTTGGATGCGATCGGCATTTACGAAATGTCCGCCGGCGAGGCGCTGGGCGCGCCAGAAGACGACGAAAATACGTTGTATGTGCCCGCGGAAGTAGAGCTGGGCGAGCGGATGCGCGAACTGTTGGCGGAGGTCGACAAAATCAACCCCTCCCGCATCGTGCTCGACTCCTGCTCCGAGCTGCGCTTGCTCGCCCAGAGTCCCTTACGGTTTCGGCGCCAGCTGCTCGCGCTCAAAGCCGACCTGGTGCGTCGCGACTGCACGATCTTACTATTGGAGAATCCCACGTCGGTGGGCGGCGACCCATTGCTGCAAAGTCTAGTCCACGGCGTGATCGCCATGGAGCAATTGTCACCACTTTACGGTGCCGAGCGCCGGCGTATGCGCGTCGTCAAGCTTCGCGAGGTAGCTTTTCGCGGCGGTTATCACGACATTCGCATCGAGAAAGACGGGGTGGTGATCTTTCCACGTTTGATCGCTGCAGAGCACCGCCTGAGCTTCACGAGCGACGCGCTGCCGAGCGGTGTGTCCGAAGTGGACACCTTGCTGGGAGGGGGCCTTACTAGGGGCACGAGCACGCTGTTCATGGGCCCGGCCGGCTCTGGGAAATCGGCGCTGGCGTGCCAGTACGCGGTGGCCGCCGCGCGCCGTGGTGAGCATACCGCGATGTACATATTCGACGAGGGCATGGGAACCTTACTCGCACGTTCTGCAGCCATGGGTATGGACCTGACGGAGCATGTGCAAAGCGGCCAGATTACGGTGCAGCAAGTGGACCCGGCCGAGATGTCGCCGGGCGAGTTCATCGCCACGGTGCGGCGCAGCGTAGAGGAGCGTCAGACCAGCATCGTCATCATCGATAGTTTGAATGGCTATTTGCAAGCCATGCCCGAGGAACATTTTCTAACGGCCCAGCTGCATGAGCTCCTGAGCTACCTACGCCAGTGTGGTGTTCTCACCATCTTAGTCGTGGCCCA
Organism: Polyangiales bacterium; assembly: GCA_046598735.1. Classification (GTDB taxonomy): domain Bacteria; phylum Myxococcota_A; class Polyangia; order Polyangiales; family DASUME01; genus DASUME01. The sequence continues at coordinate 4,038 of JBKJIA010000514.1, forward strand.
GCATGGGTTCCTTGGGAGCAACGTGGTGGCCCCCATCGACGTCAGCTATTTGGCAGACACGGTGGTATTAACCCGCTACTTCGAAGCGGGGGGGCGCGTGCGCAAGGCGATCTCAGTTCCCAAGCGCCGTTCCGGAAAGCATGAGAATGCCATTCGTGAGTTTGAGTTAGGGTCGGAGGGTTTCTCGGTGGGCCCCCCCCTTTCGCAGTTCCACGGAGTTCTCACCGGCGTGCCGGTCTGCGAGGGGACATTACAAGACAGCTGGCTGGACGCAACACGTGCCTGAATCCCTGCAAAACTCAGGAGATGAGCAGTTCATGATCCTGGCCCCTACAGGCCGTGATGCAGCGTTGACGCGTAGATTGCTCGAACGCGCCGGGCTGAGTTGCATGGTGTGCGCCGATATCCGAGAGCTCTGCGCACGCGTGGAGCGCGACGGCGCAGCAGGCCTGCTCATCGCCGAAGAAGTGTTGGTGAGCTCGGCGTTCCAATTGCTGGCGCAGATGTTGAAGCGACAGGAGTCCTGGTCTGATTTGCCGGTCCTGCTCTTTACCGGTGAAATGGCAACTCTGCGAACGCGCACGCCGCTCCAGCAGGTGCTTGCATCTTTGGGTAATGTCAGCCTGTTAGATCGACCGCTCAAGCCCATCACCATGATCAGCGCCGCCATGTCTGCTTTGCGGGCGCGGCGACGCCAATACGAGGC
>JBKJIA010000677.1:0-18749 GCA_046598735.1 Polyangiales bacterium
TCACCCCAACTGCAGTGGCGTGCTGCGATGGACTCGCTCACGCTGTGAAGTGCGCTTGTCGGCAGCGCTTTTTCACTAGCTGTGCGCGTCTGAGCAACACGTCGTGCGCGATGCGCGGGTTCGAGTTTGCCGTGTAGGTCTAGCTGCGCCCTTAATGTTTAGTGCAGGATAAAGGTGCATGACGTTGTGGCCTCGTCTCGTTTTCGCGTGCACGGTTGTAGCGAGCTCCTTCTCTCTGCTGGCCATGGGTGCGCTCGCGATAGCGCCCGTTCCGACGCTGCTCGTGACGAGCCGCCGCCTTGCATCACCCCCGCCCGAGCTCGTGGGACCGGTGATTCCGAAGCCGACCGGGCGCTGCCCGCTCTTCGTCAATGGGCGTGCCACCTTTGCGCCGTTAGGCATTACCCCGCGCCGTGTGCAGCTCTACACCGGAAAACGCGGCGGCGGGCCACTCGTACTCTACTTCCACGGCATGGGCGGACGGCCCGAAGAAGCGGTCTCCGGCTTGGGCCGGAGGGTCATCAAACAGATCACGGATCAGGGAGGCGTCGTGGCAGCGCCAACGCATGACACGTTGTCGGCACCTTACCCTTGGTATCTGGTCAGCACGAAGCGTGAAGACGACCTGATCTTGACCGACGAGATCGTGGCGTGCGCACACAAGAACAAGCAGATCGATCCCGAGCATATCCATGCGCTCGGCATGAGTGCAGGTGGGCTGCAAGCCACGCAGCTCGCCCCCCGTCGCAGCAACTACATCGCATCGATTGCCGCTTACTCAGGCGGTCTGGTCAGTAAGGACCTGACGCCTCCGTTCCAGGCCGCCGCTAACAAATTTCCGGCGCTGCTCTTTCACGGCGGACCTTCCGATGAGTACATCTTGAACTTCGAACGCACCACCAAAGACTACGCCTCTCTGCTACGCAAAAAGGGGCACGAGTCGGTGGTCTGTAATCACAAGCGCGGGCACGTAATCCCGCGTGGGGGCGGCGCCGTGGTCTACCGTTTCTTTCTCGATCATCCCTTCCGCGTGCCGCATCTGGAGCCGAGCGCCACAGACAAGCCGCTCGACTACTGCAAGCTGAGCAAGCCGTAAGCGCAGGCATACGCCGAGCGTTCGTACCATCCCAGCGCCGGAGTGCGGACCCGCAGCGATCCGTGTATGGCGGCAGACACAACATTCAGGATTGTGTTGTGGTCGCAGGCTGATTGACGCGAGAATTACTGAGAGGGAGCCGGTCGCCAAAGGCAACCGTGAGCGAAAGCCACGGACGCAAAGTCATTAACCTAAGGGCAAGCGCCTAGGGTTTGAAGGGCCGCCGACACGGCACGCTTGGCTCACCTCGTCATTCGCAAAAGGAGAGAGCCAAAATGAGACCGTTTGCCTTGTTGTTCGCTGTCTTGGTCGTGCTGTCGGGCTGTGCTGCCGCTCAAGCGCCAAGGCCCGCCGTGGCCAGTGTTCGCGATGATGGGGGACGCTATGCAGCGGCCCTCGCCGAAGCCTTCAACAACTATGAAAGCGATGTAAGAACGGCCTCGGCGCTCACTTACGCTTCCGAAGCGGAGGCCGTCGCGGTCGCCCGGACGCTGTCTGCACCGCGACTCGACTTCGAGCTGCGGCAAGCTTTGGGGCGTCGCAACCTTACCCTTTCCGGATTTGCCGGCTACGCCCAAACCCACTCCGAGTTCTTCCACTCGCAGCAACGTTTGCATTGGGGTCGCATGGACCAAATTCAAAAGACCGTCGACTCCCTGGCGCTGCGCGTGGAACCGGCGGACGAGACGCTGGCTTCGTTGAGCACTGAGCTCGCAAAGTAGGCTGCACCTCAAACCTTACTCGAAGCCGAGTTCGCGCGATTCCGTGTCCTTTAGTGCGGCTTCATGTCCCGCACCAAACGCAGGGCAAGCCATGCGAACAACGCGGTAGTCAACACCAAGACAGTCCACAATGCATAAGTGCGCCATGGCCTCGGCGCTTGGATGGGCGCAGCCGGTCTGAGCATCTCGATGCCGCCGAGCGTGCGACGCGCGCCAAGGCTGATCTGCTCGGCGCCTGCGCCCGCGGGCAGCACGCTCACCGGCTCCGCGCTGCGACGCACGCTGCCCACCGCCAACAGATGGGGCCCCTTACCGCGCGGCAAAAATTGCACGTGGTGCGGCCGATACTCGATCCGAAGACTGGGTTTGGCCGTGCGCGCGCTCGCTTTGTCCAAAAGGGTAAGACGCAAAAAGCGATCGCCGTCCTGCAGCGCGATGCCGGGGCCGTCCTCCGCGCCTTGGACGGAGTGCAGGGGGCCACGGAAGCGCTCGGTGAACGGTCCATTTGGGGTCGCAGATGCATCCAACCTTCCTTCGACCAAGGTATTCGCTTCCGCGAAAAGGACCCTCCCACGCAGAAGGGGCAGCGGACCTGGAACTTCGAATAGGAAGCTGAGTGGCTCCGTGCCGGGCCGCGCCGCCAGGACCAATGAGGCTGAACTCGCCGCAGTCTGAGCGTGCTCCAGGCTCAGTTCGACGTCGGTCAGATCTAAATCGAGGGGCGCATTTCCTTTGATTGTGAGACGGAGATACTTCTTTCTCAGGCGATCTAAGGTTAGTGGAGGTGAGCTAAGCATCCTCTCTGAGGAGCGGAGCTGCGCCACCGGCGCCGTGGTCACGTGGGACCATCGCGAAAGGTCGTCGCTCGCGCTGATCTCGATTTCTGCCAAGAAGTCTGTCGCGGTTTGCTTCCAGCTGGGGGTCAGCGATAGCACGGGCTCTCGGAGTGTGCTGAGGTCGAGCAGCCAGCCGCGCCGCCCTGGCTTTGCGGACGGATCAGGCGCGCGCATTTCCGCGATGGTTCCGTGTTCATCCCGTCGCACGTATAACGTTAGGTCTGTCTGCGCGGCCGCAGCATCCTGCGGCAACGCAAACCAGGGGACCTTATGCGCGATAAGCTGGGGTTCCAACTCGGCTGGGATGAAGACCGTAAAGGGGACTACTTGTGCTTGTGCATCGAACACACATAGATCATGGCGCTGAGCTTGACTGAGAGCGGCGTAAACGGCTGCGGTTAGCTCGACGTCGTGGACCGCCGCGCTGCGCGTGGCAAGCTCGTAACCATAGGCGAAGTCCTGGGGCTGCAACGCCGGCAGCGCTGCTTCGGCAGGGGCATCGGCGTGCGCCACGCTCTGGCCGGGTAGGAGGCTCGCCAGGCTGAGCAAGCTTGATAAAAGCATGCTGCACGCAGGGTTTCTGAGATTGAGTGTCATACGGTATTCGCTTCTGGGTTTGCGGGCGGCACGGGTGCCACGTATCCAATCACGATCAACAAGGCGCCTACCGCCAGGAACGTGACGATCTTGATGCCATTACTCAAGGTCGACAGGTCCGAGAAGAAGAGCTTGGCAACCACGACCGCGAGCAGCAGTGCACCGGCCATCCATACCGTGCGGGCGTTGCGACGTGAGGCCACGACCATCGCTACCAAGCCCAGGATCGCCCAGAAAATGGAGAGCGCGCTCTGAATTAGTGAAGACGCGAGCACTGCGTCGGGTTCGTAGGGAACATGCTTCCAATTGCACAGGGTGCGCACGAGCGCGGCCGTGAGCCAAACGAAGACCACAAATCCAAACCAACGCTTGAAGCCGCTGGGTAAGCCACTCTGCCAGTGGCTCAAGGCCAGGCGTACGCAAAACAACCCTGCCAGTGCGGAGCTCAAGTCAATTGGATTGACGATTGGCACGAAGAGAAGTGGCGCGATGCTGCCATCCGCCGATAAGGTCAACAGTAATCCATAGCCAAAGGCGAGCACCGCGATGGGAAGGATCGCGGTCAGGCGGTGAGGTGTGGCGTCGCCCGTAAAAGGCCAGCGTCCGCGCCCGATATAAGCATGCATGAGCCAGGCGTAAGCTATCCCCGTAACGAGGCAGGTCGCTTGCATCCAGGCCGCGGGCGTGGGCACGACTCGGCTTATCGCAAAGTGAGCTTCCCACACCACTAAAATGGCAACAATCCATACCCACGTCGCATAGTAGAGTGTGGCATTCGAGGCCTGCGAAGGCGATGCGCCCTCTGCTGTGCGCGGTTCATGATCGGCGCGATGACCCACCCATAAGCTTACGCATAAGGCCATGGCAAAGCTTAGCCAAGCGCCTCGTTCGAAGGGGTGTTGGTCGACGTTGCCGAATGCGAGCCATAGGAAGAGCGCAGGCGTTAGCGCAAAAGCTAGCCAGCGGCCCGGTTGCCAGCTGAAGCGCCGGCTTGCCAACTCGAGACAGACGGCGGTAGCGGACAGTAAGGCGAGCGAAACGGCCCTTTGCTGAGCATCAGGTACGTAGCGTTCAAGACTCGCATCGAGCGCCAGCAGCCAAGCGACGAGACCCACCGCCCAGGTTTTAGCGACGATGGCCCGTTCCACTCGGTGCAGACTCGTCGCGTATTGGTACGTCAGGATGGACATCGTCCATGCGGCCAGTGCGAGGACTACGTGAGATAGCAGCGCACTGTTGTCGTGCAGACTGGTGTGGGTATCGCTGGCGCTGGCGATTGCGATCATGCTCAAGATCAACAGGAGATACGCGGCCACGCGTGCTCGCAGGCGCTGCTGGCGCGCCCCTACCCAGAAGAGCCCGGTCGATTCCATGGCCCACGCCATGCCCGTCACGTGATGGTCGTCGAGCGCAAACGGAATCGCCAAGCTAATGAAGCCGATGCCAATCGCGATGAAGGCTTCGACCTGGGCGCGCAGCAGCTCGGGCGCCCGCTTCCACAAGAAGCGCGCCAGAATGACGTAGTAACCACCCATGGCCACCGTACCGAGCGCGATGCCGTAATGATAGGGACGCAGCAGCCCCAACATGAGCGAGAACGTGGCGAGCGGTGTGCCAAAGGTAAGGGTGCTGTCGATGAGTCCACGTTTGCTTGTCGGCTGACGCCAAGTGAACAGCACGCTCGTCAGGCTGTAGTAGACGAAGTAGAGCGCAAGGAAGAATCCCGCACTCTGCACATGCTCAGGTTGATAGCGCAGCGCACCCCATGCGGTGCCGATACCAAACGTGCAGGTGAAGCCGAGCAGATTGAGAAAGCGAAACGGTCGAAACCACGCAATGGCAAAGATGCCGGCATTGAGCAGCGCATAATACGAGAACAGCGAGATATGACTGCCGCCGCCCTTGGAAGCTAAGACGGGTGCCAGGAACCCCCCTAACATGCCCATCAGCGCCAGGGACTCCGCATTTTGCACTACGGCTAAGATCACGTGCGTCGTGCCGAGCACCACCAACATCGAGAACGTCAGTGAAGCAGGTAAGAGCCCGTAGCTGCGGTACGCAAAGAACACCACCAGGTAGGTCGCAGCGATGCCGCCACCCTGCAACACCAACGAGAAATCGCGGCGCTTCTCACGTGTGCGAAAGCCGATCACTGCCAGAGCCACGCCGATCAACGCGGCCAATGCCAAGCGCAGCTCAAGCGGGAAGTAGTCATGGTCCGCGGCGTATTTCACTAGCAGCGCCACGCCCACGACGAGCACGAGCACGCCCACTCGCGCGACCGTGTTACCTCCGAACAGCCAATCGCGCGCAGCGTTCCACACTTGCGTGATGGGGTCCGGCGGGAACACTTCCCATGGCTCTTCCGCGGGCAATGGAGGCTGCACCGGGAAGGGCGATTGGGCAGGTACGTTCGACGCGCTTACGCTGCTGTCAGCATTGGGTATGGGTGCAATGTCTGCGGCGGCGGGCACAGGTTCCGTGCCGGCAGGCTTGAGCACCACCTCGTTCGGGGCCTGTTTGCTGAGGTCTGCCCAACGTTCAGGTGGGGCCTCCTCGGCCGCCTTGGGCAAACCCTCAGGTTCTGGCACCCGGAGTGCTTGCCACGAAACTTCGCTAGTCGGTGCCTGGGCTTTCGCAAGCTCAACGGGAGCGGGTTCAGGGATGGCGACGCCTTCGCGCGTTTCGAGCGAGCGGATGCGGAGCTCCATGGCGTGAATGACGCGTGCTTGCTTCTCCAAGTCGCCGAGCAAGCATCGCGATTGGGCCGTTTGGGCGTCGCGTACTTCGCGCAGGCCCTGCCAGATCACAACGGCAAAGCTTGCACCGAGCCCGCACAAGACGCTGGCTTGGGCGCTTTCAAACGCAGCGTAAGCGGTGAACGCCGCAATGATTCCCGCGATCCATGTCATCCATCCTCCGACCTACAAGCGCGATGCAATCTAGCGCGCGTCGCGTCATATCCAACCGACATCACCCATGCTTGCAGCAGTTAAGCTTGCGCTCTGAGCAACGCGCCGTTCGAAGCCGCGCTTGCCATGAACTCGGAGGCGTCGCGCTCGCCGTCTGCAAACAGGGCACGCAAGGTTTGCGGCTCTGGAAAGAGCACGCGCAAATAGGAATGCTTTGTGCGAGGCGTAATGTGAGCCCCGTGGGAGGGCATGGGAGAAACAGTAAGGGTGGCAGCTTCGCGCACTGGCAGGACGTCGCTCGCGCCACCATCGAGATGGGGAAGGCCGCGAAAGAACGCCACACGTTCGTAGTAGAGCGGGATGTAACAGGACGCGAGCACGAGCTCGATGAGCTCCCTGCGCGACTGCAGCTTGGTGCGAGGCTCGAGCCGATTGCGTAACGTGGGTAGGGTGGTGACCGATGCAAAGAAGCGACCTGCTACGCGCTCGTGGGCGTCTCCGGGCAGCATCGTGTCGAGCGCGTGGTGAACGAGCGCGCTCATGCGCCCGAAAGGGCCGAGCCGCGCCTTACCATGCCGTGCCGCCGAGCGCAGCGTCTGCTCGAACACGTCGTGGGGTGCAAGGCCCGCTGCACAGGCCACCGCAGCGATCGCCCCCGACGAAGCGCCGAGATAGTAAGGTTGGTCGAGCGCAATGAAGCGCGACACACCCTGGGCTGCACCAAGATGGTAAGGCAAAAGCCAGGCGCAGCCCGCAAACGAGATGGCGGCAGGCGGCAGAACCAGCGGCGAAGCAGGTCGTGGACGAGAGGGAAGAGCGTCCGTATTTTTCACACCCGTCACTGTACGTGAAGTACGGCGACGTGGGAACCTCGCTGGCGGCGAAGTGATGTTAGTTACTCCCTACTCGAACGGTGTTTCATGCAGTGCATTCTTTCCCGTACCATCGTGAGTGGAGGCGCCCAGGTGAGCGAAGTCAGAGCTATGGGGCGCAGTCGATTGGAGCGCCTCGCGCGTGCGCTGACCGCTTCGAGCCAGCGCGATCAGGGCGAGGAGTTGCGTCGCCAGCGCGAGATGACGGTGATCTTCACGCTCAGTGGCGTGGCGATTTTTGCGGCCTTTTCCTGGATGGTCTTTCGTCAGGGCAACGTGGCAGCAGGGCGCACGCACCTGAGTGTGGTGTGCGCGTATCTGACCGGTCTTGCCATCATGCGTGCGGGCTTTCCCGCCTTGGCGATGTACCTCAACATCGCGGCCACCGCGGTCGGCATCTGCGGCGCGATGTGGTTTGGCGGAGGGCTCGGTGCCGCCGCCTGCGTGTTCGTCGCGACGCTACCCGTGGTCGGCTTCCTCTCGCTCGGCAAACGTGCCGGCATGTATGGCGCGGGCCTCGGTGTCTTAGTGATTGCGGCCATCATCGCGCTCGAAGCGCGCGGCTACGTTCCGCGTCAAGACGCGCCTCGCACTCTCTACGTGAAGCGCGTAGTGGAATCGCTCGTCATCGTGCTCGAGATGTACGTGTTGTCGCTGGCTTTTCACAACGCCACCGCGCGTGCTTACGGGCTCTTGTCGAGCAAGCGCGATGAGGTTGCAAGTTTGCTCGACAGCATGCGGCAGGGCGTGTTGGCGTTCGGCCAAGACGGCCTCGTGGTCGGCGAGCATTCGAGGAAAGCTCAGGCCATCTTTGGACGCAGCAAGCTCGACGGCGCGTCGGTAGTCGAGCTTCTGTACGCAGGCGTCGCATCTTACGATCTCGAACGCGAGCTGTTCAGCACCTGGCTAGAAAGCGTATTTGCCATGGGGCGTGCCGGCTGGGACGAGCTCTATCAGATGGCACCAAGCTCACGTGTGCGCATGCTCGGTGAACAAGAGCAGCACCTGCGACTGGAGGCGCGCCCGGTCTTCGAGGGCGATCGCTTGATGCGCGTGATGATGTTGGTCACGGACGAAACCGAAGAGGTCAAGCTGCGCCGTCAAGTCGACGAAGGTAAGGCCGAGCGTGAGCGCAATCTATTGCGTACGCGGCGTCTGGCCGCTTCGGGTGCTCATACCTTCGTTGCGTTTCTGCAGTCCGCCCGTCAGCGTATCGATGAGTTTGCGGAGGCTTTGTCCGCGCGCCAGGCACCTTCCCGGCGCGGCGAGCTCGAGTACTTCTTTCGTCACGCCCATACCATTCGGGGCGAAGCGCGTGCCTTCGATCTAGACGCTATCGAGCGGCCAATGGAACGCATCGAGCACCTATTGCGCACGCGCATGCAGGAAGCCTTTGCAGACCGTACGGAGCCAAGTCTCGATGCCAGCCGGGATGAGCTTGCAACCTTACTGATTGAAAGTCGCAAGGCCATTGATGACGCGCGTGATCAGCTCGTTGCTGTGAGCCCGATCGGCGCTGCGATCTTGGATCAAGTCACCGTTAGCCGGCGCGACCTGGACGCGCTGACAGCTGCACTGAGCACACTGAAAGGAAGCCAGCCCGAATTTCATGATGCGCGTCTCGATGCGTTGGCCGATGTCACCGCGCGTTTGGCCGCGCGACCCTTCGGCGAGCTGGCCGGTCTGTTTTCTGACGCGGTTCAGCGCTGGGCCGAGCAACGTGGCAAGGTCGTGCGCTTCGAGATCGACGGCAGAAATCATCCTACTCCCCCGGCGCTTGCGCGCATCTTACCTCAGGTGCTCTCCCATCTCCTGCGCAACGCCATCGCTCACGGCATTGAGGAGCCTGGCGTGCGGCGCGAACGTAGCAAAGCGCAAGCAGGTCTTTTGACTGTGTCGATCCGTCAGGATGGCGAGGATCCCGAGGAGGTCGAGCTGACGATCGAAGACGACGGGGCCGGTCTCGATGACCAGGCGCTCGCGCGTCGCGCAGGCGAGCTCGGCTTACCTTTGGCAGCGGCCAGCGAGCTCATGTTCATGAACGGCGTGTCCACAAGCAGCGAGGTCGACTCGCTGAGTGGAAACGGTATCGGCATGGGGGCTGTCCGCGCGGCGTTGCAGGAGGCAGGTTACCTCGTGCTGGTGCGCTCCGAGCCGGGGCGAGGCACGACGTTCATCGCGCGCCGTGCCAGACAGCAGACCGCGATCCGCAAAGTAAGCTGAGCTCGGAGAGTTAAGTGCCAGATAAGCCCCTTCGCATTTTGTACTTAGATGACAGCCACGCAGCTCTAGCGGAGGTAGCGGCGGCGTTGTCCGCCGAAGGTCATGACGTGCGCACAGCAGCCACCGTGGGCGAAGCCGCTCCGTGGCTGGAAATCAGCGATATCGTGATCATCGACTTCCACATGCCCGGTATCAATGGCGCCGAGGCGCTGCTCGAGCTGCAGGGGCGACTAAGTACCAATGCGAATCCCACCTTTTACCTCTACACCACCGACACGAGCATCGCCGTAAACTTTCGTCAGCATGGTTTTCATGGGGCGTTCACGAACAAAGGGCACGTCACTACGCTAGCGGCCCAACTTGCGACCGCAGCGCGCCTCTTGAAAATGCGCCGCTTCGTGAGTCGGGCCGTGCCTGCAAAATAGCGCGCCGCGGCGGCTGAGACTTCAGATCAACACCACGGTCGGGCATCCGTAAAGAATGTCGACCTTACCGTTTGTTACCTTCTTGACGGACTCGCACGAAGGGCCGAATAACCGGATCGTCTTACCGTCTTCGCTATAGTTCCAGCCGTTCATCTCCTGGGGGTCGCGCTTGAGCTGAGTCTTCGAGCCGCCGGTCGTGAGCTCCACGTTGACCTTGTTCGGATCGAAGTCCGCCATGCTGGGCACCGCGAAATCGCAAGTCAGCACGCTACCGCCGATCGCTGCCAATGCGTCAGCTAGCACCGCCCCAAAATCTGCCGTCGCATCCGTAAGATCGTAGTGACAGTAGTTGGGACCGGCGTGATTGCAGCCTTGCATGCGCGCGGTACCACCGGCTTCCGCCACCTTCGAGAGCTCGCTTCGATAGGTCTGCGCACCGGGTACCCCGATCACAAAGGTGCGTACGCCATTCGTGCTCAAGGCCGCTTTCACGTCCGCAACCAGCGCATCGCTTTCGCTCGCTGGAACCTTACCCGCGGTGGCACAGGCCGCGTTGCAGCCCAAGCAGACCGTCGCTGCGCCATCTGTCGCCAGCACCACGTAGCGATTGGCTTCGGGTCGCGCGCTCGCGATCTTCAGCGCGTTCTGCACGGCATCGCGCGTAGGTGTGATGTACTCCGGAACGAGCGCCGCAAGCTGCGCGCTTATCCCGCTGCGCGACGTGGACAAAAGCTCGACGTTGACAAGCGGCGTCGTGGGCGCGCAGCCCGTGTCCGGATTCGGGAAATGCATCAAACCGACCGCGAGCGTATCCGGCAAGTCTGAGAGCACGGCGTTCAGCGTCGTGCGGAACACGTCCCAACGGGAGTCGTCCGGAGCTGCCGTTGGGTTGTCGCTCAGGCAGGCAGGCTTCGTGATCGGACAATTCATGCTGCCACTGGTATCGATCTGAAAAACCAAGGCTGACGGTTTCACATCGGCCTTGAACGTGTCGGTTGCACAGGCCCCGCCATCGCTGCGCCCACCGGTTCCGTTGGCGTTGCCCGGCCCGTTTCCCGAACTGGAACCGCCGTCGGCGCCACTCCCGGCTCCTGGGCCCCCTACACCCACCGTGACGTCGGAGTTGTCGGCTGCACATGCAGAAACCAGGCAAAATGCCGTAATAAGTGCTGCTTTGTAAGTCATGGTCCGCAGTATCGAGTCACCGGTCCCAGGCCTCGCGTGACGGCGCTCACAGCAAGTGTGGTTGCGGACCTCGCCCTCTTGAAAGCGCCTCAAAGAGTCAGGTGACCTTACTTAGTTTGGGCGGGAGTCTCTGGCCCATTCAGATCAGGGGCATTGACTGGCGGAGGATTTCCCGTTCTTCGCAAACGCCGACTATCCACTTGGGAGGAGTGAAGCGTCCGCGCCAGCCGCGACTACATAGAGGAACTGAGGGACTCATATTGGTTCTTGTAGCAGCCCTGTATTGGATCAAAAAATGACCTGGATCAGTTGACAGGCTGTAAGGAGCGGAGTTCACTAGCCAAACAACGCTATGGGTTCCCAATTGTGGGGGCCCAGGGGCGGGGGGAAGAACGAGGTACTCCTTGTTGCCATTTCAATTCCTGGACATGGTCGATGGCCTGACACGCCTGGACCCAGTCAGAACGTATCCAGCTAGGGCTGCCGATCTGGTGACCCGAATGAGCGTAGCGGACAGCTATGAAGTGCAGCTAACCGGGGGTGAAACCTTCCGCGGCGGCGTCGAAGATAGCTTGGAGCGCGCGCAGATCGCTTTTCCACTGCGTTATGGACGCCAAACATTGGGGCAGATCACGCTGTTCTTGCCTCCCGGTAAAGAGCATCTCGATGCTCACGATCTACGTACCGTTCGCTGGGCCACACGCATCATGGGGCGAGGGCTCTCTTACTCCGCACGCATGCGTCACGAGTCACGACACGCGAGCGTCGAAGATGTGACCGACGCGCTGTCTCGAGCGCCCCTCACACCCCGTGAGCGCGACGTGGTGGGGCTCTTGATGTGCGGCGCTTCTACCCGTCAGATTGCGTCCGAAAAGCATCTGACGGTTGGCACTGTGCACACTTACTTGAAGCGCATCTATCCCAAGCTCGGCGTACGTTCACGGGTGGAGCTCGTGGCGCGCATGCTCGGTACCGATGGGCTCATGTTTGCCCATGATCCGCACGTTCCCGTCTTGGAGTCGGATGGCTTTATCGAAACACCGATCGAAGTCGATGCGGTCGCCATTCAGCGCGCGATACACTGACGCCAGGCGTTGGAATCTCTCTTTTGTTGAAATAGCGGGGGCACGCTAAGCGTAGGGACCGGTGAGCCAGGCGGGATCGTCCTCCACTGTGCTCTCCAGGAGGTCTCTCATGTTCTCGCTCCGCAGCAGCGCAGTCGCGTTGGCCGTTTTTGCCCTCGCCTTGTCCGGCACGCACGCTTCAAACAGCGCGTATGCCCCGCCGGATCCCTGTGATCCCGTAGTCGGCTTGGCCGAGGGCGTGATGGCATCTTTTGGCGTGGCCAAGAGCCCGACGCCGGCGCTGCAATCTCAGCTCGCGATCGATCCCCAAACGGGACGCGCCATCTATCTGCCGACCGGCGAAGTGGTCGAAGAGGTCATTCCAGTGCGGGCCTCCCGTGTGAACCGCGCCTTGAGCGCGACCCGTGCGGCGTCCGCTGTGAGTAAGCCGGCCGCTCATGCCTGTCCGCCTGATGGGGGCGTCGAGCTCCCTTCGCGGCGTGACGCCGGTGCTTCGGCCACCTGATTCACGCTCGACCTCCACGGGCGTCTCAGCTTCTTTGCGACTGTTCACTTCTTGCCCGTCATGTGCTGTGACGAAAGCCCATGGAGCTCCTCTTGCAATTGGGCATGCTCAAGGCCGTGACGCGCTCGCCCTTACGTGCCGACGGCTCGGCCGCTGTGCCGGCGATTGTGCCAGATACCGCCCTCGAGCTCAGGGCAGCGCGCGGTGATCGCGCTGCATTGGAGGTTCTGTTGCGTACCCATGCGCCGGCCATGCTCAGCATTTGTCAGCAGTTCGCAGGCGCCCAAGAAGCACGCGATGCACTGCAAGAATCCCTAGAACGCGTGGTCCAGCAAATCTTACGGTTTGACCCTGCCCAAGGTTCCTTCCGAAGCTGGGGATTTACACTCACCCGCAATGTATGCCGCGACCGCTTGCGACGGCGAGGCCTAGAGCGCGCCTCGTTCGCCCGCGATGGCGAAGAGCAGACCCAGTTAGCTCTCGATAACCATCCCGACCCTGAGCGTCTTGCCATGGCGCGCGAGGGTGCACAGGATGTTGAGAAAGCGCTCGCGCAGCTACCCGCAGACATGCGAGCTGCACTGGTGATGTTCCATGTGCACGAAGCCACCTATGAAGAGATCGCGCGCAGCCTGGAGGTGCCACTTGGCACGGTCATGACCTGGTTACATCGCGGACGAAGTCGTCTGCGTGATGCATTGGAGGCCAGGTGATGGACCGACACCTCTCAGAACAAGACATCGAAGCGCTCGCTCACGGGCGGCATGAGCTCGCGTCAAAGCTAGGGCTCGGACACGTAGCTCAATGCCAGGAATGCGCTGAAACAGTAAGGTGTACTCGATTGCTGTCAGCACGCTTGGGTCTCGAGCTACGCGAGCAGTTCGGCGCAAGCACGTTTGATCTCGACGACCTGGTGGGCGCGGTCATGAATGACTCCGCCTTGAACGGCGTGCGCGTTCCCAGCGTGCCTGTGCCCGCGCGTACCACGCTCATTTCCGGCTTGTTTGGTGGGCTTTTGATCGCCATCACCACCGGCGTCCTTTCGGAGCCAAACCTGCCCTCGCACTTGCCGTCGCTGACGACGGCTTACGAAATTCTACGCATCGCACGCGCCGTGATGGCCGCGGTCGATCAGGTCGTCTCCCATCTGCCGGGAGGTTGGGGGCTAGTGATGGTCGGTGCATGGTTGTTGCTCGCGCTGTTGCTCGTGCCCGCGCGCTTTTTGCTCGTACGGGTTCGCATGCGCGCGCCAAACTTTGCGAACGGTCTGATGTTGTTGGCTGTGCTGTGGATGGCGCAGCCCGCACGTGCGCTCGATATCGAAGGCGCGCTGCCAGAACAAAAGCGCGTCAGCCTGAGTGTGATGCGCGAGGCCACTTCGAAAGTATTAGGACGCGTGGCCGATGCCGCAGGCCTGAATCTCGTCAGTACGTTGCCGGACGATCCTTTGGTTAGCGTGCGCGTCAAACAGGCCACCCTGCGCGAAGTGCTGACCGCCGTGCTCGGAGAGCAGCCCGTGGTGGTGCACGTAGACGGTAAGATGCTGATCGTGCGCAGCGCAGCGCCCGTGCCTCCCAGCGATGACACCGTACCCATGGTGACCACACCGGTGCAGCCGGCGGAAAGCGCGAATGCGCCGCCTGATGCACCGATCCTGGGCGTTGCCGTGCCCGGCGCGCCACCTCTGCCGCCGTTGCCGCCCCCGCCTGCGCGACCGGCCGCCTCAAAAAAGCGCGCTACCGATCGCGTGGTGATGGGAGGTAGCTCGACGGTCGCCGCGGGCGATCACGTGCGCGATGCCATCGTGGTCGGAGGTAACCTTACTGTTTATGGTGTTGTGGAAGGTGACGCGGTGGCCATCGGCGGACATGTCCACCTGATGCCGGGCAGCCTGGTCAAGGGCGAGCTGTTGGCTCTTGGGGGCTCTGTCACCCAAGAAAAGGGCGCAACCGTCCTCCAAGACGGCGATGACGATAGCAGTGATGCAGACAAGGATGCGGACGAGGATGCAGATGACGATGACGATGAAGCCGTAGTCGCCGGCAGCAAGTCTGATCATGGTGGCAGCGCTCATCCCCGCCGCGATGACCAGGATGACGATGGTAAGCGCAAGAAGGACGAAGACGACGAAGACGGTTGGCTCGCGCACACCTTGTCATCGGCTTCGAGTCACGCGCTGCTGTTCGTGTTTGGCCTGGTCCTATTGGGCATATGGCCCCGTCGCATCGATGCCTTGCAACGGGCCATGACGGCCGCGCCCCTGCGCACGTTTGCCCTTGGTGTGTTGGGCGCGCTCTGTGCGCCCATACTGTGCGTGCTTCTGACGATCACCATCCTCGGCATTCCTGCGGCCATCGTCTTGGCGCTGGCTTCGGCGCTGGCGATGTATGCCGGGGTCGCCGCGTCTGCGTTGGCCGTTGGTAAGATCTTACCCATCCGGCGTCTGGTTGGAAGTCCGGTGCTCCAGCTGGGCGCAGGCGTGTTCGTCTTGTTCTTGCTAGCGCGCATCCCAGTACTGGGAGTTATCCTGTTCGTGGTGGCAGCCGCGCTCGGTATCGGCGCCATCGTGCGTACCCGCTTGTCCGAAGCGCCTCCGCTCGACCCTGGAAGCGGCGATGACGCAGTGGGGAGCGACGTGCTCGTCTCGAATCCACCGGGAGAGTAAGCGGCGAGGGAGATGCCCCGTGTGTTCTGCGTACAACCCAGCGGGCACCTTACGCCATTTTCCATGGCCGTCCCTGCCTGTGCCGCGTCCCAAGGAGCATGAACGTGTACAAGCAACTTCGCATCATCCGCATGGCCGCGACGTTGCTCGCGCT
Source organism: Polyangiales bacterium (assembly GCA_046598735.1). Classification (GTDB taxonomy): domain Bacteria; phylum Myxococcota_A; class Polyangia; order Polyangiales; family DASUME01; genus DASUME01. Next base: position 15,278 of record JBKJIA010000677.1, read on the forward strand.
TCAACCCTGTTTGGGCGCAGCGCTGGGCGATAGCGCATCGGCTCAAGCGCGCGGTAACGCAGACGCCCAAGGTTCTTCGGACGTCGAATACGAAGCTCTGATCAAAGTCGCCGTCACGGAATACCGCGATGGCAACTGGGTGGAGGCACGTTCGCTGTTCGAGCGCGCCCACGAGATTGCGCCCAGCGCACGCACGTTTCGCGGTATCGGCCTGGCGGCATTTGGCGGCAAAGACTACGTCACGGCACTCGGTGCGCTGTCTGCTGCGCTTTCGGACGAGCGTAAGGCCCTGACCGACGAACAGCGCAAGTCCGTGAACGAGCTCTTGGTACGTGCGCAAGACTTCGTAGCCAAGTACGCGCTGACGGTCACGCCTTCAGACGCCAAAGTGCGCATCGATTCTCGCGAGCCGGTCATGCTGGATGGATCGATCTTACTCAATCCTGGTTTACACGAGCTCGTGGTCAGTGCCGAAGGTTACGAGCACAGCACACGCAAGCTCGATGTCGCCCCGCGCGACAACAAGGAGTTGCGCATTACTCTGCGACCCGAAGGCAGCCCACAAGGCAATGCTCAGGTCGAACCGCAAGGCGAACAAGGCCGCAAGTGGGGGTTGCGAGACAAGCTCGCGCTCGGCATCGCTGCGACGGGTGTCGGCAGCTTGGGTGCGAGCCTGTACTTCATGCTCGGTGCCAAATCCAAGGCGGACAAGGCCGACTGCAAGCAAGGGATTTGCGACAGTAAGGCCGACCAGCAGCTCAACGATCAGGCACTCAGCTACGGCAACGTCAGCACCGCGACCGCAGTCGTTGGTGTGGCAGCGGTCGGGGCCGGAGCCATTCTCTACTTCGTGCGTCGCGGCAAGAGCGAGCAACAAAAGCGCGCAGGTTTACGGCTTGCGCCGACTCTTTCCGCGTCCTTCGCAGGCGCCACGTTCAGCGGCTCGATCTGAGTATTGCAACCGGGCGGACCCGCCGCGTTAAACCTTAGCGACAGTCCGAGGTCACGCCTACGCCACGAGCTTTGAGCGCTGTCACTTGCGCACAATCTGTCAGCGCGTTGCCTTCGAGCCACACGTTATCCCCCGCGCTAAGTCCCACGTTCTCGAGCAAAGGGGCGATGCCGCGAATCGCATTCTGATACAAGCCCAGCGTGGTCAGGTTGGTAAGGTCACGCAGGGGACCTGTATCGGCGACATTGGCTGCGTTCAAGTACAGATGCTGCAGGCTGTGTAAGCCGCCCAGATCGTCGACACTTGTCAGCGGATTGCGCGCGAGGTCGAGAATCGTCAGCTGCGTCAGACCGCGTACGGCCGCCAGGTTGCTGATCTGATTGTCGCCCAGTGTCAGCTCACGCAAGTTCGTCAGTGCAACCAAGGCATCGATATCGTCGATCTCATTGCCATCGAGGGATAGGCGGCGCAGTTGGCTCAGGGCTGCGAGCGCCTCGATCTCACTCACTCCCGTGCGCTGCGCGCTGAGCGTGCGCAACTCCGTAAGGGTCGCGAGCGCTGCAAGCCCGGCCAGCGGATTGTTGAGGAGATGGAGCTCGGTGAGCGCCGTTAGCCGGGAAAGCGTGGCAATGTCCTCGAGGCCATTGCTGCGCAGATCCAAGTACTCTAGTGCCCGGAGCTCAGCCAACGGACTCAGGTCGCGCACGGTGTTCTTAGCAAGCTCCAGAAAGCGAAGGCCGTGCAGGCCCGCGAGCGGACTTAGATCCGAGATGCGATTGCCATTCAGACTAAGGCTGCTGAGCTCGCTCAAACCGCGCAGCGGGCTCAAGTCGACCAGACCGTTATCGTTCAAATGCAGCCAGCTGAGGCGTGCTAAGCACTCGATGCCGTCGAGCTTTCCAATGTAGAGACCATCGGCCACCAAGTACGTGATAGCGGCGACATCGGTGGCGTGGAGCGGACCCTGCGCAGGTACTCCTTTCTGACTACGAATCAGTCGCTCCAAGTCCGCATCGGCAAAGGTAAGGGTGCCTTCGCACGCCACGGCCGGGGGAACAGTCGTATTGACGACGGGGGTGGTCGCCGTTGCTGCGGGCGGGACTTGCGCCGGCGTTTCGTCCTGCGCGTCCACGTCGCCATCCTCTGCGACCGCGTTCGTGTCGGTGCGTGCGTTATTCGTGCCATCGCCAGGTGCAGGATCCGCGGCCGTGTGCGTGCAGCCTGGGTTGACAACGCACGCCCACAATCCGAGTTGGACGGTGCACAGCGCCTGCGTAAGTCTCGCGTTCATGGTCATCCCTCAGCTTTCGACGATCGCGCTCCATGCGAAAGCGACCCGCTCAGCACAGCATGGTCTCGAACCTTCGGCGCAATCACCAGCATGAAGTTGTCGGAGCCGCCTTGGTTCTTAAATCTAAATCTAGGGGGCCCCCGGCAGCGCGCGATGCCTTAGATCAGGGAAGTGTGTTGACCATGTTGAACGGAATGCATGACCACTGATCGATCCCCTGCACGCGGGCCGGAGGGTTCACGCCATCGCTGAGTGTGAAGGCCGTGCCGAGCATGGCCGAGCCAAACCAACCGCAGGCGGCAGGTCGTGACACGGCAGCCTTGGTGATGGCGATCGTCGTCACATAACCTACCGACGGCAGATTGCGTACTTCCATCGTGATCGTGGGTATACCGGTCTTGGTGAAGATGGCGTGGCCTGCGGTGGCGCCGTCCTTGCGTGTGAGCGTCACGGAGGAGCCCATGCCAGCTACGAGCTCCCGGCCGTTATCGTCCAATAGATCGGTCAAAGTGGCCGTGGTGCGGCTCAAGTTAAGTAGCGAGCTCAGCTTGGCGATTCCCGCCAGCGCAACCTTGTCCGAAGTCGTGCCGTAGGTGGTGGCTGCACCGGTGATGTCCGTGAAGGGCGAAGAATGCGGCTTCTCTTCCGCCGAGACGAGTACGCGAATCTTAGCCTTGCCCTCGTTGGGCACCGTCATCTTATAGATGGCCGGACCGACCTTGGTGATCGGCGCCCCCGTCTCGGTCACGAGCCCGCTCAGGAAGCCGTAGAACGGCCCGCCATGCACCATGTGCAAGGTAAACGTCGGCATCGGGATAAGCGATTTGCGCGCCGTGCCGTTGACGTCGATGGTCTTGCCCGAATCATAGTAAGGGTAGACTTCGAACGTTGGGTAGGCGCCGGCCAGCTTCTGGGGTCCATTGAGCGAAGACTTGTCGAGGTTCAAACCTCCTTGCGCAGGCTCGGTGAAAGGGCGCTCGCAGGTTTCGGGGACTCTCGCCTCGGGCGGGCAATAGCAGTAGTTTTTGCCGCGAATCGCCTCGCGGAGGTCACCGCAGGGGCGCTGGGAGCTCGGGTCCACACAGCGCGACGCGCAGGTGTTGTCAAAACAACCGTCCGTGGGGTTCGAACAGTACCCGCGTGCCCGCGCAAAGCCGCTATCGACCTGGGCGCGCAAGGCTTCAAGCGACGTGATATTCAGCGCCATCGGCGTCTCGCTCACGACGGGC
>JBKJIA010000112.1:0-4267 GCA_046598735.1 Polyangiales bacterium
GACGCTGCGGGGCCCGGTGTATGGGATCGGGGCGCCCGTATCGTTGAGCAGGCCGAACTTCTCCGCTTCGGTGCCCACCCGCCACAGATCGGGCGGCGTGAGCGCGTCGTAGTACACCGACAATAAGTCGTCGCGTGTAAGCGCGGGACGTTCGACCGAGGTGCTCAGAGTTGCCTCCATGCGGCGTAAGTACGCCCGGAAGGCCAAGACGTTACGCAGCGATACGGACATAGCCGATGGGGCGAAGCAGGACAACTGACGGTCGCGCACCGGGATGTTGGACTTCTAGGAGCAACACCGATAAGTCTGAGCGCATGACTCTCGGGCGGCGCGTGATGGGATCGATGCTTGTGGCGTGCGTGATTGCAGCGTGTGCCGCGCCGATCGTGTCGATCAAACCGCGCGCGCATGCGCTGACCCCGCGCGACTACGAAACCGTCTACGAGATGTGGACCCGGGACGCATCGCCTTTCGATTTCGGACGTTTGACCAGCGTATTGCACGTGACTGCGACCTTTGAATCGCGCGAGTTTCGTTGGGGCTACGTCGTGCGCTACGGAGAAGACTTCGGCCTCGCGACAGATGCCCGCAATGCCATGTTGAGCGCCACGCTGGCAGATGCGGAACAACATCACCGCTTTCTCGTCACGCTTGGCGGGGCCAAGTTTCGCGAGCTTGACCTCACCAATGAGCGTGGGGCGTGGCGTGTGCTGTTGATCGACGATCGCGGACGACAGATTCGGCCGGTGGAGATCGAAAAAATCAAGCGGCCCACGCCCGCCGAACGCACTTACTTTCCCAGCGTAAGTCCGCTGCGCCAAGCGTTTCGACTCGTCTTTCCGGTGAAGCACGAAGACGGCTATCCAACGATTCCGCCGGAAGCCACGTTCGCTATGCTGCGCTTCACGGGGCCCGAGGGCCAAGTCGATTTGAAGTGGGACTTTGCGCCGAACTGACAGCCCCACGCGCGTACTGGATGAGGCCGCCTTGACGCCCCCCGATCCTGCGGCGTAGTCTGCGTGCCCCACGGCCATTTTCGGCTGCAAATTTAGGCACGTCATGAACGAACAGAACGAAGCGCCCGAGGCTCCCGCGTCGGCGGTTGAGCAAAGGGCCCCAAGCCAGGACGCAATCGCATCCTCATCCCAGGATGCCCCGGCATCTACATCCGAGGCAGCTCCCGCATCCGCGACAGACAGCGGCGGCGGCAGCGAAACCCACGCGGCATCGGAAGGCGAGGCACATGCCGCGTCTGACGAAGGCGGCGAGGGCGACGTCGACGGCGAAGAAGGCGAGGGCGCCGAAGAAGGCGCTTCGGCCGAAGGCGCGGAAGGCCAGGCCGGTGGCGAGCCAGGCAAGAAGAAGCGCAGGCGTCGTCGTCGTAAGAAGGGACCGGGCGCACAAGCTGGCGCTGAGGGTGCAGAGGGCGCGGCCGATCAAGCGCCGGCGGGCGAAGGGCAGCAGCACCGCGAACCGCGCGAACGTGGTCCGCGTCCTGAGCGTCCGGCAAAAGAGGGATCGGCCGGCATCTACGCGCGCTTCTTCGAGGGCGCCGCGGGCGCCAAACGACATGCGTTTACTGCTGGCGAGATCGTGGCCGGCCGCGTGTCGGCGATCAACGACGGAGCGTTCGCGGTAGATTTGTTCGGCAAGGCCACGGCATTTGTCGATATTTTCGAGCCGCGCGAAGTGCCGGTGATTCCGGATCCGCCTCCTGAGGCTGCGGCCGAAGCAGTCGCGCAGCCGTCGGAACCGACCGAAGCCGCGGTCGCGGCCGAAGGCTCAGCGGAGCCTGGCGCTGCTAGCGACGCGAGTGTTGTCGCAGTCGCGCCCGACTCGCCCGCCGAAGCCGCACAAGCTGTTGCTGAAGACGTGTCGTTCTCGGCGATCGTCGCGGCGCCTGCCATGCCGGTTGAGGTTGAAGCGGCGGCGGTCGAAGCGCACGCGGTCGAAGCACACGCGGGCGAAGCACACGCGGTCGAAGCGCACGCGGGCGAAGCGCACGCGGGCGAAGAGCATCACGCCGAAGCAGAGCATGCGGAGCCCGAGCCCGAGCCCGAAGCGCCACCCGCGCCCGAGCTTGGAACGATCTTCCGTGGTCGCATTGGGTCGGTGGCCGAGAGCGGGCACGTGGTGATCGTCAATCGCATTGTCGATGTGCCTGCCGCCAAGAAGCGCCTCGAGGGTGCACGGGAGGCGCGTCGTCGTGTGCGCGGTGTGGTGTTCGGGTTCAATCGCGGCGGTTTCGACGTCATGGTCGAAGGCATTCGCGTGTTTTGCCCGGCCAGCGGCATGTCGCTTGCGCCGCTCGAGAATCCGGAAGAAGTGCTCGGTCAGCGCCTCGAGTTCACGCTGCCGCCCACCAAGGCTGGCACGCATGGTTTCGTGGTCAGCAGGCGCGGCATCATCGAGCGTCAACAGCGCAAGGCCGCTAAGGCACTCTTCAAGTCACTGCAACCGGGACAGCGCCTGAAGGGCGTAGTCACGCACGTGCGCGACTTCGGCGTGTTCGTCGATCTCGGTGGCATCGAAGGTCTCGTTCACCAGAGCGAACTTTCGTTCAACCGTGGCGTGCGGCCGGCTGATGTTGCCAAGAGCGGCGACGAGGTTGAGGTGCAGGTCCTGCGCGTAGGCGAAGGCCCCACGCGTCGCGACCGCGAGCGCGTCTCGCTGTCGATGAAGTCGTTGTTGGACGATCCGTGGTCGCAGCACGCCGATGTGCTTGAGCCCGGCAGCGTTCACACCGGCAAAATCACGCGTACGACCGATTTCGGCGCGTTCATCGAGCTTGTGCCAAACATCGAAGGCTTGCTGCACATCTCGGAGCTGGGTCGCGAGCTCAAGCACGCCAATCAGGCCGTGCAAGAGGGACAAGAGCTGCGCGTGGTCGTTGAGCGCGTGGATCGCAAGCTGCGCCGTATCTCGTTGTCGCGCCTGTCGGCTAACGAAGAGAAGGCCATGGCGGCGGGCGAAGCCGAAGGAAAGAGCGGCAAGCCACCAAAGATCGGCGCCCATGTCACGGTCGTCGTCGAGAAGGTCGAGCCCATGGGCTTGATCGTGCAGTTCCCTGGCGTGTTCGGTCGTCGCGGTCGTGGCTTCATTCCGAACATGGAAATGGGCACGGAGCGCGGCACCGATCACCGTAAGGGTTTCGCACCCGGCACGCAGATCCCCGTCAAGGTTGTGGCGATGGACCGCGATGGAGGTTTGCGTTGCTCGCGTAAGCTTTTGCTCGTCGAAGAAGAGAAGCGCGCAGTGCAAGACTATCGACGTGAAGCGGCGCGCCACGGCCTGGGCACGTTCGGCGATCTGCTGCGCGCCAAGCTTGAGGGCAAACAACCGACCTGATGGTTGCGCGCAGCTGGCCTCGGGGCGCGTTCCAACGCGTTTTCGTGGCGAGCTTCGTTGCAGCCGAAAGGCTGCGTGCTATCAGTCGACTCCCGCATCGGGCGATTAACTCAGTGGTAGAGTGCCTTCTTCACACGGAGGAAGTCGCTGGTTCAATCCCAGCATCGCCCACCAGAATGACGTAGCAAACGAGCCGTTCGATTTTTCGGGCGGCTCGTTTTGTTTGTGTTTGTTTCCCGCTTGCTCGCGCTTGTTTCCGCTTGCTGCACGGCCTTTCGAGCTTCACGGAGATGCCCGTGTCTTCCGAAAACGCAGCCACCGATCTCGTCTCCCGCGTCGTTGCAGGAGAGCAGCGTGCGGCAGCCCGTTTGATGCGCCTGATCGATGATCGTGTGCCGGGCTATCTCGCGCAGCTCAAGGCGTTGTATCCCCATGCGGGCAAGGCGTACGTGCTCGGAATTACGGGCACGCCCGGTGCGGGCAAGAGCACGCTCGTCGATCGCGTGATCGAACATCAGCGCGCCTTGAACCGTAAGGTTGGCGTGCTTGCAGTCGACCCGTCGAGTCCGTTCACGGGCGGCGCGATTCTCGGCGATCGCATCCGGATGCAGCGGCATTTCTTGGACGATCAGGTGTTCATTCGCTCGCTTGCCACGCGCGGGCATATGGGTGGTTTGTCGCGCTCGGCGGGCGACGTGATGCGTGTGCTCGATGCGTTCGGCTGCGATGTGATCATCGTCGAAACCGTGGGCGTGGGGCAGGACGAGCTCGAAATCGCGCGGCTGGCGCACACCACGGTGGTGGTCATGGCGCCCGGCGGCGGTGACGACATTCAGGCGATCAAGGCGGGCATTCTCGAAATCGCGGACGTGTTCGCCGTGAACAAAGCCGACCGTGATGGCTCGGACAACACCGTGCG